>DASWDA010000088.1:0-10001 GCA_036395695.1 Gemmatimonadales bacterium
CGGGCCGATCATGATGATGTTGTTCGGCATGATCTCGTCCCGGATCTCTTCGGGCGCCTGGGCGCGGCGCCAGCGGTTCCGCACCGCGATGGCGACGGCCTTCTTGGCAGCCTCCTGTCCGACGATGTAGCGGTCGAGCTCGGCGACAATCTTTTTCGGAGGCATCTCCTCGAGCCACGGGAGCTGCTCTTCGGCGGCGAGGGGCGGCGCAGGGACGGCGGAGGGCGGCGCAGGCGACTCTGAGGGTGCCTTAGGCATAGCTATAGCTCGAGTACGGTGATGTTGGCATTGGTGTAGACACAGATATCGGCGGCGATCTCCAGCGACTTTCGTACGATATCCACGGGATCGAGTTTCGTCGCCGCCAGCAGCGCGCGGGCCGCCGCGAGCGCAAACGAGCCGCCCGACCCGATCGCGAGCACACCGTCGTCCGGCTCGATCAGCTCGCCCGAGCCGCTGATCACAAAGCCATGCTCCTTGTCGGCGACGACGAGCAGCGCCTCGAGCCGGCGCAGCACGCGGTCGGACCGCCAGTCTTTGGCCAGCTCGACCGCCGCCCGCGGCAGATTGGACGGATAGCGCTCCAGCTTCTCCTCGAATTTCTCGAACAGCGTAAAGGCGTCCGCCGCCGCGCCCGCGAAGCCGGCGAGAATCTTGCCGCCGCGCAGCGTGCGCACCTTGTTGGCGTTGGCTTTCATCACGGTTTCTCCGACCGTGACCTGGCCATCGCCCCCGATGGCCACTTTCCCATCGCGCCGGACGGCGAGAATCGTCGTGCTATGTATGACTGGCAGCATGCGTTGTTATGCCCTTGGATGTGCCTGGTGATAAACCTTTTTCAACCGTTCAACCGACGTATGAGTATACACCTGCGTGGTCCCCAGCGAGGCATGACCGAGTAATTCCTGCACGGATCTGAGGTCCGCGCCGGCATCGAGCAGATGCGTGGCGAACGAATGCCGCAGCGCGTGGACGTGCAGCGCCTTGCCGCGGGCCAGGCCGTCGAACTGCCGTTTCATCGCGAGCTGGACCCCGCGCGGCGTCAACCGCTTGCCGCGGCTGCTGACGAACAGCGCCCGCCGGTTCTCGCTCAGCCGGTCGCGCGCGGTGAGATACTGCCGCAGCGCCGCCCGCGCGTGTGCACCGACCGGAACGATGCGCTCCTTTTTCCCCTTGCCGCGCAGCTTGACCTGATCCGAGACCAGATCCACGTCGGCATCATTCAGTCCCGCCAGCTCCGAGAGTCGCATTCCCGTGGAATAGAACAGCTCGAGCATGGCGAGATCGCGCGCTTCGCGGAATCCGCCGGCGACCGCGCGCGCCTCGGCGTCGGCAAACAGCATTTCGATTTCGGCTCGGGACAAGTAGGTCGGTAACGTCTTCTCGAGCTTGGGAGTTCGGGCGGCGCGCGCCGGATTGATTTGGAGCCCGCGCGTGGCGTTCAGGAAGCGGTAGAACGTGCGCAGGGCCGACAGCGCGCGCGCCACCGAGCGCTTGGCCAGACCGCGGCGCTGCTCCGCCGCCAGGAACCCGCGCACCGCGAGCCGATCCACGCCCGCCCAGCTCCACGGTCCGCCGTAAAAGTCCTGACAGAACGCCGCGAAGGCGCCGAGGTCGCGCTCGTACGCCTTGACGGTATGCGGCGAGTCGTTGCGCTCTTTGGAGAGGAAAGTCACGAAGTCCGAGATCTCGTTCATGATTTCGTGTTTCACACCCTGAAGGGTGTGCTCGGCACAGCACTGTCCTGAAGGACTTTCACGAATTGCTCCATCTCCCTCAGAGCCCTCTCCGCGAGCGCTTCCTTCTTCTTGAACTTGTCCCGCGGCGCATTCTCCAGTGGCTCCACCAGCCCGAAGTTCGCGTTCATCGGCTGGAAGCGGCCGGGCTCGGTCTCGCGCAGGTAGCGATACAGCGCGCCGAGCATCGTCGTGGGCGGCGGGACGACCGGCTCTTCGCCGCCGAGCAGGCGGGCGAGATTGATCCCAGCCAGGATTCCCGTCGCGGCCGACTCGGTGTACCCCTCGACCCCCGTCAACTGTCCCGCGAACAGCAGCTGCGGATCGTCTCGGGACGAGAGGTGAGGGGTTAGGGCCTGGGGAGCGTTGAGATAGCTGTTGCGATGGATGCTCCCATACCGGAGAAACTCCGCGTTCTCGAGACCCGGAATGGTCCGGAAGATCCGCTGTTGCGCCCCGGTTTTCAGTCGCGTCTGGAAACCGACGAGGTTCCACATCTGCGCGGCGCGATCTTCTTGCCGCAATTGCACCACGGCGTATGGCTGACCCCGGGCGCCAGCCCGGGGATCAACCAATCCAATTGGTTTCATCGGTCCGAACCTCAAGGTCTCCGGTCCCCGCTGCGCCATTTCCTCGACCGGGAGGCAGCCTTCGAAATACGGCACTTTGTCCCACTCGTGCCCAGGCACGTACTGCTCACCGGCCAGGAGCGCCGCGACGAATGCCTCGTACTGGCCTTGAGTGAACGGCGCGTTCCAGTAGTCGTCTCCCCCGCCCTTGCCGTAGCGCGAGGCTTTGAACAGGCGGGTGTAGTCGAGCGAATCGGCGGACACGATTGGCGCGATCGCGTCGAAGAACGCCAGCGACGGCGCGCCCAGCCGCGCGGCGATTGCCGTGGCGAGTGCGTCCGATGTCAGGGGGCCGGTGGCGATGATGCCCGGGCTGGGAAGATCCGTCACTTCAACACGAACGATCGTGATATTCCCGTGTCCCGAGACCCGAGCCCCGAGCCCCTTCGAGAACACGACGCGATCGACGGCGAGCGCGCTGCCGCCGGGAATCCGCGCCGCGTCCGCCGCCGCGAGCACGATGCTGCCGAGCTGCCGCATCTCGGCCTTGAGCAGACCGTGCGCGTGCGTCGGTTCGACCGATTTGAAGGTGTTGCTGCAGACCAGCTCGGCGAGGCCTTCGGTCTGATGGGCCGGCGTCATGCGGACCGGCCGCATCTCGTGCAGCGTTACACGTACTCCCCGCTCGGCGAGGGCCCAGGCGGCTTCACAGCCCGCGAGACCACCGCCAACAACGACGGTGTGCAGGGGCGCAGCATGCTGCGCCCCTACGTCGTCACCTCTTCGGCTTCGGGGGCCGACTCCTCCACCACCATCGTGTGCCCGCACTTGAGACACTTGCGTGTCGTTTCTCCCGTCGTCTTGGACTTGATCTCTTCCATGCCCACGAATCCGCAGCTCGGACACGGAACGAGGACCGGCTTGTTCCAGGTGGAATAATCGCAATCCGGGTAGCGCAGGCAACCGTAGAACGTCCTGCCCTTCCTGGTGCGCCGTTCCGCGAGATCGCCGACGCTGCACTTGGGGCACTTGATGCCGAGCGGCACCGGCTGCGTGTATTTGCACTTGGGGTAGCGCGTGCAGGCCAGGAACTCGCCGAAGCGCCCGGTCTTGATGACCATCGGCGCACCGCACTCCTTGCAGATCTCGTCGGACGGCCGATCGGGGATTTTGTCCTTTTTGATCGACCGCGAGTAGTCGCACTCCTTGGAAGCGTAACGCACACAGGCGATGTATGGCCCGAAACGGCCACTTTTGACTTCGAGCGGCGAGCCGCACTTCGGACATTTCTCGGTGTCGAGCCCCGAGAGGTCGTGCACTTCATGGATGATCTTGTTGATGTCCACCGCTTCCAGCGCACGGTTGAAGGGCACCCAGAACTCTCCGAGCACCGCCTGCCAGTCGAGGTCGCCCTCTTCGACCTTGTCGAGCTCGTTCTCCATGTTCGCCGTGAACCCGACTTCGAAGACCTCGGGGAACGAGCGCTTCAATACTTTCCAGACGGTTTCGCCCTGCGGCGTCGGCTGGAAGCGCCGGTCTTTCGCGGTCGCATACCAGCGCGTGCGCAGCGTCGAGATGATCGCCGCATAGGTCGAGGGCCGCCCGATTCCGAGGCGCTCGAGCTCCTTCACCAGGCTCGCTTCGCTGAAGCGCGGCGGCGGCTCGGTAAAGTGCTGGCTCGGCACCACCTGCTTGAGCGTCGCCCGGTCGCCCTCGGCGAGCGCCGGAATCGGCGCGAGGCTGTCCAGCGTCTTCGCGTCCTCGGCTTCGTGCGCTTCACTGTACAGCGCGTGGTAGCCGTCAAACAGCACGCGGGAGCCGGTGGCGCGGAACAGGAACCGGCCGCCCGCCAGTTCGAAGTCGACCTTGGTCGCTTCGTAGACGGCGGGCGTCATTTGCGAGGCGAGGAAGCGGCGCCAGATGAGCTGGTAGAGCTTGAAGAGGTCGCGTTCGAGGTACTTCTTCAGGTCATCGGGCTTGAGGCCGACTTCAGTCGGCCGGATCGCTTCGTGCGCATCCTGGACCTTCGAGCCCCGCCCGCCCTTGTGGACGTTGGGCTCGTCGGGCAGATAGCGCTTGTCGAACTGGGCGTTGATGTACTCGCGGGCCTGTTTGATCGCCGCATCCGACACGCGCACGGAGTCGGTGCGCATGTACGTGATGAGACCGACCGACCCCTGCTCTCCCAGCTCCACGCCCTCGTAGAGCTTCTGGGCGGCCCGCATCGTGCGGCCGGCCGAAAACCCCAGTTGTTTGGCCGCTTCCTGCTGCATCGTGCTCGTCGTGAAGGGCGCCGGAGCTTTGCGGCGGCGCTCGCCCGTCGAGACCGAAGTGACGACGAACGGCAGCTTTTCGACTTCACGGACGATGGCACGCGCGGTGGCTTCGTCTTTGATCTCGGGCTTTTTGCCGTCGAGCTTCTGCAGCCGCGCCTGGAACGCCTGGCCGTCCTTCTCGAGATCGGCCGCCACGGTCCAGTACTCCTGCGGTACGAACTTCCGGATTTCCTCTTCGCGCTCGATGATCAGCCGCAGCGCCACCGTCTGCACGCGTCCTGCCGACAGGCCGGTCTTGATGCTCTTCCACAGCACCGGCGACGCCTTGTAGCCGACCAGACGGTCGAGGACGCGCCGCGCCTGCTGCGCGTCGACTTTGCGCTGATCGATGTCGAGGGGATTGGCCAGGGCTTCGGCGACCGCGTCCTTGGTGATCTCGTGGAACAACACCCGCCGGATATTTCCATTTCCATTTAACTGGGACGCCACATGCCAGGCTATCGCTTCACCTTCTCTATCAGGATCCGTCGCGAGTAGCACGCGATCAGCAGCCTTGGCCGCCTTCTTGATCTCGGCCAGGGTCTTCGCCTTTTCCTTAATAGTCACGTACTTCGGCGCGAAGTTGTTGTCGACGTCCACGCCGAGCTCGCGCTTCGGCAGATCGCGTAAATGGCCGATGGTCGCTTTGACCGTGTAGCCACGGCCGAGGTACTTGCCGATCGTCTTCGCTTTGGTCGGGGACTCCACAATGACGAGTGCGCCGCCCTTTGCAGGAGCGGCGTCGGTGTCTTCAGTATCCACCGTCGGGAGAGTCTCGTCCGCGACTTTTTTCTTTCGCGGCGCTCTCTTCTTTTTAGGTTTCACTTCTTCTTCGTTATCAGGCACCCATCAACCTCAGTTCAACCTGTAGAGGGTTCGCATCTTTACCATCCGGCACCCGTCTGCGCAAGCTTTACGACCTCGGCGGCGACATTTTCGGCACTTTTGGCTTCAGTCAGCACCGTGGCGTCGGCTTTGGCGTAGAACGGATCGCGGGCGGTGTACAGCTCCCGCATGAGGACCACTGGGTCATCACCCATCAAAACGGGCCGGGTTCCCGACGGCTCGGCGCGGCCGGCTGCCACTTCGGCGCGCGACTTCAGATAAACGAGGTACCCGCGCGATCTTGCACCGTCGAGCGCGCCCGGCTGCGCGGCCCAGCCGCCGCCCGGCGCAATCACGGCGGGCTCATTGCCGAGCGCCGCCTCGACTTCCTTGCGTTCCATCTCCCGAAACGCCTGCTCGCCCTTTTCGGCGAAGATCATGGCGATCGGCTTTCCTTCTTTGCGGATCAATAGGTTGTCGATGTCGACGAATCCTGCGTGCAACCGCTCGGCGACCAGCCGGCCGACCGTGCTCTTGCCGGCGCCCGGCAGTCCGATGAGCACGATGTGCCGTTTCATGCCTCACCCCCTGACCCCCTCTCCGCAATGCGGAGAGGGGGAACGGACTGCGTACGCGCGCGCACCTGCGCGAGATAGCCGTCCACGTTCCGCTTGAGCTCGCTCAACGCATCGCCCCCGAATTTCTCGAGCAGCGCCTCTGCCAGCACGATCGCCATCATCGCTTCGGCAATGACCCCCATGGCAGGCACGGCGGTCACATCGGAGCGCTCCGATTGCGCCTGCGCCGGGCTGCCGGTCTTGAGGTCGACCGTTTTGAGCGGCGACATCAGGGTGGAAATCGGCTTCATCGCGACCCGCACGAGGAGCGGCTCACCCGTGCTCATGCCGCCTTCCGTGCCGCCCGCGCGATTCGTGGCCCGCGAGAGACCAGGCATGATCTCGTCATGGACCTCGGAGCCCTTGCGGCGCGCCGCCTCGAACCCGAGCCCCAGCTCGACACCCTTCACGGCCGGAATCGACATCAACGCCTGCGCGAGCCGCCCATCGAGCTTCGTGTCCCATGAGACGTGCGAGCCGAGGCCCACGGGCACGCCGAGCGCGACCACCTCGACGATGCCGCCGAGGGTGTCGCCGGCGGCCTTCGCGGCGTCTATCCGCGCCACGATCTCCCGCTCGGCGTCTGGATCCAGGCAGCGCACCGGGCTTTGGTCGGCGATTTCGTTGATATTCGTCGGCAGCGGGGGATGCGTGGGTAGGGGCGCAGCATGCTGCGCCCCTACATTCGCGCCTGCCCCCACATTCGCGACGACACCGCCCAATTCCACCACGTGCGATCCGATTTCGATCGCGAATTGCCGCAACAGGGTTTTGCACACCGCGCCGCACGCCACACGCGCCACGGTTTCTCGCGCGCTCGCCCGCTCCAGGATATCCCGCGCATCCGTGCGGTCATACTTGAGGGATCCGGCGAGATCGGCGTGGCCGGGGCGAGGCCTCGTAACCTGGCGGCGCCGGCCCTGCGGATCGGGAGTGGCATCCGCTTCGGGCGCCATGACGTCCTGCCAGTGCTCCCAGTCGCGGTTCCAGATCAGCATGGCGATGGGGGAGCCGAGGGTCTCGCCGGCACGGACGCCGGACAGCCACTCGATGTGGTCGGATTCGATTTTCATGCGGGCGCCGCGGCCGTACCCGCCCATGCGGCGCTTCAGCTCCACGTCCACGTCGGCGGCAGAGATGGCAAGGCCCGCCGGAATCCCCTCGAGGATTCCTACCAGGCCTCTGCCATGCGATTCGCCGGCCGTCGTAAACCGAAATGTCATCCCACCTCCAGTAGGGCCGCAGCATGCTGCGCCCCTACATTCGACACGCTGTCAATCTCCCTATAACAGCCGAGCCCGACGTGCGTCGGGCTCGTGTGTGTTGCACCCGGGCCCGAAGGCGCCGGCTTACTTGATCGGCAGCGGTGGCCCCCACATCGGGTGCGACGGGTTCGGGTTCGTGACCACCGGCAGCTCGATCATCACGACGCCGACGGGTGTCACGCCGAACAGCCATTGCCGCGTGTTGGCCAGATTGCGCGCGACGCGCAGCGGCCCGATGATCGGATCGCGCACCACGATCGTGCCGATCTGATTAAAGAAGAAGGTATCCCACACGTCAATGTTGCCGTCGGCCCGGGCCGAGAATGCGATGCGGTCATTGGGGTTGCCCGAGCCGCCGAAGGTCGGGGTGCCGGGAGAGCCCGCGAGGAAGGAATGATTGTAGTTCATGTCCATCCCGAACGCGCCGAGCGGCGCGGGAGTGGTCCCCTTGACCTTCATCCCCTCGTCGAGGAAGTAGATCGAGTCGGCGCGGACCATGTTCGTGCCGCCGTTGAAATTCGTGGCGACCGAGTGGATCGAGACGCCGGTGTTGCTGATGAAGTCGCTGACGTCGACTTCCGGCGTCACACCCCTGTCGAGGTGATTCTCACCCGTATCGTCGGTGAAACGGACCGCCGTCGAATCCGAAGTAAAACAGTGCCGAGCCGTGCCGGGTCCGTGGGTCAACGGCGCTTTGGTCGTATACCCCATCACGCGGGCGAAGTCGGTCTTGATGTTGCCGCCCTCGCCGATGATGGCGTGGGTGAAGTTCCCGGAGTTGCGCACGTAGGTCGAATCGCCCAGGCCGAAATGCGCGAGATCGACGGTCACGCCGGCGCAGGCGGAGAGAATGACCTTCTGCTGGTTGTAGGGGCGGCCGCGCCGGATCTCGATCCGGAGTGTGTCGCGGCCGACGCTCGTGAGCGTGCTGTCACCGGCCAGCTCCCAGAAGAGGTGGCCGAACAGCTGGGTGGTGTCGCTCGTGTTGATCAACTTCTCCATCCGCAGCGTCGCCTTGCCGGCGAACGGCGACGTGCTGCTCAGCGTCGGCGTCGTCGAGTAGATCGCGAAGATGGAGTCGGCGAAACAGTTGGGGGTCCCGCTCGCCACCCGGCACACGGTACCCACGTACTGCGGCCGGTCGGAGACGTCGAACAGGTTGATCTCCTCGCGCAGCGGCGCGACGAGCACCTTATACGTCTCGATCAGGTAGTCGGGCAGATCCTGGCGCCAGGCGAGGCGGCGCACGCCGGCCCGGACGTCGATGACCGACAGCTCGAGGCCGCCCGCGTTCGCCACGACGATCGTGTCGCCGTAATGGCCGAGCGTGTCGCGCGGCCACAAGGCGATGCCCCACGGCACGGGTCCGGCGGTCGGAATGCCGGCCGCGACGAACGCCGTGTTGGCGACCTGGAAGATCTCGACGCGCCCGAGTGTCGGGTTCGTGAGATAAAGGCTCGAGTCGTTGCCGTTGAAGATGGCGTCGGCGATGCGGCCGCCGAACGGCAGCGGGCGCGTGATGCCGGCCACGACGACGATCGTGTCGATCAGTCCCTGCGGCGCCATGGGCGCCTGATACGACGGCGCGATCCCCTTGCTCATCCGGATCGGCGCGCTCGGAATCAGCGTCGTGCTGTTGGTGAACGAGCAGTTCCGCGCCACGGCGGCGTCGCACGCATACCCCTTCACCACGATGGTGTGGGGCAGCGGCTGCAGGCCCTGTAATCCCAGCGAGAAGTTGCGCGTGATGTCGCTGAGGTTGCCCGCGGCGACGTTCACGGTGTCGAACTTCATCCGCACACCGTTGCCCGTATCCACCTCGAACCCGATCCAAGAGATGGCGCTCGGATCCTGCGCGCGGACGTGGATGGTGTCGTCCACTTCGACGCGATCCGCGACGCGGTGCGCCACCACCGGCGGGGCATTGTCGGTCGCGACCGACTGAATCGTCACAGTGACGACGCCGCTAAAGCCGCGCCGGCCCGCCGAGTCCTCCGCGAATCCGACGATGTTGAACGTCCCGCTCGCCGGCACGACGACCAGTGTGTCCACGTACTCGACCGAGTCTGCAAACGGCGGGCTGAACACGATCGAATCCTTGGGCGGTGAGGTCGGGTTGGTCACGCTCCCCGCCGGCGCAACGAGATAACCGATCTTCGTGATACCACCGTTCTGCACGGCGATGACGTCGACCGGAATGCCCTTGCCCGTCGACGCCAGCGCGCCCACGGACGGCAGCACCAGCCGCACCCGCAGCGCCTGCACGTTCGACAGGAAGATCGTGATCGTGTCTTCGGCGAAGTTGCCGGCGCCATCGGTGGCGCGTCCGATGATCTGAATGCTGCCGCCGGCGCCGGAGCCGGAGGGAAACGTGAGCGTGTGAGCGACGGCGTAGGTCTTGACCTGACTGCGGAATGTCGTATCGAGCACCGCGATGAGACCGCCGCTGAACGAGAGGTCGACGCTCTTCAGCCCCAGGTTGTCGACGGCCTGCACGGTGAAGCGGAGCCCGCCGGCGATATCCTGCGTATCGCCCGCGGCGTTCGTGAGCGCGATGACCGGTGAAACGACGTCAGGTTGGATGCCGCCAATTCGCCGCGACGTCTCGCACGCGTAGATGGCGAGCGCGAGCGCGCTGATGCTCAAGAGTGCGGTACCGCGACTGACGTGCATA
>DASWDA010000089.1:0-2240 GCA_036395695.1 Gemmatimonadales bacterium
GAAACTGTTCTTGTTCGGGTGAACCTCGCAGTTCCGCACACGCCTCCATTCCTCGAGCGCGACAGCCTTGCGCGAGTTGAAACATGCTGTAATTGAGCGCGTGGAAACCGGCCAGGGTAACGAATTGGAATTTGTAACCCATCGCCCCCAGTTCACGTTGAAACTTTGCGATACTTCCGCTATCGAGATGCAAGATTATCACTCCTTGTATTGGAGCAAGAAAGAATCAAGATCTATAACATGCCCACATTTCCGGAAGAACGTGAAGATTGAGGAGGGGTCAAGAGCATTCGACGAATGCAGCGGTTTAGTTCAACGCGCGTTTATCCGCAATGGGTCCAGATCCCTCGGGAGCATAAGTTTTGGGGTACGAGAGGAAGATGACTCGAAGACTCGATTACCGCGACAGCGTGCTTAAGGCGTACGCCGAGGTCTACACCCCGGCGGCGCTTGAGGCGTTGGAGGTTCTGGCGCCGCTCAACCGTGACCAGCACGAGCTGATGGCAAGGCGCATCGCGCGGCGACTGACGCGGGAGCGCGACCGGCAGCGCATTGCCTTCCTCGATCCCCAGGCGCTGATTCCGCGAACGGGCATCCGCGTTCAGGACGCCCGCGACGGAAACTTCGACGGGAGCGAGATCCCGGCCGATCTGATGCGCCAGTGGATCCAAGGCACTGGGCCGGCCACTCGGCCACGGGCGAGCACCGAGAGCGGCCTGCGCAACATCGCTTACGCTCTGCTCTCGGGCGCTGACGGCTGGATGTTCGATGGCGAGGACGCCCTCGGGCAGGTCGATACCATGTCGCTCGACAACCAGCGCAACCTCCAGCTCGCGATCGCCAAAGACCCACGCTTCCTCCGCGTCGCCGAAAAAGTCAGCGCCGAGATGAACCAGTGGGCGCAAGGCTTTTTCGGGCGACCCATCGTCGCCGACTGGCGCCAACAGCTCGACTTCACCACCAAGATCTTCCGCGCGCGCGGTCTGCACCTCGACGACCGCCACGTGCGCGAGAAGGACGGCACCGGCTTCTCGGCTTCGATCGTCGATCTCGCGCTCTACGTGGTCAACAACTACCAGCGCCTACGCGACTCGGGGGCATCGATCGTCCTCTACCTGCCGAAGATCCAGACCGCCGAGGAGGCAGCGCTGTGGAACGACCTGCTCGCGGCGCTGGAGCAGCACCTCGGGCTACCGATAGGCACGATCAAGGCCTACGTCCTCGTCGAGCACATCGAGGCGTCCTTCCAGTTGATGGAGATCCGCGCCGTCCTCGGCCGCCACTTCGTCGGCTTCAACACTGGGCGGTGGGACTACATCAACAGTGTCGCCGACGCGATGGTGTGGGACCCGGGCTTCGTCAACCCCAATATCGACGCCATCGGCATGACCTACGGCTACATGCGCAATTACGAGGACCGCGTGCGCCGGGCCGTGAACACCCCCGATCGGAACGGCCGCCGCGCTCTGTGGCAGGGCGGTATGGAGCCCAACATCCCGGTCGGCTCCGCGGCGGGCGTCGCCGCAGGCATGCGCAGGGCGAAGGCAGGCGGGGAGCGCGAGCAACTCGCGGGGGCGAGCGGCAAGTGGGTGGCGCACTGGAAGATGGTGCACATCGTGCGGCCGGTATGGGAGGAGGTCGGCGCGGACAACCAGCTCGAACGCAAGTTCCCGCCACTCACCTACACGCAGGAGGACGCCGATGGGCTGGTGCTGCTCGAGCCGGCGCCGCGCACCGTCCGGGGCGCCCGCGACTTGCTGAGCGTCGCCCTGCAGTACGGCAACGCCTTCGAGCAGGGTTTCCAGGCCGCGGCGCTCAAGCCGGCGGACTTTTTCGGCAACGACGACGTGCTCTATTTAATGGAGGACATGGCGACCGGCGAGATCCGGGTCAGCATCCTCTGGGAATGGCTGCACAAGGGCGCGCAACTCAACGAGGACGACCCGAAGACGGGCGCCAGGGCCGGCGATACGTTCGATTTGGCGCTTTTTGCCCGCCTGCTCGACGAAGAATACGAGAAGCTGCTCGCCGCCCGCGACCGCGACGTCCACGACGATTCGAAGACGACCACGCTGCCCATCGCACGCGAGATCGTCGCGACCTACGTGACCAATCGCGCCAAGCTGCCCTGGTACATCGATCTCCTGAACCTGAACCTGAACAATCACGATCTCGCCAATGCCAGATCCCGCATCCGGTCCTACATCGAGGCCTTCGAGCGAGACGGAACGCGGATCACC
>DASWDA010000090.1:0-27885 GCA_036395695.1 Gemmatimonadales bacterium
CGCCCTGCTCGATCAACTTCCGCTTGATCGCCGGCAGTTCGGCCATCGGGTATGTGGGGAGCGCGCCGACGCGCTTACTGAATCCTGCCACTCCTAACTCTCCGCGTTCGTGGTAAGAGGCCATCTGCCGTCAGCCATCAGCAATCGAAGGCTGATGGCAGATGGCTGATAGCAGACAGCTCTAATCTAGCTCCAAGAAGCCGGGGGCGGCGCGCCGATGCTGTGCATCGCGAAGAACTCCTCCACCTCGCGCCGGACCTCGGGCCAGTTGCCGATCGCCCGGGCCGCAGGCGGCAGTCCCTCGAGCATCACGGCCCCATAGCGCTTGGTGACGACGCGCCGGTCCAGCAGGACAACGGCGCCGACATCGGATTTGGTCCGAATCAGCCGCCCGAATCCCTGTTTCAACTTGAGCGCCGCGAGCGGAACCAGATAGTGGGCGAAGCCATCGACACCTGCGTCCGTGAGACGCTCGAGCCGCGCGGCGGTTAGCGGCTCGCTCGGCACCTTGAACGGCAGCTTCGCGAGGATGAGCACGCGCAGCGCGCGGCCGGGCACGTCGACACCTTCCCAGAACGAATCGGTTCCGAGCAGGATCGCCGAGCCCGCGTCCCGGAAGCGGCGCAGCAGCTGATCGCGCTGCGCCTCCCCCTGGACCAGCAGCGGCCAGCGCCCGCCAACGTGGCCGCGAATCGCGTCGGCCGCGCGGCGCAAGGCGCCGTGACTCGTGAACAGCCCGAAGACGCCGCCATCGGACGCATGGGCCAGCTCGAGCAGCACGCGCGCCACCGCCGAGCCATGGCCGGACTCGTCCTCGCGCGGCTCGGGAATGTCGGTCGGGATGCCGAAAACGCACTGGGCCGCGAAATCGAACGGCGAAGGCAGGATCTCGCGCACCGTGACGCGCGAGGGCGGGAGCGAGAGGCCCAGGCGCTCCTCGAGAAACGTGAACTCGCCGCCCGCCGCGAGGGTGGCGCTCGTCAGAATGACCGTCTCGGTGCGGTCGAACAGCGCTTCCTTGAGCACCGGCGCGAGATCGAGCGGCACGGCCGACAACGTGAGGTTCGGTGTGCGGCGGCCGCGCCGCTCCATCCAGCGGACGGCGGGGCCGATGGGCGGGCGATACCCGACGGGTTGCAATGTCGCTTTCAACCCCTCCGCCGCGGCGTCGAGCCGCCGTACGACGCCGCGCAGCTCGCCGATCAGTCGCGTGCGCATCTCGGCGGGATCGTCGATCGACAACCGGTCGGCGATCGTCTCGACGCCGTCGCGCAGCTTGCTGAACGCGACGAGCAGGTTGTCGAGCGCGACGTCCAGCCCTTCGCGCCAGACGTTGTCGGTCGCAAAGGCGTCGGTGAAGCGCAGCACCTGCTCCGTCTCGAGCCGCCGGCCCAACCGCCCAAACAGCTCTTCGGCCCAGCGCCGTGCGGCGCCCAGCGCGTCGAGCACGGTGCGGCCCAGCAAGTCGCGGCTTGCCGCACCGATCAGGTCCTGATGCGTACTCAGCTCCGCCGCGAGCGTCGGCAGCAGGCCGCGGCCGTTGCGCTCGAGCCGGCCGAGCAGCCGCTGCACGCCAATCATGCTGACTTGCGTGCCGAGATGCTGGGCGGCGACGTCTTCGAGATGATGGGCTTCGTCGAGCACGAGGCGGCGGTACGGCGGGAGCACCGCCGCCTCCTGCCAGTTGTCCGACGCGATGCGCACCGCCAGATCGGACGCGAGCAGGTGGTGATTGACGACAACGACGTCCGCCTCCGCGGCGCGCCGCCGCGCGGCGAACACGAAGCAGCGATCGAAGTGCGGGCACTTGAGGCGCGTACACAAATCGGACTCGGCGGCGACGGCGTCCCAGACGTCATTCGATGGCTCTTCGACCAGATCGGACAGGCTGCCGTCGGCAGTGCGTGACGCCCATCCTGCGATCGCCTCGAGCTCGGCACCACGTCCCTCGTCGAACAGCGACTCCTGGCCGGCGCGGGCCTGCTCCAGACGCGACAGACAGAGATAGTTCCGCCACCCCTTGAGCAACGCGAACGTGACGGCACGCTCGCCCGTCGAGAATGCCCGTGCCAGGATCGGCAGATCCTTGCCGACGAGCTGCTCCTGGAGGTTGATCGTGTTGGTCGACACGATCGTGCGCTCGCCGTTCACACGCGCCCATTCGAGCGCGGGCACGAGGTAGGCGAACGACTTGCCGACTCCCGTCCCCGCCTCGAGCAGCGCGATGCCGCCGTCGTTATAGGCGTCGGCGACGTAGGCCGCCATATCGCGCTGACCTGGGCGATCCTCAAATGCCGACGTGCCCAGGACGCGCGCGACGGGGCCCGATTCGGTCAGCAGGTTGGCGATCTCGAGCGAGTCGAGCCGCGCGAGCACGCGGGCCCGCGGCATTTCGACCACGATGTACAGCGTCGAGACGTCGTTGTTGACGATCCCGAAGCCGACGCCCTCGTCATGCAGGCGGGCGGCGACGTGGAGATCGGCCCCGGACGGCTCGAGAAACCCGCTCGGATGATTGTGGATCAGCATCTCGCCGCGCGTCGCGACGCCGGGCAGCGCCAGCACGGCATCGATCGTGCCGCGCGCCACGACGCGCGCGTCGCTGAGCGTGCCGTTGGGATCGAACCGCACCACGAACGACACCTCGCGCCCGTGGGCCGCAGCGATCTCCTGCTGCAGCAGAGTGCGCGCGGCCGCCGTCAGGCGCTCGACGCTCACGTCTTGAGCTCGCGCTTTTTCGCGGCGGGAAACAGCACGTTATTCAGAATCAGCCGGTAGCCCGGCGAATGCGGATGCAGCGACAGGTCCGTCGGCGGATCGCCGATCTGATGCTGCGCATCCTCCGGATCGTGCCCGCCGAAGAACGTCCAGGTCCCCTTCCCCAGGTCGCCGTGGATGTATTTGACCCAGGGCGCGCCTTCCTCCTCGGCGAGAATGGTGACGCCCGGCTTCAGCCTGGTGCGAACGAACGACGTCGTCAGGCCGTAGAAGTCCGAGATCACCTGGCGGTGGCCTTGCACCAGCATCGTCGGCACTGGATCGATCTTGGCGCTGAAGTTGAACAGCTTGAAGGCGCCTAGCGGCTGGCGCCGCGCGCCGCCGTTTACCTGGTGGCCGTCGATGTCGGAGAAGCTCGCGACGAGCGGATTCGGTTCGATATGCGCGCCGGTGAACGCGAACGCCTGCGACCAATCGAGCTTGGCGTCGGCGTCGGGATCGAGCGGCGTGCCGTCGGCGAACGTGGCGGCGATGTCGACGTTGTGAGCCGCCAGCGCGAGGTCGATCGTCTCGGTCGCGGTGCACATGGCGAACAGGAAGCCGCCGTTCTCGACGTAGCCCCGGATGGTGCGCGCCACCGCCTTCTTGAGATCCGGCACGGTCTGGAATCCGAGCCGCCGCGCCATGTCGCTGTTGCGCTGCACCATCTCGGCAAGCCACGTCGCACCGGAGTAGATGAGGAAGAACTTCGAGTACTGGCCCGTGAAGTCCTCGTGATGCAGGTGCAGCCAGTCGTAGTCCCGCAAGCCGCCGTTCATGACTTCGGCGTCCCAGATCTTGGTGAACGGGATGCCGGCGTACTGCAGCGCCATCGTGACGGCGTCGTCCCACGGCGCGGCGTTCGGCGGGGCGTACACGGCGACCTTGGGCGCCTTCTCGAGCGGCACCGCGTCCATGTTGTTCGCTTCGATTTCGCCGCGCACCGCCGTCAGGGCGCTGTCGACCGGCTCCGTGCGAATGCCGTTGAGTGCCGCGTCACGCCGCAGCGCGTCGAGATCGGGAATGAGGAATGAACCGCCGCGATAGTTGAGCAACCACTCCGCCTTGAGACCGTTTTGGATCGCCTTGTACGTGAGGCCGTAGGCTTTGAGATGATCGGTTTGGGAGTCGTCCATGGGGACAAGAAGCGATGGAATGTTGGACGGTTGGAATGTTGGAATGTGGCCGAGCCAATGGCCGGCGACCGTCCAACCGCCCAACCTTCCAACCGTCCCTACAAAGTCTCGCCGCTTCATGACTTCGGAATCGCCCCTTTTGCTCGTTCGAGCACGCGCCGGGCCTCAGGTACAAACGCGCTGTTCGGATAGGTCAGTATCAAATGCTCGAGATGGGGAATCGCTGCGGCGTTCTGGCCCTCGCGCACCAGGAGCCGCGCCCAGTCGAGCTCGGCGGCCGCGGGCGCTGCCCCTTCACCGCCGGCCCGCACGATCTCATCGAACAGCGCCGTGGCCGTAGGTTCCTGCTCACCGCCTTTCTGCGCGGCGACCTGACCGGCGAGCAGCAGCACCTCGAGGCGGCCTCCCTGCTCCGGCAATCGCGCGGCGGCTCGGCGGAGCGCGGCGATCGCTTGACCCGAGTCGCCGCGGGCCAGCGTGAGCAAAGCGGCGCCCAGCTCGGGGCTCGACTCCTGCTGGATCCGTTGCAGGATCGCCATCATGGCCGTGCGGTCCGTCGCCGCGGCGCGGTCGGACGCGTAGGGACCGGCCGTCCGGAACGACTCCATCGCCGCCTTCAGGTCGCCCCGATACAGCGCGATCCAGCCGCGCTGGGCCACCGCGACGATGCTCGAGTCGTTCCCCAGCGCCGCAGCGGCGCGATCCAGCTCGCCGCGCGCGACGCGCGCCCGCGCGAGCGCCAGCCGCAGCGAGGCGCGGTCGTCCGCCGTGAGCCCCGAGCGCGCCGCCGAGAGTCGCTCCTCGGCGACATCGAGCTGGCCGTCCGCGATGAGCACCTGCAGCAACGCCGCCTCGGCAACGGCGTGGGTTTCGGCGGGCGCGGTCGAGTCGGTCGTGAGTCCCTCGAGCACGCGCCGCGCGCCGACCTTGTCGCCGCCGTCCAGCAGCTCGCGCACCGCTTCCGCGCGCGCGCGCGCGCCGAGCGACCACGGTACCATTTCCGCCCAGCGCGTCAGCGCGAGACCGCGGACGCGGTGTCCTTCGGGCGAAGTCAGCGTGCTGGCGAGGTCAGCGAAGCGACGCAGCGCCGTGGGTGTGTCGCTATCGGGTGGAGCGAGCGTCGGCTCGATCGCGGCCCACGCTTCAGCGGGCTGTCCCCAGCCGAGCAGCAGCTCCGCACCGAGGCGGCGCGCGCCTACCGACGCGCCGGGCAGCGTCAGCACATGGGCCACGCGGTCGTGCATCGGGGCCGGTGCATCGGCGAGCTGGTTTTGGGCGTTGGGCTGGACGTCGGGCGTGCGCGTGACGGCCCGGCCCCACTCGGCGGCTGAGGCCTCCCAGTTCCCCGCCCGCAGCTCCAGCTCGGCCAGCTCCGCGGCGAGCGTGCCGTCGCCGCCCAGCGCGCGCCGGCCGATCAGGAACGCACGCCGTGCCTCATCCCACATGCGGCGATCGGCGAGCGCCTGCCCCCACTCGCGATAGGGCGCCTCGCTCTGCGGCGCACTCGCTGCCCAGCGGCGCGCGATGGTCTCCAACGAATCGAGCTGATTGAGCGCCGCATACACGCGCAGCTCGAGACTGCGCAGTGCCGGGCTGTCGGGGAGCCGCGCGCGCGCGTTCTGCACCAGCGGCAGCAGCTCGGGCATCCGGTTCAAGATGAAGAGCGTCCGCTCGAGGCCGAGCAGCGCCGGGAGGTTGGTCGGATCGCCGCGCACGGTCGCGGTATAGACGATGGCCGCGTCGGCGTAGCGGCCGGAGCGTTCCAGCTCAAAGCCGGGGCCAATGGCTTGAGCGTGAGCCAGCGCCGGCAGTGCAACGATCAGGCGGAGCGCGAGGTTAATGCTTCGTGTCATTGAGCCGGCGGAAGTACTCGAGCACCATGCGGCGCTGCTCGGGCGTGAGTCCGCTCAGCTCGTCCCACGTGGGGTAGCGGAGTTTTGGACCGCTGCCGGCCGCCCCTGGGAGGAGCGCGGCCGGGATGTGGATGCTATCGGCGCTGGTTGCGGAGCGGCTGGTGCGCTCCTTCTGCTGGTCGGGCTCATCGCCCGAGAGGCTGCGGCCGGCGTCGAGCAGCTTGCGATAGAGCCCCTGTTGCCGCTCGATGGTTCGGGCGTCCAGCCTGCCCGCCTCGAGTTGTCGCGCGAGCTCGCGCGCTTCCTGCGCCAGCGCACCGGCGGCGCTGGCGTCGCCGCCCGCCTGCAGGCGCTCGAGCTGTTCGGCGAGGGCGCGCTGGCGTCCCGCGAGCTCGCGGAGCCGTTGCATCACCGCGTCCCCTCCCGGTCCCATCATCGGCAGCAGGCCCTGCGCGTCGCCGTTCATGCCTTGCTGTTGCTGCGCCATCCGGGCGAGCTGCTCGAGCGCCTCCTGGAATCCGGAGCCTGATTTCGCCCCGGCGACGCGTTCCGCTGTGCGGACCAGCGCGTGCGCAGTTGCGTTCAGCGCATCGAGCGCCTGCTCCGCGAATGGCGCCGCGGTGGCGGAATTGGGATCGCCCTGCTCGAGCTGCTCGCGCGCCTGTTTCATCTGGTTCTGCGCGTAGCCGAGCGCGGCCTCGAGCTGCGGCGAGACAAGCGCATGCCGCCCCGCGGCGGCACCGATCTCCTGCTCGATCGCGTGCGTGCCCTCTTCGATGGCCGCCTGGTGCGCGCGTGTCGCTGCGCCGGCTTCGCCGGCGCGCAGTGCGTCGGCGACTTCCTGCTGGCGGCGGGCCAGCGCCGCCGTCTCCGCGAGCGCGCGGTCGAGCGCGTCCAGCGTTTCCTGCCGCCATGCGGACGTCAGCGAATCGCGCCGTTGCCGCAGCTCGTCGGGGAGCTGCGCCAGCGAATCGGCGGCTTCCTGTCCGGCTGTGCGGGCTCCGCGCGAGTCACGCTGGCTCGCGGAGTTCGCCGCCTCCTGCATCGCGCCTTGCGCACGGCGCGCGGCCGCCTGCGAATGCTGCAGCGGGACACTCTGCCCCGCGCGCTCCACACCCTTGGCGAGCGAATCGGTGGCGGTGGCCAGATCGCGCTCGGCCGCGGCGGCGGCCGAGTCGGGATGCTGCGCGTCTTCTTTCGTCCACTCCGTCTGGCGGCGCTGCAGGTCCTCGGCGTCCTTGGCGAGCGAGGCCAGCTCGCCCTCCATGGCCGCCCGTTTGAACAGCTCCTCACTGCGCTCGAGCTCGCGGCGGAGCTGCTGCTGCGCTTCCGCCAGACGCTGCAACGCCTGCCGGGTGGCTTCGGGATCGAGGCGCGCCAGGGCGTCCTGCAGCTCGCGCAGCCGCTGCTCCAGCTCCGGCGTGAGCGCCCGCTGCAACAGCTCCTGCACCTCGCGCAGCCGGCTTTGGAACGCACTGTCGTCGACGCCGGCGGCCTTTGCCGCGCGCGCAATCTCTTCGACGGCCTGCGCCAGCTCCTGCACGCGTTGCGACATCGCGGCCTGATCGCGCGCGACCTCTTCGGCACGCTGCGTCGACTGGAACGACATCGAGCCCTGCTGCTGCTGGCTACTGCGGCCGTCAGGCCGTCCGGCCGTCCGGCCGTCCTGGTCTCGATTTCGTTCAGACGCGAGATCGCGTGTACGATCGCTCAGCTCGCGTTGCGCGGCAGAGACCGAATCGGCCGCGTTCGCGACTGCCCGGGCGGCTTCACGCGCCTCCGCGCGCAGCTCCTCCATACTCGGGAGCCGGAGCGCGATTTCCGCGCTGCGCCCGCTGTGCGGCACCGGAGCGTTATCGAGCGCTTCGACGTAGAGCCGCAGCGTGTCGCCGGGCAACAGCCCACGGTTCTCGGCATCGAGCCGTCCCTGCACGATGGCCCGATCACCGACGCCCGTGATGTCGAGCGATTCCCGCACCGCCTCACCAACCCGTCCGGTGCGGCTCACGCGCCAGCTCACGACGGATAACCGGCTGATCCCATGGTCGTCGCGCACGTCGGCGACGAGCTGCTGGTGCAGCGAGATCGGCAGCGTCGTATCGCGAGCCGGTACCGGCAGCGTGACGACGGGCGCCGAATCGGGCACGATCAGGAGCCGCAGCTCGGGCGCGGCGCCCTCGAGCGCCGAGCCATCCCCGGCCAGTGCTTGCAGTCGCCACGTGCCGCTTGCCATTGGCACAAAGCGCCCGTCGATGCGGGTCCCGGCGACGTGCAGCTGCTCGACGCGCGATTCGAGGGTCCAGGCAGCGCGCGAGAGGGGAACGCTTGCCGTCCCGCTCGTGAGGACCGTCGTTCCGGAGGGCAGCGGGATGACGTCCGGACCCACGAGCAGCGGCTCGTCGGAGCGGCCGAGATAAGAAGGAAAGCGGGCCGTGAGCCCGAGATCAGCGAGGAACGCGGGCAGCGCGACATCGATCTTGATCTCACCGCTGCGGCGCCCACCACTCGAGGCGCGCAGGAAGAGATCAGCGTCGATCGGGCCCACCTGCTGCACGACGTGGCCGTCTGTATCGAGCGAGAGGATTTTCGCTTTCCAGGGCTCACCTGGTCCGCGCGTCCACAGTGTCACGCGCTCGCCGCCGGGCACGGTGATCGTCGCGGTGACGCTGCCGCCGCGGCGCACCGTCCGCCGATCCACCGCCAGCCGCACCGGCGCATGGGCGTCCCGCCAGGTCCGCATCGGGTGCCAGAACGCGGCGGCGCGGCCCGACGCGGGCGAGCCCGCCAGAAACAAGACCACACCGGTGAGCGCTGCGCCCGCGCCAGCCGCCACGCGCCGGCGTGTGGTGCGGCGCATGTCACGATCGACATTGGGCGCGGCGAGTGACACGACGGCGGCCGCACGCGAATCGGCCGCGAGCAGCAGCGCGGCGGATCCGGTTCCCTCCCCCTTGCCGGCCGTTGGAGTCACGACCCCCACGACGCTTCCGGCCCGTCCGCCGGCCGCACTCTCGATCAGTCTGCCCAGCTTGGGGGCTGCGGCCTCGTCACGAGTCCGGCGCACGGCCCACATCGCCACAGCCGCACTGGCCACGACGAGGGTCCAGGCCAAGGCCACTCCTGAGAAAGCCGGTGACAGCGCCACGCCGAGCGCGGCCGCGGCCAGCGCCGCGCCGAGGCCACCGAGCACCACGGCGAAGGCGCGCGCGCGTGCGTGGGGAGCCCCCAGTCGACGTAGCCGGCGCGCCGTCTCGGTCATTTGGTTACGCTCACCGCGTACGTGAAGAGGTTCACACCCATCCGCAGCGCCGCCTCATGAAGCTCGGGAGGGTCGTGGTGGACGGTGGAGTCCTCCCATCCATCCCCGAGGTCCGATTGGTAGGAGTAGTATACGACAAGCCGGTCTCCCAAAAAAATGCCGAACCCCTGCGCCGGCAGCCCGTCGTGCTCGTGGATCTTGGGGATCCCCTTGGGGAACGCGTAGACCAGGTTGTAAATCGGGTGCGTCAACGGCACTTCAACCAATGGATGATCCGGAAATACGCGCGCGATCTCCCGCCGGAATGAGGCGTTCATTCCATAATTGTCATCGGCGTGCAGAAAGCCGCCCTGCTCCAGGTAGCGCCGCAGGTTCCGGATCTCCCCGTCGGCGAAATGCACGTTGCCGTGGCCCGTCATATAGATGTAAGGGACGTCCCAGAGCTCCGGCCCGGTCAGCGTCACCACGCGTTCGCGATCGGCGACGGGGAGTGTCGTGCGCTCCCGCAAGGCGGTGAGCAGGTTCGGCAGACTCGATGGATTCGCGTACCAGTCGCCGCCGCCGTCGTAGTGGAGGCGGCCGATGGTAAGAATAGAAGGTTGGAAGGTTGGAATGTTGGAAGGTGGTGATGGGCGGGCGCCGACGACGCTGACGCTCGCGATCAGTATCATTCCAACGTTCCAACCGTCCAACCTTCTTTTCATAATTCGGTCACCAACCTATACGCCGCATTTCGTGAGATACCCGTTTCTTCGGCCAGACGATCAGCCACATCCTTCCGCGACAAGCCCTCAGCGAGCAGAGCCTTGGCGCGCTCGCCCGGATCGTACGGCGGTTCTGCAATCCGCTGTTTTCCAGTTCCCGCCACAACTACCGTAACCTCGCCTCGCGCGGGCGCCTCTGCATAGTGTTCTGACAATTCCTGCAACGTCCCCGCACGGGTCTCCTCGAACACCTTCGTCAATTCCCGAGAGACGGCGGCCTGCCGTTCCGGACCACACACCTCCAGCAGATCGGCGAGCAGCTGCGTGACGCGATTGGGGGCCTCGAACAGCACCACCGTCCATTCGCTTTCTGCGACGGTCAACAACAACCGGCGGCGGTCGCTTCCCTTGCGGGGCAAGAATCCGAGAAACACATAGCGGTCGCCTCCGATGCCTGAAACAGACAAGCTCGCCGCTACGGCGGTCGGGCCGGGAATCGTGACAACCTGAATCCCCCGTTCCCGCGCTGCGGCCACCAGCACGACCCCCGGATCACTGATCGCCGGCGTCCCGGCATCGGTGATGAGCGCGACGTCCCTTCCCGCTGAGAGGATGCGCAGGATGCGCTCGAGGGCGCGTTCCGACGAATGCTGATGGAAGCTGATCAGCTCGGCGCGCGAGCCGGCGTGCACGAGTAGGGGCTTGCTGTGGCGTGTGTCCTCGGCGGCGACGGCCGCCACGCGCTTCAGTGTGTCGGCAGCACGCGGCGAGAGATCGCCGAGGTTTCCAAGTGGCGTCGCGACGACGTAGAGGGTGCCGGCCACGTCACCACGTCACCCGCCAGGGGAGCCGGCCGTAGAAGTTGGCCGCCTGCAGCACGTAGCGATGCTCGCGCGTCGCGTCCTTCAACACTTTGGTGGCCGTCCCCGGCATCATGACCTCGGCGCCTTCGAGCAACTGCAACGCCCAGTCGGTCAGCGCCGTGGACAGCTCTTCGGGCCGCACGACGGCGTCCGGGATATCGGTGCCACGCGGCACGCTCATGAGGGCCAGCGCTTGATGGGTGTCCACGATCGCCGCGGTCACTTTCTGCGCGCGCCGTCTTGCTTCGCCGGGGAATTCCCGCTCGACCGCGTCCACGACGCGCCAGTACAGCTCGCGGTAGGTATTCACGAGCGCGGTCGCGGCCTGTGCGGGCAGATCGTCCCCCGCCTGGAACGTTCCCGCCGACATCGCCGGCTTGACGCCGCCTGCGCCCGCGTCGAACAGCGATTCCAGATAGCGGGCCGGCGGTACGTTGTCCGCCTTGTCGCAGAAATGGCCGCTCAGATACTTCCCCTGATCGAACTTGAGGTAGGACACCCGGCCGTTCGAAATCAGCTCCAGAACGCCGGTCACTTTTTCCTGCTGCAAGATGGGGAAGAACTTCTCGGGCTGATTGACGTCGAGGAAGCGCCCCTGGTAGCCGCCGGCGCACGCCGCGTACATCCACGCGAGCTGCTCCATCGGCGCGGCGCAGTAGGTCAGATCGCCGCGCTCGACTTCGGCGCGCATGCGCTTCAGCGCTTCGGTGATGGTGATGACGTGGCGGCCGGCGGAATGCAGCGAGGCGGCATTGACCGCCTCACCCTTGCGGAACAACAGCAGCACGCACTCGTCGGGCAGATGCGCCGCCAGATACCCGTCGATCCGCCCATCGCGGTCGCGCTTGGCGTAGGCGAGCAGATTGTCGAGATGAATGAAGGCGAGCCGGGTACGATGAATAAGCCGGCTCACCTGCGGAAACTGGAGATCCGCGAGGCGAACCGGCGAATTCGTCAGGCGAGCTGTGCTCGCGCGCATCGTCCTCCGACGAGGAAGCTACGAGAGGTGCTTTTCGATCTTTTGCTCGAACGCCAAAGGCGGTAACGCACCGACGATCGTGTCCACGTGGCGTCCGTCCTTGAAGAATAGAATACTCGGAATCGAGCGGACGTTAAAGCGCATCGCCGTGGCCTGATTGGCGTCGATGTCCAGCTTCACGATCTTCACTTTGCCGTTGTACTTGCCGGCCAGCTGATCCATGATCGGCGCGACCATGTGGCACGGGCCACACCAGGTCGCCCAGAAATCGACGACGGCGAGCCCCTTATGCTGCTCCACTTCCACCTGGAAGGTGGCGTCCGTGACGGCGGACGGATGCTTCACATCTTCCATAACCCTTCACGCTCCTTCGATACACGTTAGTTTGACGTTCTATGAACTCGTCCGTCGCTCACATCGGCATCGCGGTCACAAGCATCACCGACGCCCTTGCCTTCTATCGCGACGTCCTGGGACTCTCGCCCGGACGGCCGGAAACGGCTGATGGCGCCACCATCGTCAGCCTGCACTTCGGCGCGGTCGACGTCGAACTCCTCGAACCGCGCGATGCCACCAGCCCCGTAGCGAAATTCCTGGCGAAACGCGGGCCGGGCATCCATCACATCTGTTACCGCGTCTCCGATCTCGACGCCACCCTGCAACGCTGCCGCACCGCCGGCTACGAGCTGATCGACGAGACGCCCCGGCTCGGAGCAGGCGGACGGCGCATCGCATTTCTACATCCGAAGACGACGAGCGGCATTCTGCTGGAGCTGACTGAATAGGTGAAACGCGCGCCGCTAGGGCCTGGTTCCCGTCCCCACCTGCTGGCACCGCCCTCCCGGACTGCCGGCACTTTCGAGATGCACGTCGTATACCAGCCAGCCGCCACTGCGGGTACGGACGACGTCGATCGGCAGCACCTGATTGCAAGTCGTACGCTGCAGCTCGACCCGATAGGTCCGCCGGTCGTCATGCCCCGCGACGAGCAACGGCCCTTCAATGATCCGGTAGCCGGTGTGGTCGAGGTACTTCTGAATCACGGTGAGGCGTTGCTGCAACTTGTCGGCGTTCATCGAGCCGGCCGCAGGACCGTGCTCCGTCCCCCAGAGCTGCCCCATGCGCTTGAGATCGTTGGCCTTGACCGCGGTGAGAAACTGCGACACCGATTCGTTGATCGACTGCGGCACCGGCGTGCCGGCTCCGCGATTGCTTCCGCAGGCGGTGCCGCCGGCAAACAACAGCAGGGCTATCGCGACCCGTGGCTTCACGATGCAAGACCTGTGGTCGGGGTGACCCGAAGGTAAGACAGCATGCGTCTCTACGTCAACATTGATCACGTCGCGACGCTCCGCGAAGCGCGCAAGACCGACGAGCCCGACCCGGTGCAGGCGGCCGCCGCCGCCGAGCGCGCGGGTGCCGACGGCATCACGGTCCATCTGCGCGAGGACCGGCGCCACATCCAGGATGCCGATGTCACCGCGCTCGCGCGCAGCGTGCGCACCGTTCTCAATCTGGAACTGGGCGCCCACGCCGAAATCGTCCGCCTCGCGGCGCGCCTCAAGCCGTTTCAAGCGACGCTCGTCCCGGAAAAACGGCAGGAGATCACCACCGAAGGCGGCCTCGCGCTCCGCAAGGGTGATAGGAAGCTCGCGGGCGCGATCGCGAAACTGCGTGACGCGGGGATTCGCGTGAGTCTGTTCATCGATCCGTCACTCGAGACGATCGACACAGCCCGCGCACTTGGCGTCCCCGCCATCGAGATCCATACGGGCAAATATGCAAATGCGTCAAAAAAACAAAATGCGTCGAGACAAGGTCGTCGAGAAAATGCGTTGAATGAACTACGTAAGGCAGCTGCGCATGCCAAGGCGATCGGGCTCGCGGTCCACGCCGGGCACGGTTTGACCTACCAGAACGTCCAGCCCGTCGCCGCCATTCCAGAAATCGAAGAGCTCAACATCGGCCATTCCATCGTCAGTAACGCGGTGTTCTGGGGAATGGAAGAAGCAGTCCGGCGGATGAAGCATCTGGTGCAGAGACCCGGCTAACCCCGGGGCCACGCCCCGGGGTCAGCCAAGCCCAAGCCCCGTCAGTTCACGCTGCTCGATGCCGAACCGACGATGATGTTGCCTGTCGTCTGATAACCGATCACGTTACCCAGCAGGCCCAGCACCGGTTGCTGCAACA
Organism: Gemmatimonadales bacterium; assembly: GCA_036395695.1. GTDB lineage: Bacteria > Gemmatimonadota > Gemmatimonadetes > Gemmatimonadales > GWC2-71-9 > 20CM-2-65-7. The sequence continues at coordinate 13,742 of DASWDA010000090.1, forward strand.
CGACGTGGATCATATTGACGGTGATTCCACCGCTCGTGGGGAGCTGCTCGTTCAGCACAACGTAGCCCACGCCCGGCAGGCTCATTTGCGTGTTCGGAGCGGGGTTGTCCACCTGCACCCCGTTCACGACCAGATTCGCGAGACTCGAGCCCTCAGCATTGACATCGCCGATGGTGCTGGTCGCCATGGCCACCACACCGTCAGCGGTGATCAGACCGTTCAGAACGTTCACGGCGCCGAGTGTCGCACTGCTCACGGCGTCGGAGCCGTCCGTTCCGCCGCCGTTGACGATGGAGAAAATGTTCTGGGCGCTGACCAGCCCCCCCACCGTGGCATCACTCACCTGATTCTGCGCGAGCATTTCGCCCGCCGGCAGCACTGTCGACGCTACCGTCTGATTGACGGTTGCTGTGGTGACGCCGACTCCGTACGACCGGCCTGTCGCGGTCCCCTGAGCGAGAGCGGCGCGCGGCGCCCACGTCAACGGCAGCACGAGTCCCAGGAAACGGACCGCCCGCCGGATGCTATCGTTTTTCATTGTATCCTCCTTGCCTGGCATCAGTGGGTCGGGTGGAACTGCCGGTTGCCGCCCGTCAGGTAACACGTCGGCTCCGCTGGGGTGTTGTAACCGGGCTCCCAACACTGCACGGTGTAGCCAATCTCCGGCACGCTGATCGCAAAACCGTCGTCGCGGCCCGGCTCACCGTTGTCGCAATCCCATACTTCAAAGTCCAGATTCTCTTGCCCGGTGTTCTGCACCCGGAGCTTGCCGCCCCAATGCACGGCCCCATCGCTGCACGAGGCGTCGGTCGCCCGCTCGGCGAAGGTCACCTCGGTGGCGTGGAGATTGAGCGGATGCCCGTTGACCTCCATCTCGGGCCGATGGTCGACCCACTCCAACGCGCCCTTGTCCGCCAGGCACGTGCCATTCTCATCCACTTGCCCGGAGGCAATCACGTGCGCTCCGAACGTTTCGTACTCGTGGCTGGCTGGAGGATTCTGGTCGCGGGTGCCGGGCGGATAATCGATGCGACCGCCGCCCGTCATCTTGAGGGGTGTACACTCGAATTGCTGGAAGTGAAACAGTGGTCCGCCGGTCGGTGGCGCGAGCGCGGCGCGGTTCGCCTCGCAGCTCCACCCGAGCAGCGCGACCACCGCGGTCGCCGTTACCCCGGCAAGGGTATTGAGCCTGGACATGACGCAACCTCCGTGAAGAGTTAATCGGGAAGAGTCCCGCCAGGACAAAAGCAAGCGCCGTGCCCTCGGCAGAGGCGGCGAGAGTGTTTTGTCACAAGGAGTTGGAAGTCGTAGAGCCGCTGCCATAGGGCAGGTGCGCAGCAGCACGCGGGAAAACCGCCGCGCCCGTGCAGCGGGTGGCAAATTTATTTACCTTGGTGGCCGATGACTAACCCATCTGCTCCAGCTCCGCTCGGCATGTCGGACTTCTTCGCCCTCGAGGCGGGGGAGTATCTCGACCGGCTCGATGCCCTGCTCCAGCCGCCCACCCCGCCGGCGGCGGACGAGCTGGTGCGCCTGGCGCGCGCGCTGCGCGGCAGCGCGCTGATGGCGAGCCAGCAGGGGATCGCGCGGGCGGCGATGGGCCTCGAGGCGCTCGCGCGTGGGGTGCGCGAAGGCCGGCGCCCCTGGGACGCAGCCATAAAGCAAATCACCACCCGGGCGATCGACGACCTCAAAATCTTCGTGCGCAAGGCGGCAAGCTGGACCGAGGCCGACACCGCCAAGGCGGAAGCCCTGGCCCGCCAGCTCGAGCAGCTGGGCGGGCGGGCGTCGGGCCAGGTGCGCGCCGCCGAAGCGCTGGGGCTCGACGCGGGCGCGCGCGCATTCGTCGCGCGGGAAGGCGCCGCGATTGCCAGCGCGCTCGATCGCGCCGGGCGCGCGCTCAGGGCGAATCCGCTGGCGCACGACTCGCTGCAGCAGGTGCTCAAAGCGCTGCAGCCGCTGCGGGGCCTCGCCGCGCTGAACGACCTCCCGCCCCTGCCGGATCTGTTGGAAGGCATCGAACAGACGATCGGCGAGGTGAGCCGGACCGGCACGACCGCGCCGCCAGGGCTCGGCGACACGGTCGCGGAGCTGTTCCAGATGGCGGCGACGTCCATCGCGCACGCGGCGCGCGAGGTGGCCGAGCGCGGCCGTCCCGATCCGGAGAGCGCGGAGTTCCGGAAGTTCGCCGGGCTGCTGGTGCAGTTCATGGACAGCGAGCCCGACATCGTGCCGATCGAAACGGTCGCCACGATCGTGCGGCGCGGCACGCCGCCGGGAGGGAGCGAGAGCGCGCGCCCGGCCACACTCGGACGCGTCGAGCTGGTGAGCCATGGTGAGCATCTGCGCCAGGCCGCGGACTCGCTCGAGCGCGCCCCCAGTGCGACCCAGCGCGAGCTGCGCGCCCACACGCTCGGCGGGACGTTCCGCGCGCTGGGCTCGGGCGGCGGCGGCCCGCTCGCTGAGCGCGTCGCCGAATTCGCGCTGGCCGCGCGCGAAGCGGTGACGAGCGGAATCGCGGTGAGCCAGCCGGCGCTGTTCGCCGCCGAGCTGCGCAAAGCGGGCGAGCTGCTTTCGGCATCCACCACAGGCGACGAGACGGCGACCGCCGCGGCGCTCGCGGCGGTGACGCTCGCCGTGCGGCGCCTGGGCGGAGCCACGCCCGTCGCGGCGCCGGCACCCGCCCCGGCACCGCCGCGCGCGCCTGTGCCGCCGCCAGCGCCGAGCAGAACTTCAGGCGCCACCCGCGCGCCTGCACTCGTGCCTCCTCCGCAACGACCACCCATCGGCGCTGAGTCGTCGACGGATATCGCGGGCACGTGGACGGTCTATCAGCAGATGGTTTCCGCCGGTGTGGGCCCCGCGTCGCTCGAGGAGCTGATCAGCGGGACGCCGGGGGGGGGCCCGCGGCCCCAGGGTAACGGGGGCGGAGGGGGAAGCGACCCGGTCGACATCGCGACGCTGCTCTATAAGGGCGCCGGCGCTCGGCGGCGCGCGCAGGAGCTGCGCGAAGCGGCAAAGCGCGCGAGCGGCGACGCGCTCCGCGCCATCATCGACGAAGTCTGCGATCTCGTTGTCCTCGCCATCGAACCCGAGTAAGCAAAACCGCTGGAGGGGAGCCTGGCTGATCGGGCTCGCCATCAGCGCGGCATTGCTGGTCTGGGTGCTGTACCGGATCGATCCCCGGAAAGTCTGGGACTACGCACAGCATGCCAACGTCTGGCTGCTGCTGCTCACGGTCGTGGTCGCGACCGTCACGTTTCCGGTCCGGGCGATTCGCTGGCGCCTGATCCTGCGCGATGCAGATGGCCGCCCCTTCCCCTTGTTGCCGCTGTGGCACGCCACGACGATCGGCTTCATGGCGAACAACCTGCTTCCCGCCCGCGCCGGCGAAGTCGCGCGCGCGTACGTCGCTTCGCGCCAGCTACCGGTGCGCTTCACGACGGCGCTCGGCACGATCGGCGTCGAGCGCGTGTTCGACGCGCTCGTCATGCTCGGGTTGATGGCGGTCGCGATCGCCGCGCCATCGTTCCCGGCCCATGCGCTCGTCGGCGGCCGATCGCTGGCGGCAATCGCCGCGTCAACGGCCGTGCTGTTCGGATTGGTGCTGGTGATCCTCCTCCTCGTCGCGAATCGGCCAGGCCTCTTCTTGTTCCTGGTCGAGCGCGTCGCGCGGCGCACGCTGCCGGTCCACGCGGCGGACCGCGTGGTGCGGCTCTCGGATGGGATCGTCGAGGGGCTCGCGGTGCTCAAGAGTCCCGGCCGCTTCGCGGGCGTCGTCTTCTGGTCGCTGGTGCTGTGGATCAAGAATGCGGCGGCATTCGCGATCTGCTTTCGCGCCTTCGGCCTCGAAGTCCCCCTCGAGGCGGCGCTGCTCCTGCAAGGCATCATCGGCTTTGGAGTCGCGATTCCGTCGACACCTGGTTACGGCGGCGTGTTCGAAGCCGCGACCCTGGTGACGTTGCGGCTCTACAGCGTGGACTCGAGCCAGGCGATCGCCTACGCCCTGACCTATCACCTCACGACGTTCATTCCTATCACCCTGCTCGGCCTGTGGTCGCTCTCTCGCCTCCATCTCCGGCTGGGTGAGCTGCGCGCCGTCCCCGTTGCTCCCACCGCCACGGACGGAGCAGCCGCGTGACCGATGCGGTTCGTGTGCTGGCGCACGCGAAGGTGAACCTCTTCCTGCGGATCCTCGCGCGCGAAGCATCCGGCTTTCACCAGATCGAGACCGCGTTCGCCTTGCTGGAATTGGCGGATGAGCTGGCCGTGCGGCGCGGCGGTTCGGGGGGGGGCGTGACCCTGGAAGTCGATGGACCGGATCTCGGCCCGACCGATGAGAACCTGGCGGTGCGGGCCGCGCGCCTGGTGCTGGACGCGACCGGCAATCGCTTCGGCGTCACCATCAAGCTCACGAAGCGAATTCCCGTGCGTGCAGGGCTCGGCGGGGGTTCGAGCGATGGCGCCGCGGTGCTGCACGCCGTGAACGCGCTCGCCGGCAACGCCGTGCCGCGGCACGAGCTGCTCCAGTTCGCCGCGAAGCTCGGCGCCGATGTCGCGTTCTTCACGGGTGGCGCGGCGCTCGCATTGGCGTGGGGCCGCGGCGAACGCCAGTACCGGCTGGCCGCTCCCGCCTCACATCCAGCGCTGGTCGCGGTCCCGCCCAGGCAAGTCGCGACGCCGGACGCCTACGCGTGGTGGGATGAGCAGAATCCCACTCCCGCCGCGCGTGGTGCCGTCGTGCTCGATGCCGACGCCCTCGGCACCTGGGGCAGCATCGGCCGGCTCGGCGGCAACGACTTCGAATCGGTCGTGTTCGGGAAACGTCCGGAGCTGCGTTCACTCTATGAACGGGTCGCCGAGACGGGCCCGATCTGGGTGCGGCTCTGCGGATCAGGCAGCGCGGTGGCCGCGGTCTATAAGAAGGAAGCAGAACGCGAAAATGCCGTGCAGCGGCTCGGACAGAAGCATCAGGTCATGATTCGCACGAGTACCCGGCAGGCTCCCGCCGCTCCTGCCGCTTTTGACGAGGCATCCGCCACGGGATAGGATTCGGCTTCTCCCTTCTCCGGAGCCGCTCCTGATGTTGCGCGCGTCGTTGGTCGTGTCGCTGCTCGCCGTCGTTCCCGCCGTCGCCAGTACCCAAACACCCGCCGGTGGCGAGTGGCCACCGCTCAAGGTCGTCGACGTCCGCTGGATGGATACCACAGTCGCGGCGTGCAACGATTTCTCCCGGTTCGCAAACGGGGCGTGGCTCGCGCACGACACGGTTCCGGCCGCGTACTCGTCCTCGGGCGTCACACGCGACATGAGCGACCGCAACGAGCTGGTCGTGCGCTCGGTGCTGGAGGACGCCGCGGCGCGCCGGAACAGCTTCCCGCCGGCGAGCACGCCCCGCAAGCTCGGCACGTTCTACTCGACCTGCATGGATTCTACGGCGATTGAGGCGGCCGGCGTCACCCCGATCAGGGCATGGCTGCGCGGCATCGATTCGATCACGACGCGCACGCGCCTCCTGCCCGAAATCGCCAAACTGCAGATCCTGGGCGTCAACGTCGCGTTCCGCTACTCGCCGGACGTCGATTCGCACGACGCGACCCACTACATCACCTGGTTTTACCAGGGTGGGCTCGGGTTACCCGATCGCGACTATTACTTCGCGAAAGGGCCGGCGTCGGACTCGACGCGGCAGGCCTTCGTAGCGCATGTCGCCACCATGCTGCGTCTCGCACGGCAAGACTCGGCCACGGCCGACCGGCAAGCGACCGACGTGATGGCGCTGGAGACATCGCTCGCGCAAGCCTCGCTCACGCGCGTGGAGCGGCGTGATCCCGTCAAAACCGATCACCCCATGAGCGTGGCGCAGCTGGCGGCGCTGGCCCCGCGCATCGCGTGGGGGCGGTACTTCCGCGCGATCGGACTGCGGGCGAGCGTGCAGAAGGTGAATGTCACCGCGCCCGAGTTCGTGCGGCGCGTGGACTCGCTGCTCCAGGCGACGCCGCTCGCCACCTGGCGTGCTTATCTCAAGTATCACGCGATCGCGGCGGCCGCGCCGTGGCTCTCGACGCCGTTCGTCCAGGAAGACTTCGCGTTCCGGTCCCGGTTCAGCGGGGCGCGGGCCCTGTTGCCTCGGTGGAAGCGCTGCCTGCGGGAGACCGACGGCGACCTGGGCGAGGCGCTCGGCCAGGCGTACGTCCAGAAGACCTTCCCGCCGGAAGCGCGCACACGGGCGCGCGCGGTGATCGACGACATCCGCACGGCGTTTGGCGAGCGGCTGAAACATCTCACCTGGATGTCCGACTCCACGCGGGCGCAGGCGCTCGACAAACTCGCACGGATGAACGAGAAGGTCGGCTATCCGGACCAATGGCGAGATTATTCCCGGCTGCGGCAATCGGAAGGGCCGTTCGTGCTCAATGTCGCGAGCGCCAACGCCTTCGAGTGGGAGCGGACCGTCAACCGGCCGGGCATGCCCGTCGACACGACCGAATGGGGCATCACCGTCCCGACCGTCAATGCGTATTACGACGCGTCGAAGAACGAGATGGTCTTCCCCGCCGGCGCCCTCGCCCCACAGACGTTCGATCCCAACACGGACGATGCCGGGAACTACGGTTCGCTCGGCGGCAGCTGGGCAGGACACGAGCTGACCCACGGGTTCGATGATGAAGGCCGCCACTACGACGCCAAGGGGAACCTGCGCGACTGGTGGCAGCCGTCCGACTCGGTGCACTTCGTCGAACAGGCTGCGCTCGTCGAACGTCAATTCAACGAGTACATCCAGGTCGACACCTTCCACGTGAACGGCAAGCTCACCGAGGGCGAGAACATCGCCGACTGGGGCGGTCTGCTGACCGCCTACGACGCGCTCGAGAGCCGGCTCGCGCGCCAGGGGCGGCCCGGGCTGATCGAGGGCTATACGCCGGAACAACGGTACTTCATTGGCTACGCACAGAGCTGGCGCGTCCATGTGCGCCCCGAGCAGCTGCGCACGCGGGTGACGGTGGACCCGCACGCCCCCGAGCAGTGGCGGGTCAATGGGCCGCTGTCGAACATCCCGGCGTTCGCGCAGGCGTTCGGCTGCAAAGAAGGCGACCCGATGGTGCGGCCGAAGGAGAAAGTGCCGAGCATTTGGTAAACGACCACCATTCTGCCAGAGGTTAGAGATGCGCTCGCTTGCACGTCTTTTTCTGGTGCTCACCGTCGCGCTGACGCTCGCCGCGCGGCCCGCCGGTTCTACCGCCGACGACCTCCGGGGCTTCACGCCGCAATCGGCCAGTATCGAGCGTGACTGGGAGACGAAATTCCGTGCGCTGCCGTCACCTGACTCGCTCCGGTCCTACATGCGGCACCTCTCTGCTCGGCCGCATCACGTCGGCTCGCCTTACGATCGAGACAATGCCGAGTGGATTCTCAGCAAGTTCAAGAGCTTCGGCCTCGACGCGCACATCGAAGAATTCGACGTGCTGTTTCCTACCCCGCTCGAGCGCGTGGTAGAACTCGTCGCGCCGACGCGGTTCGTCGCCAGCCTGCGCGAGCCGCCGGTACCCGGTGATCCCACGTCGGCGCAGCAGAGCGAGCAGCTCCCCACCTACAATGCGTATTCGATTGACGGCGATGTGACGGCGCCGCTCGTGTACGTGAACTACGGCGTGCCGGCCGATTACGAGCGACTCGAGCGCATGGGGATCTCCGTGAAGGGCGCGATTGTGATCGCGCGCTACTTCGGTTCCTGGCGCGGCATCAAACCCAAAGTCGCGGCCGAGCATGGAGCAGTCGGGTGCCTGATTTATTCTGACCCGCGGGACGACGGCTATGTGCAGGGGGACACGTACCCGCGCGGGCCATGGCGTCCGCGCCTCGGCGCGCAGCGCGGCAGCGTGATGGAAATGGAGGTCTATCCGGGGGATCCGCTGACGCCCGGCGTGGGCGCGACCAAGGACGCGCCGCGACTGCCGATCGCGCAGGCGAAGACCCTCACCAAGATTCCCGTTCTGCCGATTTCCTATGCCGACGCCCAGCCGCTCCTGGCCGCCATCGGAGGGCCCGTTGCACCAGCGGAGTGGCGCGGCGGCCTGGGCCTCACCTACCACGTCGGGCCGGGTCCGGCGCGCGTGCATCTGCGGGTCAAATTTGACTGGAGCCTGAAAACACTGCGCGACGTGATCGCGCGGATCCCCGGCAGCACGGAGCCCGATGAGTGGGTGATTCGCGGCAACCACCACGATGCCTGGGTGAACGGCGCGGAAGATCCCATCTCCGGGCAGGCGCCGCTGATCGAAGAGGCGCGCGCGTACGGCGAGCTGCTCAAGCAGGGCTGGAAGCCACGCCGGACGATCATTTATGCGGCCTGGGACGGCGAAGAGCCGGCGCTGCTCGGCTCAACCGAATGGGTCGAAGCCCACGCCGATGAGCTGTCGCACAAGGCGGTGGCGTACTTGAACAGCGACACGAACGGCCGTGGCTATCTCGGGATGGCGGGCTCACACTCGCTGCAACGTCTCATCAACGACGTCGCGCGAGACATCGAAGATCCCGAGACCCGGCTCAGCGTGTGGAAGCGCGCGCAGCTGCGCGCCGTTGCGGATGCGGCGGGCGCAGACCGCCGCAAGGAGATTCGGGCGGAGCACGATCTCCGCATCGGGGCACTCGGCTCTGGATCGGACTATTCGCCGTTCCTGCAGCACCTGGGCATCGCGTCGCTCAATCTCGATTACGGTGGCGAAGACGGCGGCGGGATTTATCACTCCATCTACGACGATTTCGCCTGGTACACGCGATTCAGTGACACGTCGTTCGTGTACGGTCGTGCCCTCGCCCAGACGGTCGGGACGGCGGTCATGCGGCTCGCGGACGCCGAGGTGGTGCCATACGAATTCACGGCCTTCGCGACGACGGTGGGACGGTACGGCAAGGAAGTGGAAAAGCTGCTGCAGGACGCTCAAGAGGAAACGGCCGAGCGCAACCGCCAGCTTGATGACGGGCTCTTCGCGGCAACCGCCGATCCGCGCGAGCACTCGGTGCCGCCGCCGCGCCAGGATCCGCCGCCGCACCTCGACTTTGCGCCGCTGCAGAATTCGATCGATGCGATCACGCGCGCCGCCGACCGCTACGAGAAGGCCTTCACCCACGCGCAGGCGACCGGCACGGCATTCGCACAACCCCCCGTGGCTGCGCTCAACGCGACGTTGATTGGGACCGAGCGCGCGTTGCTGGTAAGCGAGGGATTACCGCGGCGGCCGTGGTTTCATCACGCGATCTACGCGCCCGGTTTCTACACGGGATATGGCGTGAAGACCCTGCCGGGCGTGCGGGAAGCCATCGAACAGCGCAACTGGAAGGAAGCCGATTCGCAGATCACGCTCGCCGCGGGTGTCCTCAGCGCCGAGGCGGAGGAGTTGAATCGGGCGGCAATGCAGCTCGAGCAGCTCGCTCCGTAAAGACGGCTTTGGCCGCCGCCAGAGTGCGTAACACGCCGGCCTGCTCCGCCGGCGTGTTCCACGCGGGACTGGCCCGCGTCGCCGCGTCCATGCGATCGATCCAGCTCACAAAGAACGCGGCGTCGACGGCCGATCGCACCGGCTGCGCCCCCACCGTGACGTAAATCGGACTCGTGGACGCGAAGGGATAGAGATCGAGCACCGGCATCTCCGATTTGTCGCCATAGGCGCGGAGGACGTACCAACCGCTGCGATCCACGGGAATCGTGATCGTGTCGACGGCTGTCGTGCGATCGCCATGCAGCCCGATTGTTGCGACCACCCGCCCATTGCCAATCACTTCGAGATGATCCACCGGAACGTTGGAGCGCAGGCGAATTCGTGCCGGAAGGCGCCGCGCGGATGGCACGCGAAGCTCGTCGCCGATCCCCTGACCGGCGATTGAGAATTCGAGCAGCGGCGCGTTTGTAACAAACGTCTTGCCCGCCTTGATTCCCGCGAGCCAGTGCTCGTGATCGAGGCGCGTCCCCGAACGGACGAACACGCGAACCAGTCCCGGCGGCCCACGCAAGCTCGCGAAGTTGGGAAACGCATCGGTGCCCGCGGCGGCGGGGAGCCGGAAGCCGCAATTGAGCAGCCGGTACCAGATCTCGGACGTGATGAGGTGGTCCGAGTATCCCATCACCTCGAGATAGTCCACCTTGCCGAGTGCGACGTCGACCGGCAGCTCATAGAACAACGGCGCCGTGGTGTCTGCCGGATCGGGCTTTGCATCGAACGGATGGACGTAGCCGACGAGCGCTCCCTGCGCATGCGCGAGATCGGCAACCACCGCATTCGTCAGGGCGAGACTCGCCGCGGCGGTGTTGGGATACCCGGCGTACTCGGGGAGCAAGTAGTGCGAGGTGAGGCCCAGGATCCCAAGGTGACCCCAGACGCTGGTGTGAAATTCCTGGGAGTGCCTGAGCAGAAACGTGGGGCTCGATACCGGGTCGGCGTCCGTTCTGAAATAGGCGATGTCGGGAATCCGCTGTTCCTTGTTGACGATCAGATTCTCGACGACGTGCAGATCCTCGGCCTGCGCCTGGAACGCGAGATGCGCCGGCGTGTTGCGGTAGGCGCCGCCGTAGTTCATGTGCACGTGGACGTCGCCGGACCACCACCCGCGGTCAGGCAGATTGTCGAGCCGCTCGACCACGACCCGGCGGGTGACATGCATACCCGTCGGCACGCTCACGTCGGCACGAAAAATCTGGAACTCGGGCCCGCGCCATACTTCGATATGCACCACGCCCGCCGGAACCGTGAGCTCGGCGCGCCCATCAGTATGGAAATACGGATACTCGAACTGACGTTCTGATCGATCGAACGCTTCGTCCGCATGCCGCCACGCGTCATCCGGCGCGTAGCCTCGGCCTTCAGGAGTCGTCACGGAGATTCGCGCCGCGAGTGGACGACCAGCGCGATCAACAATATTCAGCTGCAACGAACCTACCGCGCCTTGATAGCGCCGTTCCCGCGCTTCTACCCGCAGTCGTTTCGCTCCAGGGATTTCCATGACCCACAGCGCCGTATTGCCACCTTCATTCGAGATGTACGCGAGACGCTGCCCGTCGTGTGACCATCGCGGCGCGGTCGCATCGAACTCGCCGTAGGTCAGCGGGAAAGGATCGCCGCCCTCGCTCGTCATCAGCCACAGCTGATTCCATTGGCGGCCCAGGTAGGAGCTGTAGACGACGCGCGTGCCATCGGGCGACCAATCGGGACGCGCCTTCCACGTCGTCTCCTCGTACCGCAGCTCGCGCAGTGGCGCACCGGCGCGCGCGTCCATGCGCCAAAACCCGCCCGTGCCGTGAATGTGGCCGCGATTGGAGACGAAAATGATTTCTTTCCCATCGGGCGACCACGTCGGCGAGATGTAATGGTCCCACCTGCTGTAGTAGTAGCGTGGCAGCTTGCTGTCGTTGTCTTCCGTAATCCGTAGGGGCGCAGCATGCTGCGCCCCTACATCGCGCGCCTCGGGGCTCACGATGAAAATGTGCCAGCGGCCGTTGTACAGCGACGAGACGAACGCGATGCGCGTGCCGTCGGGCGACCAGCGCGGCTCGAGGTTTACGGCACCATTGGTCGTGAGCGGCGTGACGTTCCCGGACGCCAGATCGAGCAGCTCCAGCTCGATCCGGTCATAGGCATAGCGCGCGAAGACCACCGTCCGGCCATCGGGCGACCAATCGGGCTGGTAGTCGTACACCGGACCTGAAGTCAGCTGTGTGGCGACCGTTGATCCAACGCGTTGCCGCCAGAGCGTGCCTTGCATCGAGTAGATCAGCTCGGTGCCGTCCGGTGACCACGTGGCGGAGCTGGGCCCACTGGTCGCCTGCGGCACATACATCTCGCGCCAGTAGTACGCGTGCGGCAGCGCGACCTGCTGCAGAACGGGTGCACGCTGTGCGTGTAGGGGCGCAGCATGCTGCGCCCCTACCAACAACGCAACGCCGATCACATAGCGTCGCGCCATCAGCGCGAAGCGGCGAGCCATCGTTCGATCGATGCGCGCAGCAGGGGAAGCGGCACGGCGCCGTTTTCCAGCACATGATCGTGAAACACGCGGATGTCGAATCGCTTGTTCAACTGCTGCTCGGCCAGGCGGCGCAGCCGCCAGATCTCGAGCCGCCCCAATCCGTAGGACAAGCCTTGCGCCGGCCAGACCGGATAGCGATCGACGCCAACCTCGGCGCGGAGCAGCGGCACGTGGGTGTGCTCCCGGATATAGTCGATCGATTGCTCCCGCGTCCACCCGAACGCGTGGATCCCCGTGTCCACCACGAGCAACGTCGCCGACAACGTGATATCGGCCAGCATGCCGAGCCGCGCCGTGTCGGACGAATACAGCCCCATCTCGTCGGCCAGCTGCTCGGCGTACTCCGCCCATCCCTCCCCCATGCCCGCGGACCAGAGGTAGCGCGCGATCGCGGGGATCGTGTCGCCGCGCTCCAGCGCAATCGCACCCTGCAGATGGTGGCCGGGGATCGTCTCATGGAATGAGAGCGGCTCGAGGTCGGCGCGCGACTTGTGCCGTGGATCGTAGGTCGACAGGTAGTAGATGCCCGGCCGGCTGCCGTCCTCGGCCGGAGGATTCCACTCCCCTACGCTCTGGCGCTCGCGAAACGCCGGGTAGGGCTCGACCACCAGCGGCGCGCGGGGCAGCCGCCCGAACCACTTTGGAATCGCGGCGCGCGCGCGCCCGATCGCCTCACGGGCGGTGCTCAGCATCTCGTCCCGCGTGTGGAACGTGAAGGCGGTGTCGGTCCGGAGCCGCTCGAGCAGCCGCGAGACGTCGCTCGTGCCGAACGAGCGGATCGCGATCGCGCGCATCACGTCTTCGAGCTGGTCAACGGCCATGAGGCCGATGGCGTGGATCGAATCGGCTGTGAGTGCGAGGCCGGTCGTGGCGCGAATGCTGGCGCGGTAGCAATCCGAGCCGTGCGGATTCGCCCACACGCCGATGTCCGTCCGGGCGTGCTCGAGGTACTCGGTCGCCAGGAAGTCGCGATAGCTGCGCATCGCCGGGATGATCTCGTGGTCGATGAGCTGCGCCAGCTCGGTCCCGAAGCCGGGCGTCGAGTCGCGGCGCGCCGGATCGTACAGCGGCGATTGGTCGATCGGCGTGGCGAGGAGCGTGTCGATCTCACTCAGCGCGATCTGCACGTTTCTCGCGGGTGCGGTGTACCCTCGCCGCAACCCTTCCCGATGGTTCGCCATCTCGGTCGCGATGTAGGCGGGAATGGCGTGCCAGCGCGTTAGGACCTGCCGCCGCGCGTCTGCGCTGCCGACGCCCTGGAGCGCCGCGAGCGAAGTGATCGTCGACAGCCAGCCGCCCCCGGCGTGGGCCACGCTCCACAGCTCGTAGCGACAGACGCGCGTCGCGATCGACCCTTCGATGGCATCACGCATGATCCCGTACGCGATGAATTCCGAGCGGCCCGCGATGCGTGACGGATTGATGTGCCTGAGTGCCACGAGCCAGGCGTCTTCGCGTTCCTGCCACCGCGCCAGCGCGGCGGGCGAGTTGTCGGGCAGCCGCTCGTGCCGGATGTTCGCGACGCCATCCAGGGTCGCCTCGTCAGGATGTTGCTCGAAATACGCGGTGAGATAGGAGTCGGCGAGCTGGCGGACGTGCACCGCGAGCGAATCGGTGTTGGCCTGCAGAACGAGCGCGAGCGCGAGGATCATGATTGGAGGTACAGCCGTTGGGGGTCGAGGACATCGCGGAGCAGCTGCAGCTCCTCAGGCGTCGGCGGCTCGAGCCGGGCAAGGCGCGGCCGGGATTGCAGCGGCCAGCCGACCCCGGCGCGTACCTCAGCGACCTCGACCCCGGGATAGAGTCCGGCAAGCACGAGATCGCCGCTCGCCTTGTCCCGTTCGAGGACGCCCTTATCGGTGATGACCTTGGCCACGCGCTGGCCCGGACTGGTGAGGAAGTCGACGCGCGCCGGAAACCCGCGGGGCGAGAGCTTCGCCACGATCAGGATGCGTTGCGCGTGGATCGCGATCTCCGCCGCCCCGCCCGAGCCGGGGAGCCGCACCTTGGGCTTCTTGTAGGGACCGATGACGGTGGTGTTGATGTTGCCCTGCCGATCCACCTGCGCGCCGCCCAGAAAACCGACTTCGATCCGGCCGTTCTGGAGAAACAGCTGAAACACG
>DASWDA010000091.1:0-5804 GCA_036395695.1 Gemmatimonadales bacterium
GGCGGCGGGGGCGGCGGGGGCGGGGGCGGGGGCGGGGGCGGGACTGGCGCCGTCGGGGCTCACCGCGAAGACGTTGCTGCACACGCTGCAACGCGCGCGCAGGCCTCCGGCGGGGACCTTGGCGGGGTCCACCCGGTACACCGTTTCGCACGACGGACACGTTACGTTCACGCCTCGTTGTCTCCGCTTCCTTCGTCACCGTGATCCCGGTCGTGGCGCCGATCCACCACGAAGACCGACCCCGCCTGCGTCTTTGCGTAGCTCTTCATTTCCGTCGCCAGCTCGCTGACTTGCGCCGGGTGCGCAAACCGCCGGTGCTGATTCGTCACCACGCCGATCGAGAGCGTCATCAACGGCACGCGGTGCAGCTGGCCGCGCCGGTCTTTCCCGAAATAGTAGCCCGCCCGCCGGTCCTGCTCGTTGTACTGGTAGGGCACCAGCGTGTCGAACACATCGAGGATCTCACTGCACACCAGCCCGATGTTTTCGATCGGCAGGACGAAAATGAAATCGTCCCCGCCAATGTGCCCGACGAAGCCCTGCTTCCCGAGCATGCCCCGCACGACATCATGCAGGATGCGGGAAAGCAGGTAGATGACGCGATCGCCGTCGTAATAACTGTAGCGATCGTTGTATTCTTTGAAGTGATCGAGGTCGGCGTAGCAGACGGCGAAGAATTCGCCGAGCTCCATCCGCCGCTTGATCTCCCGCTCGATCTCCGTCGTTCCGGGCAGCCGCGTCGAGGGATTCACGGCCACATCGCGCTCGGCCCGGGTCACCAGGGCGTCGAGCCGTCCCGCCTGCTCGCCCGGCTCGAAGAGCGGCGTAATCACCTCGTCCGCGCCCGCCCCGAACCACTTCCGCACCGCGTCCGTCGCATGGCGATTGGTCACGACGGCGAGTGGTACGATCGCCGTATACGCATCACCCTTCAGACGGGCGCAGAGCTGCATGCCTTCATCGCCCGCGCTGTCCGCATCGATCACCACCAGCGTCGGCAGCGCGCGCAGCACTCGCTCTTCCACGCCTGCGGCTTGTGGAAGGGAGATGACCGGCAGCCCCTTCCCGTTGACCCATGCGGTCACGAACTCAGGTACGGAACGTCCAGCCGGCGAGAAGAAGAGAATGGCTTGGCGCGACCGCACCTTACTCCTCGCGTAAGGGTAGAATCCGCCGAAACTTAGGCCTCGTCGCCTCCCGTGTCAAATTAACTGCGCGGTGCCGGGTGTTGAGCATCTCGACGAAGACCGAGAAGCCCATCGCGAAATAAATGTAGCCCTTGGCGATGTGCTGCCTGATCAATGACCAATGATCATTGGACATTGATCATTGGACATTCGGCACTAGAACGAGATGGAAAAGCGAACTTGGGTCGTGCCGAGTCCGACGCTGGTCTGCATCTGGGCCGCCCGACCGGCCGCCGCGCTCATGCGGGCGGAAATCAGCGCATCCACCGCGCTCAGCACGTGATTGGCGAGCAGCAGACCGACCTGATTCTGGGCGCGCCGGAATGCCGTGTCGCTGCGCTTGATGTAGTCGCGGAACACCTCGTGCTCGAGCGAATGATCGCGCCAGCTCCATTGGAAGTTGGGACCGACCGCGCGCGCCTGATAGAACTGCAGCGCCCGCCAGTACTCGGGAGACGTCGGATCGGGCGGGACGTCGGGATTCTCCCAGAACGTCCGCCGCGCCAGGCGCCACACCGCGCCGTTGTAGGTCTGCGGATCGGCCTCAGGAACGAACGCGGGACCGGGATCGCCGTCGTAGCTGCCGCTTTCGGCGAAGCGTTCCATCTGTTCGTAGTACTCGAAGATGGTGTCGCGCCGCACCGGGAGGTATGACCGCCGGGCGACGTCGAAGGCGAGACTCTGAAACCGCCGGGCTTCCAGCATCGCTTCGTGGTCGAGCTGCAGGAACCGCGAGACGAGATACACCTCCGCCGCCAGGTACACGGCGCCGCGGTCCTGGTGCGCGAGCAGCTGCCCGGTCCCGGGCACCAGCAGCGATGCGAGCGGCCGGACCAACGTGCTCGGCAAGGGCTCCTCCCGTTGCGCCACGACCGCACCGGCGGCGACGATCGACGCGATGCCCGCCAGTGCCGCCGTCCGCTGCACTAGAATGTGACCCGGAAGGAAAAGAAGGTGGGGCTGTCCGCCTGCAGATCGGAGCCGGTGAGGAACGCGCGCGCCAGATCGACGCCGAGCGAGCCGCTTTCGATCCCGAGTCCCACACTCGGTCCACTCAATCCGTCCTGCACGAACGCGTAGCCGGC
This sequence comes from Gemmatimonadales bacterium, assembly GCA_036395695.1. Lineage (GTDB taxonomy): Bacteria > Gemmatimonadota > Gemmatimonadetes > Gemmatimonadales > GWC2-71-9 > 20CM-2-65-7. The sequence goes on from DASWDA010000091.1 coordinate 2,273, forward strand.
GCGTACCCGCACCAGTTGCTGGTAGCCGACGTCGACGCCGAGGCGCGTCTCCGACTGCCCCACCTGTCCCCAGGGGCTGTCGACATCGGCGGCGAGCTTCACGTCAAAGGCTTGATCGAGTCCGCGTCCCGTGGCAGGACGCAGTCGGACCTCGTATTGCGCGCCGACGGCGAGCCGCGTGGGCAGCGGATCGGCCTGCGCCTGATTCTGCACCTGCAGCCGGAACCCGATGTTGCGGAGCGCCACGCCAATGCGCAGTGGGCCGCCCGGACCCACGCGGAACTGTCCGCCCAGGTCGAGTGCGTGCGTCGCGCCCGTCCCCGCGGGAAAGTCGCGGCAGTCGCCGCTGCAGTCGACGCGAAACTGGACGAGCTTGTAGCTGATCCCGAACGCGACCGCGCCGGTGAGGTTCGTGGCGTACGATGCGAGGAATTCGAAGTTGCGCGGTGCGATGCGCGCGATGGTGTTGCCGTTGGGATCGGTGCGCTCGAGATCCCCGTAGTCGACCAGGTACACCGCGCCGCCGATGACGCCGATGCCGCGCGAGGGAAAATACGCCCCCAACACATTGCTGCGCCCGGCGACCAGCGACGCGCTGTGCAGCGCGAACTCATCGTCCGCCAGGCTCGCGAGTCCCGCGGGATTCCAAAATGCCGCTTCCCCCCGCCCTGCCGCGGCGGTGGCCGTCTGGCCCATCCCGACGGCCTGCGCGCCCACGGGAAACACCAGGAACAGCGCGCCGGCGTTGAGGGGCGGTTCCTGGGCCGAAAGTTGGACGGTTGGAATGCTGGAAAGAACCAACATTCCAACCGTCCAACATGCCAACGTTCTTCTAAAAAGGCTTCGCCTCATCGATCAACATTATGGGAATGTCGTCTTCGACCGCGTAGATCAGCCGGCAGGCGTTGCACGCGAGCGCCTCGGGGGGCGGATTGGTCCGATGCTCGAGCGGTCCTTTGCATTTCGGACAGACAAGAATCTCGAGGAGGTCGGGGGCGAGGCTCATGAGGCGGCATACCCCAGTCGCTTTAAGGATGGTTCGTCGCGGCGCCACTTGGGCAAGACCTTCACGTGCAGGTCGAGGAACACGCGCCGGCCACCCAGCAGCGTTTCGATCTTGGCGCGCGCCGCGGCGCCGAGGGCCTTGATGGTGCGGCCACCCTCGCCGATGACGATCCCTTTTTGACTCTCGCGTTCCACGTACAACACGGCCCGAATATATACCGGCTCGGCGCCCTCCCGGAACTCGTCGATTTCGGACGCCACACTGTAGGGCAGCTCTTCATGCAGCTGCTCGAAGGCCGCCTCCCGAATGAATTCCGCTGCGAAAAAGCGCATCGGCTGGGTCGCGAGCTCGTCGGGATCATAATGAAAGGGACCTTCCGGCAGTCGCTCACGTAACGTGGCGAGCAAGGCGTCGATGCCTTCACCCGTGACGGCGGAGAGAAGAATGTCGGACGGTTGGACGGTCGGTCGGTTGGACGGACTCACAAGATCGGACTTCGTGTAGACGGTTACGATTGGCGCGCGCGGGGCGCGCTCGAGGCGAGCGACCGTGGCGAGCGGCGGGGCCGGATACTCGCCGAACGGGTGCAGGTAGGCGATCACTTCCGCGTCGTTGATAGCGCGCAGGGCGGCGGCGCGCATGGCTTCGTGTAGCCGGTATTCGGGCTCCAGCAGGCCGGGTGAATCGGTGAAGATGTACTGCGTGTCGTCCTTGGTGAGCAGCCCGACCACCGGCAGACGCGTGGACTGTGGCTTGGGGGACACGATGGCAAGGTGTTCGCCCACAAGCGCATTCAGCAATGTCGATTTGCCGACATTGGGCCGGCCAGCAAGAACGATTGTCCCGCAACGGATCATGAGGCAAAGTGTAGAAGAGAAACGCTCCCAACGCGAGGTGCTTCCACCATGTGGTCACGGTCCGTCAGTCCCCTGGTCGTGTTGGCGCTCGCTGCTTGTGCGCGACACGCGATTCGTCCGGTCGATCTCACACCACAGACACGCGTTGGACCGGCCGCCGATTTTGGTCCCGGCATCGCCGCTGTCACGTCAAGCGACGTTGACTTGCGACTCGAGGTCCCGGCCTACGTCATCGCGCTCCGTGTGTCACATGAGCTCGGGGTCCAGGTGGTCGCGCCTGTGTCCGGCAGCCCCAGATTCAAACCCGGCACGCATTACTTTCGGGGCGGTGAAAAGGCACCGGCCGACACCTCGATGCGCACCGTCAGCAGCAAGGCGTGCACGATTCGCCCCGACACCCGAGAGTCGTGCGTGGGCGCTCCGGTGGAGTACCGTATCAACCAGCTCATCCAGGGCGGCGCAGCGCCCGATGCCGCTGGGTACTGGCTGCTCGTTGTCTCGGATGCACCGACACCTCCCGTCGACGTCATGCGGCGCCTCTCCCTGATGAAACTGGTGGACACGTCCCTCGTGGCTCTCGTCCAAAGCATCCCCGAGCCGCTCGTTGCCTCGCGCACCTCGCATTGGGCGGCGTATTACGCGCCCTTCGGCGCTCCGAGAGATCCCTAGCGCAACGTTCCATGCCTCGCGTGCTACTTCTGCCGATGGCGGTGACACTCGCGGGCTGCGCGCTGGCGCTCCCGCCACCGCCATCCGTGATCCTCACACCACAGAATCGCATCGGTCTCGGCGAGGGCTTCGGCCCCGGTATCGACTCCGCCTCGGCACACTGGGTGCACTTTGAGATCGCCGCGGCAGCGCACGTCATCGTATTGCGCATCACCGACGCGGGCATCGAGCAGATACAACCACGCTGGGGGACCGATCACCCGCTTGAAGCCGGCGCACATTCCATGAAAGGCTGTGCATTGACGATCCGCTACTATGGCGGTGACATCCGTGATTCCCACACGCGAGCGTGCCTGCAAGAATCTGACGCGGCGAAGCCGGTACCCGGCGTCGCGCGCGAGGCCGAGTCCGTTTTCCAGCTGACAGAGCTTGGAGGATCGCACTCGCTCGCCGACGAGCGCGGATACTGGCTGCTGATCGTTTCGGACGTCCCGACGCCGGCCCTCCAGCTCGAACACTGGCTCGGGCTGATCGATACGGCAGGTGATTCGCTGCTGGTGACGACCGTGCTGGCGTTGCCCAGCTTGCTCGTCGGGGGTCGCACGACCAATTGGGCCGGGTACTACGTCGGATTCGCCCCACCGATTCCGGTCACGGTACGATGACCACGCTGACAGCGTAGCCGGCACGACGTACATTCCTGCCCGATGAAGGGCAAGAAGATCCTTCTCGCGGACGACGATCCCGTGACGCTCGAGACCCTCGGCGCCCAGCTACGCGGGGTCGGGTATCAGGTCGTCACCGCGATGGATGCCATGCAGGCGTTCATGGTGGCACAGCGGAGCGCGCCCGATGCCGTGCTCCTCGATATCCAGATGCCCGGCGGCACGGGCCTCGACACGCTCAAGCGCCTGCGCACGTCGACCAAGACGCAGGCGATTCCCGTCATCGCGATCAGCGGCCTCAGGGATCCCGAGATGGGAAAGCGCGCCGTGGCGCT
>DASWDA010000092.1:0-12843 GCA_036395695.1 Gemmatimonadales bacterium
GGCGATACGGAACTCGCGGTTCATGGCAGGTAGTCTCCTAGAACATTACGGACGCGCCGAAGTTGAACACACGCTGCTGCGGGTAGTATTGACCGTTCGTGTCCCGCGTCTCGGGATCGACGACCTTGAACCGGTCCAGCAGCAGGAGATTGTATCCGTTGGCGTACACCCGGAGATCGCGCAGGCCGAGACGGCCGGCCAGGCGAGACGGGAAGTGGTATCCGAGCTCGACCGACTTGAGCCGGACGTAACTCGCGTCGCGCAGGAAGTAGGTGTTCGCGTTTGAGATCCAGTATTCGTCCTGCCGGTTGTACGCGCGTGGCCCGGGGGCATCGGGGTTTTGGGGCGTCCAGCGCTCGGCGGCGTACTCGGCGGTGTAGTTGCCGATGTCACCCGATTCGGTCAGGAAGTACTGCACCGCATCGAAGCTCCCCTGGAAGAAGACGGTGGCGTCGAACTGACTGACCTGGGCGCCGAGCTTCAAGCCGAAGGTGTAGGCGGGGTCGCCCGTCTTGTCGGGGCGGACGCGGTCACGCGCGTCGATCACGCCGTTGCCGTCGATGTCCGCAAAGATCACGTCTCCGGGTCGGGCACCCGACCAATGGGGATGGCTGGCGACGTCGGCCGAGTCTCTGAAGATGCCGATCGCCTGATACAACAGGCCGGGGCAGGACGACACGGACACGCACATCGACCTACCGGTCGAGCGCTGCCACGCCGGCGCCCCCGGCGGCTCGTCCCAGTAGTCCACCCGGTTCCGGGCATGCCCGAAGTTGAACGTCACGTCGTAGGAGACGTCACCGGCGAGTTGCTCGCGCCAGGCGATGGAGCCGTCGTAGCCCCAGCTCGAAACTTGTCCGATGTTTTCGCGCGGCAGGCTCAGCCCGGTCGTCTGCGGCACCGAGGCGTTCCGATACCACAGGATGTTGCTGCGCTGCTCTCTGAAGTAGTCGAACACGATAGAGAGCCGGTTCTGGAGCAGCGCGGCGTCCATGCCGATGTCGCGCTGGGTCGCGACCTCCCAGGTCACGTTCGGGTTGGGGGTACGCGTCTGATAGACGCTCGTGACTTCCGTGTTGCCGCCGAAGACGTACCCGCCTCCGAACCCGTACGTCGGGAGATACTGCCACGGCTCGATGCGGTCGTTGCCCGTCTTGCCCCACGACACGCGCAACTTCAAGTCGTCGAACAGCGACACGCGGTCCCGGAAGAACGGCTCGTCCGAGATGCGCCACCCCGCCGAAACCGCCGGGAAGAAGCCGAAGCGCTTGCCCGCGGGAAAGATGTAGGAGCCGTCCTCTCGGCCGACCAGCTCGAGGAGATACTTGTTCTTGAACGCGTAGTTGAGGCGGCTGAAGTAGTTCTGCCGCGCGGGGGTCCACTCCGTCCCGCCGCTGGTATCGCCGAGCTTGCCGCCGGCGAACAGCTGGTCCACTTGACTCGAGACGAAGTGGTCGCGGAACCCGCTGAGACTCGAGCTATCCACTTTCTGGCGCTCGATGCCGCCCATGATGCCCACGTGGTGCGACCCGAATTCCCGGCGATATTCGGCGTACAGATTCAGCAGGCTGCTGGTGGAATGCAGGTCATATTGGCCGAGTTGCGGCGTGCCGAAGCCGCGGAGGGCGGGCTGGAGCACGGGCTCGCCGTTCGCGTCGCGCGTCTGGTAGTCCCACGTGTACAGCGTCCACGGCGTCCGCCACGCCTTGTCCGCCCGCGAGCCGACATCGTAGGACGCGTTCGCATGAACGGTCAGGCCGCTCACGCCGGGCACCTCCCAGTCCCCACCCAGGTTGCTCTGCAGAAAGTAGCGGTCGTCTTTCTCGTAGCCCGTCGCCGGCGTCGCGATCACGGCCGGGTTGTCGCCGTATTCGATATCGGGACCCGGCTTCCCATTGGGCCAGTACGCCGGGAGGTTCGGCTTGCCGCGCATCAGCTCGCGGAAAATCGACCCCGCGCTGCGGGTCGGAAAATTGCGGTTCTCGAGCCGCCCGGTGACGTCGAAGCGCAGACGCATGTGGCTCGAGACCTGACCGTCGATGTTGCTGCGGAAGCTGTACTGGTTGTACCGCGTCGCGCTGTTGCGGTAATAGCCGTCCTCGGTCTGGCCCCCCAACGAGAGATAGTAGCCGAGGCGGTCGGCCGTGCCCCGAAGCGCCACATGCCCGACGTTCTGCAGCGACATCGGTTTGATCACCGCGGCGAACCAATCGGTGTTGGGATACAGCCAGGGATCCGCGCGGTCGCGGTATTTCTGGATCTCGGTCGCCGCGTAGCGAGGCGCCTGATTGCGGTAGGCGTCGATCTCATCGAGCATCGTCATGTACGTCGCCGCGTCCGCCATACGGGGAAGGCGGGTGGGCTGGTTGAAGCCTTGGTTGAGGCTCGCCGTCAATTCCGGCCTGCTGCCGCTGCCGCGCTTCGTCGTAATCAGGAGGACGCCGTTGGCCGCGCGCGAACCGTAGATCGCCGCCGAGGCGTCCTTCAGGACGCTGATGCTCTCGATGTCGCTCGCGTCGAGCCGTTCCAGGCCACCGACGCGGTCCGGCACGCCGTCGATCACGACGAGCGCCGAGTTGTCGTTCAGCGTGTGATTGCCGCGAATCCGGATTCTTGCGCCGTCGTATCCGGGCTCCCCACTGCGGGTGATCGTCACCACGCCCGGCAGCCGGCCGCTCATGGTGTTCGACAGGTTGACCGTCGGCACGCTCTTCAGCTCTTGCCCTTCGACGGCGCTGACGGCACCCGTCAGGGTCGCCTTGGACTGCTCGCCGTAGCCGATCGCCACGACCGCCTGCAGCTCGACCGCGTTCGCCGGCAACCGGACGTCGACGACAGCCTCCAGCCCGTCCTGAACCACGATTGTCGTATCGCGCGGCGCGTAGCCCAACCGCCGGGCCCGCAGCCGGTAGGTCCCCGGCGGCACGGCGCTGATGGTGTACTGGCCCTCTGGTCCGGTCGTGGCGCCGAAGGGCGTTCCCACCACGATGACGGCGACGCCCGACAGTGGCCCGCTGGTGACGGCGTCTCGCACCGTCCCCCGGATCGATCCCGTCTCACCCACCAGCGAGCGCGGCACGAGTGCGACCTGATTGCCGCTGGAGAACAGCACGTCCACATCTGTGGCGAGGAGCAACTCGGCCAACGCTCCGGCGACGGAGATATCCTCCGCGCGCAGGTGCACCGGCCGGCCCAGCGGTACGAGGGGTTTGCTGTACAGCAGGTGCAGCCCTGCCTTGCTCGAGACCACCCGAAGCGCCTCTTCCAGCGTCACCCCCTCCAGGTCGAGCGAGATCCGCTGGTTCAGGACCGGCGAGCGAGCGACATCAACCGGCACCCGCCGGGCGGCGCGAGTGGCCAGGAGAAACCGGGGACCAAGGGCAGGAACGCCATCAGCGGACTCCTGGGCGCGCAATGCGCACGGAGCGGTCGCGACGGCGAGCAGCGAAACCAGCGACAGCAAGCGAAACATGGGCCGTGTCTCCTTGGATTACGGCGCCGGCCGCCGGCGGTACAGCAGGATGGTCGTTCCCCGCCGGACGACACGGACGTTCAATGCAGCGCTGATGAGATCGAGGACTTTGTCGAGCGGCTCGCCATGCAGCGAAGCGGTGAGCGGATAGTCGCCGAGCGCGGAATCGCCCAGCTCGAGATCGGCGTCATACCAGCGGTTGAGCTGGGGGAGCGCTTCACGCAACGGTGTGTTGTTGAACACGAGGCGGTCCCTGCGCCAGCCCAACCACGCCGCCGTGTCCGCGCCGTGCTCAATGCGCAGGCGGCCGCGGCGGTCGAGTCGGCCGAGGTCGGCGGTGCCGAGCACGCGACCACTCAATTCCACTGCGCCTTCGACGACGACGACGTCGACCTGACTCGCACCGGGATAGGCGCGGACGCCGAACTTCGTCCCCCGATCGCGCGTGATGGCGTTGGCCGCGTACACCGTGAACGGCTTCCGCGGGTCAGGGGCGACTTCGAAATACGCTTCCCCCTCGAGGTACACGTCCCGCTGTTTGCGGCCGTACGTCGAAGCGTAGCGGATCACGCTCGCCACGCCGAGGTCGACCAGCGTCCCGTCGGCGAGCCGCAGCGACGCGCGCTGCCCGCGCCTGGTCGCGATCTCGCGCAGCGGTTCGCCACCCGCGCCCCGGCTGCGATGCGACAGGACGCCCGTCAAGGTGGCGCAGGCAACGACGGCCACGGCGGCGACCCGCCACGCCCAACTGCGGGACCCTTCGCTGCGCTCAGGGCAGGCTATCATGGAGAGGGGGAGCGAGTGGTCCGGCTCGCGGCCGAGCCCCATCGCGCGCCACGCTCCGTCGACGTCCCAGACGAAGCTCACCCGGCGAACCAACTCCCACACGCGCACCAGGCCGTTGACCAGCGCCGCACGTACCGGATCTTGCGCCAACCAGCGGCGCATCTCGGCCGCCTCGTCCGGCGTGCAGCGTCCCGCGACGTAGCGGGCAATACGAGGTCCGTCGCGCTCCTCGTTCACACGGTCTCCTCCCTCCCGTGAGAACGCGCGCGACGGGGCGAACCTTTACTGGATGTAAGGGGCGAGCTTCACACGCAGTGTCTTCAGCGCGCGCCACATCTGTTGTTCGACGGTATTCACCGAGATGCACAGCATCCGCGCGATCTCGGCATTGGGGAGATTGCGGTACCGGCTCAGGGTGAAGATCAAGCGGCAGCGCTCGGGAAGCTCGGCGACAGCGCGCTCCAGCGCATCACGCAACTCGTGCTCACACAGCGGCTCGTCCGCCCCGGCCGCGGCCGCGCCCGGCCCGCCGGCCGGACTCTTCGCCCAGGCAGCGGCGACCCGTTCCCGGCGCAGATGGTCCACCGCTCGGTTGCGGGCGGCGGTATAGAGGTAGGAGGCCGCGAGCGTCGAGGCGGGTGTCCCGGCTCGCTCCCAAAGCCTGAGGAACAAGTCCTGCACCAACTCCTGCGCTACAGCGCGCGACCGCACATAGCCGTACACAAAATCGCAGAGGGGCGGATAGTGTGCGCGAAAAAGAGCTTCGAACGGGGCGACGTCGCGGCGCTGGCCGCCGGCGTCACCGCTCGGAGCGAGGCAGCTCAAAGACGGCATGCTGTCCGCCATCGCGTCGGTCTCCGGAAGGTGACCGAGTGAGCTTCAAGTTTGACGCCAGACCCGGAGATTCCGTGACGCGACCGGGACAAGGGGTTAGCTACGTTCGGTGGCCAGCTGTGGCGTTCGCACCACAGCAGCCACGTTGCGTCAGCGCATCACCAAGGCACTTTCAAAAGGAGGGCCGTCCTGTGTCCGCACGTTATGCGTTCCTCGTCTGCCTGGTCGCGGTCGCGCTGCTCGGCGCCGCAGCCTCTCCGCCTCCGCTCGACAACGGGCTGGCCCGCACTCCGCCCATGGGCTGGAACAGCTGGAACCATTTCGGCTGCGACGTGAGCGCTCAGCTCATCAGGGAAACCGCGGACGCAATCGTGGCGACCGGGATGCGCGATGCCGGCTATCAGTACATCGTGATCGACGATTGCTGGCAGGTCGCGCGCGACCGGTCCGGCCGGATCGTCGCCGATTCCGCCCGCTTTCCGGGCGGCATGAAACCGCTCGCCGACTACGTGCATTCCAAACGACTCAAGTTCGGCCTGTACACCGACGCGGGACGCCAGACGTGCCAGGGACGGCCCGGTACGTACGGCTCCGAGGAGGTTGACGCCCGAACCTATGCCGAGTGGGGCGTGGACTACGTCAAGGAGGATTGGTGCCACGCCGAGGGGCTCGACGCGCCAACCCAGTACGCCAAGTTCCGCGACGCGCTCGCCAAGGCGGGCCGGTCGATCGTGTTCAGCATCTGCGAGTGGGGCTCGAACCACCCGTGGGCGTGGGGACCACACACTGGCAACCTGTGGCGCACCACCGGCGACATCGGCGACCGCTGGGCCAGTATGATCGGCATCGTCGATCTCTCGAGTCAGTATGCGCTCGTCGCGGGTCCCGGCGGCTGGAACGATCCCGACATGCTCGAGGTCGGTAACGGCGGCATGACCGACGACGAGTACCGCGCGCACTTCAGCCTGTGGGCGATCATGGCGGCTCCCCTCATGGCGGGGAACGACGTGCGCACCATGAGCGCCACGACGCGCGATATCCTCATTAATAAGGAAGTGATCGCGGTGGATCAGGACTCGCTGGGCGTGCCGGGGATGTTGGTGCAGACGCCGGTACCGGATCTCCAGGTCTGGGCCAAGCCGCTGGCCGACAGCGGGCGCGCGGTGGTGCTATTCAATCGTTCCGCGCTACAGACCGTGATCACCGTGTCCTGGCGGGCTCTCGGAATTCGCGGGCCCGCCCGGGTGCGTGACCTCTGGAATCACACGGACCTCGGCACCTCCACCGGGCGGTTCAGCGCGCCCGTGCCGGCGCACGGTGCGGTAATGGTGCGTATTACGCCCTAGGTCTCAACTAGCAGCAACGCCGCACAGCGATAGGTTAGAAGGTGATGCGAGTCCATGCGGTGCGAGGGGTGCTGCTCGCCCTGGCGCTACTCAGCGCCGGGTGCGGCCGGGCGTTTAAGTCGGGACCGCGCGAACCAGACCCGAGGACGACCCTGCGCGTGCAGAATCAGAATTTCCTGGACATGAACGTCTATGTGCTGCGGGGGGGGCAACGCATCCGGCTGGGCATGGTTCCGGGGCTCTCGACCGAGGTCTTCACGATCCCCGCCTACATCGTGAGAAGCTCCCCGCTCCAATTCGAAGTCCACCCGATTGGCGGTCTCGAAAACCCGCGCACCGAAACGATCTCGGTGCAGCCGGGTGACGAAATCCACATCACGATCCCGCCGCGGTGAATTAGGACCGTGTAGGCAAGCGCCGGATATCTGCAGCGACGAGCGGCGGGACGGCATCTTTGCCCGCGAGCCAGTCTCGGACTTCCGATTGAAACACGCCAAGCTGCTGTGCAAGTCGCGCGGGGCCCCAGGCGATGCGCTCGAGCTCACGCTTCAGTTGAATCGGCGTCAACATGCCCTCCAGTTGTGGTGCAGTAGAACTGCGTCCGACAGTGGGATAAAGAAACACCGAGGGCGCTGCCCTGCCAAGTAGAGCCTAGCTGGCGAGGCCTCCGCACAATAACGTAGGCGATTCCCACTCGCCGGATGCCACTCATGACCCGCCATTCTCGTCGCGAATTCCTGCAAACGACCGCTGCGGTGACCCTCGGTGCCGCCATCGGGCCGGGGGCCCAGGACCAGCCGACGCCCCAGCGCCGCATGACTCCATTTGCCGCGCCACCCATTGACCGCGTCCGCATCGGCTTTGTCGGCGTGGGGGGACAAGGCAGCGTCCACGTCGACAACCTGCTCAAAATCGAGGGAGCAGAAATCCGGGCCATCTGCGACATCGTGGACTGGAAAGTGGCACGGGCACAGGCCGCGGTCGTTGCGGCCGATCAGCCCAAGCCCGCGGGGTACGCCCGTGGCCCGCGCGACTTCGAGCGCATGTGCGCCGAGCAGGAGCTCGATCTGGTGTTCACAGCAACGCCCTGGGAGTGGCACGTCCCGGTGCTGCTCGCCGCGATGAAGAGTGGCAAGCACGCCGTGACCGAGGTTCCCGCCGCGATGACGGTAGACGACTGCTGGCACCTCGTGGACACCGCCGAGCAGCTCAAGAAGCACTGCATCATGATGGAGAACTGTTGCTACGACCGGCGCGAGATGCTGGCCTTGCATCTCGTGCGACTCGGCATGCTGGGCGAGCTGTTGCATGGCGAATGCGGGTATCTGCACGACCTGCGCGAGATCAAGTTTTCCAAGGAAGGCGAAGGGTTGTGGCGCCGTGCCTGGTCGCAGACGCACACCGGGAATTTGTACCCGACGCACGGGCTCGGACCGATCGCCCAGTGTATGGACATCAACCGCGGCAATCGGTTCGATTTCCTCGTTTCGATGAGCTCGAACCACCGCGGCCTGGAAGAGTACGCCGCGGCACACTTCGCCGAGCCGGATGCGCGCCGTCACGAGGCATACAAGCTGGGCGACGTCAACGTGACGTTGATCCGCACCGTCAAAGGCCAGACCATCTATGTCGGCCACAACACCAACAACGCCCGTCCCTACAGTCGCCTGAATCTCGTCCAGGGCACGAAGGGGATTATTCAGGGGTGGCCCGACCGGATCTTCATTGAAGGCAAGAGTCCCGAGGATTCGTGGGAGAAGCTGGACGCCTATTACGACGCGTTCGAGCATCCGCTGTGGAAATCGGACCGCGTGCGGAACGCGACGGCGGGGCACGGCGGCATGGATTTCCTGGAGGATTGGCGCCTGATTCAATGCCTGCGCGCCGGGCAGCCCACCGATCAAAACGTGTACGACGCGGCAGCCTGGAGCGTCATCGTGGAGCTGACCGAGCGCTCAGTGGCGTCACGAGGCGCGCCGCAGGATGTACCTGACTTCACGCGCGGGACGTGGCAGAGCACGCCACCGCTCGGCATTGTCGAGGGATGACATCGCCACGCGCTGCCGCCGGCGATCAGAACGCGACCGTCGCCGCCGGATTCCTCGGCTGGATGCTCGACGCGTTCGATTTCTTCCTCGTCGTCATGACCCTCACGGCGATCGGGAAGGAATTCGGCAAGTCGGACGCCGCGATCGCCCTCTCGCTCACGCTGACGCTCCTCTTCCGGCCGGTCGGCGCATTCATCTTCGGCCTCCTCGCCGATCGCTACGGCCGCAAGACGCCGTTGATGATCGATCTCGTGTTCTACTCGGTCGTCGAGGTGCTCACGGGCCTCGCGCCGAACTACGTCACGTTCCTCGTTCTGCGCGCGTTGTTCGGGATCGGGATGGGGGCGGAATGGGGCGTGGGGGCGTCGCTCGTGATGGAGAAGGTGGCGCCGCGACTGCGCGGCGTGATGTCGGGCCTGCTGCAGCAGGGTTACGCGGCGGGGTATCTGCTCGCCGCCCTCTGTTACTTGTTCGTCTTCCCGCACTGGGGCTGGCGGCCGCTGTTTTTCATCGGCGGCCTGCCGGCGCTGCTCGCCTTGTTCGTGCGCGCGCGGGTCCAGGAGTCGGACGTCTGGCGCGAAACGCGGCATGAGACGTGGAGTCACCTCGGCCGCGCGATCGCAGCGAACTGGAAGCTCTTCCTCTATCTGACGGCCCTGATGGCGCTGATGAACATGGTCTCGCACGGCACGCAGGACATGTATCCGACCTTTCTCGAGCGGGATTGGGGGTTCGGGCCGACGACGCGCGCCGCGTTGACCGCGTTCTCACAGGTCGGCGCGCTCGTGGGCGGTATCATCTGCGGCCTGTATTCCGATCGGTTGGGCCGGCGACGCACGATCGGCTTCGCACTGCTCGGCGCCGTGATCTCGATTCCAATCTGGGCGTTCGCACCCGCCACCATCCTGCTCTGGCTCGGCGCGTTTGTCATGCAGTTCTTCGTGCAGGGCGCTTGGGGAGTCATTCCCGCGCACATCAATGAGCTCGCGCCAGACGGCGTGCGGGGCTTCCTGCCGGGGTTCGCGTATCAGTGCGGCGTCGCGGTCGCGAGCCAGATCCCGCACGTGCAAGCGCTCTTCGCCGCACGTACGACATACGCACAGACGATGGCGCTGTCGGCGGCGCTCGTCTTCGTGCTAGGTGGGGTGGTGGCGCTCGCGGGGCCGGAGCGACGCGGGGTGGCGTTTGGACGGATGGGCTGACGGGCGGATGGGCGGATGGGCGGATGGGCGGATGGGCGGTTGATCTCTGGTTGAGCAGCAAGCTTAAGATCGAATCGTGAAGCGCTACGAAGGGCTAGAGGCGTGGCAGGCCGCTCATCAGCTTGTCCTCGTCACGTATCGTGTAACCAAGAGCTTCCCGAGCGAAGAACGTTACGGTCTAACATCCCAGGCCCGACGAGCTGCCTTTGCTGTGGCGGCGAACATCGCCGAAGGATCGGCGAAGAAAGGGCCACGGGAGTTTCGCCGCTTTCTCGATATAGCAGTCGGATCCCTTGCTGAGCTCGCGTACATCTTTCAACTCGTGAAGGACCTCGAACTGATCGAGCTGTCCAAATGGGCGGAGCTCGATCAGGCGCGCGATCTAGCGGGCCGGCTCACATGGGGGCTCTATCGATCCGTGCGTCGGATGGCTTTGCGGTAGGTCACCGACCGCCCATCAGCCCATCCGCCCATCTGCCGATCGCTTGACGTTGCGAGCGCCGCGCACCATCGTTCCCATGCGCTTGGGGCGCACGCGGGTCCGCGCGAAGGACTGAGTCCACCCTCCTAACGAGTTCACTGCACGGTTGTCTCCGTGCTGGCCGGCTTGCGGACCGCCGGCGTTCAGCATGGAGGCTTTATGGCACCGAAGCAGCTCCCCCCCCGTCCCAACCTCGACCAGCTCAAACGCCAAGCCAAGGAACTGCTCCACGCAGGCAAGGCGCGCGCGCTGCACGATGCGCAAACCATGCTCGCGCGCGAGTACGGCTTCAAATCCTGGAACGCGTTGCATGACCACGTCGAAGCGCTGACGCTCGAGTTCGACGCCGCCCTGGCCGAGTTCCTCGAAGCGGCGACAGACGGCCGGCGCGACCGCGCCGAACGGATGCTCGCGCTGTACCCGAGGATCGCGAATGCGAATTTCCATACGGCGCTGATCTTGGGCGACGCGCCGGCCGTGGACGCTCGACTGGCAAAGGATCCGTCACCCGCGACAAAGCCCGGCGGACCGCGTGGCTGGGAACCGATCCACTACGTCTGCTACACGACGATGGCGCACGACTCGCCGGCGCGCCGCGAGGGCCTCGCCGCGATCGCTCGGCGCCTCATCGCCCTGGGCGCCGATCCGAACACGCGGTTTCCGTGGCTGCATCACAACGTGCGCCGGCCCGTGCTGTGGGGCGCGTCGCGCCAGGCGCAGTCGCTGCCGCTGGTGCTCGCGTTGCTCGATGCCGGAGCCGATCCCAATGACGGCGTCACTCTTCCCCTCGCGGCCAGCGCCGGCGACATCGCGGTGCTCGAGGCGCTACTCGCGCATGGCGCCAACGTCGATCAAGCATGGGCCAGCGATGGGGCGACGGCGCTGTACGCGATTCTCAACTGGAGTCGCACGCCCGATGGCGTGCTTTGGCTGCTGGAGCACGGCGCCGACCCGAACGCCGTGTTCGCCGAGAACGGCGAGACGCCGCTGCACGTGGTGGCGCGCGCGTGGGATGTGCCGCTGGCCGAGGCGATGGTCGCAAAAGGGGCCGACATCGGGCGCACGCGCGCTGACGGGCGCACGCCCTACGCGGTCGCCGAGCTGAACGGGAATCGCGCGGTGGCGGATTGGCTGCTCGCGCACGGCGCGTCCCCGGCGCTAGCAGAGGTCGACCGACTCGTCGCGGCGTGCAGCCGGGGCGATCGCAATGCGGCTGAAGCGCTGCTCGCGAAGAATCCGGATTTACGCGACCAAATCACGGACGACCACTACATCGCGTTTCATCAGGCCGCGGAGCGCAATGACGTGCGGGCGCTCGAAGCAATGCTGGCCTGTGGCTTCGATCCGAACCGCCCCGACGCAGGGATCGGCAAGACGGCACTGCATTCGGCGGCCATGGAGGGCTGGCCGGACGCGGTGCGGGTGCTGCTCGCGCATGGCGCATCGGTGCTCGTGCGCGACCGCGAGTTCAAAGGGCAACCTTTGATCTGGGCAGCCGAGGGATCGCGGCAAGGGCGTGAGGGTCGGGACTTCGCCGCCGTCGGAAGGCTGCTGCTGGACGCGGGCTCGCCCGTCGAGTGGGAGACCACGGAGGAGCCGGCGGAGGGGATTCTCGAGATCGTCGCAGCGTGGCGGCGCGGGTGAAGCGTTCAGTCCCTGAGACCCGCCACCCTGCCCCGCAACACCGTGATCGAGGCTTTCGGCAGGGTAAACGTCGCCGGTGGTCCCGGCAGCAGCGTGGCCACCGGCGGATGATCGGGATCGGGATGACTGTTCGGTCCATCGTTGATCCAGACATACTGCTCGCTGCCAAACGAAACGGACGTGACCGACCCTACAAACGACGCATTACGCTTGCTCTGCGAATCCTGAAATACGACCCGCACGGTGTGGGGGCTCGTGGAGTCGCGATTGACCAGCATCAACGACCAGTTTCCGTCGGGACGACGCACCGCATAGGACGTCACCAAAAGATTGCCCTCGGCATCAGTGATATCAGTGGAGCTGGGGAACATGTGATGGAGGCCGGCGCGGTGCTGCACCCACTCCAGGTTGATCATGTGAGCGGCGAAGTAGGTCGACGTATATCCCTTGATCTCGTAGGTCTCGTCGGAAACAAAATTGGACCACGAGGCC
The DNA here is from genome assembly GCA_036395695.1 of Gemmatimonadales bacterium. Taxonomy (GTDB): domain Bacteria; phylum Gemmatimonadota; class Gemmatimonadetes; order Gemmatimonadales; family GWC2-71-9; genus 20CM-2-65-7. The sequence continues at coordinate 12,306 of DASWDA010000092.1, forward strand.
CAACCGAGACAGGTGTTCCGCACGCCCTGCGGCTGAATCGGCGAGTGGTAGAAGGCCGCGCCACCGCCTTCGAAGAACGAGCCGATGTTGTCGGCCAGCCACAGGCCCCCAAAGATCGTGGTCATGGGCCCGGTCAAGGACCAGGAAAGATGACTCTCGCTCACGATCAGCGGGACATCGTTCGGCACGCCGTCCGCGCGCCACACTTGCAGGATGTGCTTCATCAAGCGCGGCTCGCTGTAGAGACTCTTCCAGCTGATGTCGCAGGGCTCGAACGGATAATGTTCGAACGAGACGAAGGCCAGGTCGGAGAGGCGGCCGTGTGCCTTGAGGTAGTCGACGAAGCGGCCCATCCATGACGTGCGACCTTGGGCATCAGGCCAGAGCCGGATGTCTTCGTTGACGCCTTCGAAAATCGGCCCGCCCAGCCTGAGCTTCGGGTCGACCGTGTGCAAAGCTCCGGCCCACTGCAGGTAGAGCGCCGCATAGTCTTCCGGCATCGCATGTTTGCCGTCGGGCTCTTCGCCCATCTCGATGT
>DASWDA010000093.1:0-54232 GCA_036395695.1 Gemmatimonadales bacterium
GCTCGCTCTGGCCGGGCGAGCGGTAAGGCAAGAATTGCCTGACAGCCGTGGGGATACCGCCGAGGCCGACAAACTGCTTGGAGGCGGCACCTAAGTCTTCAATGGTCCCGCGACCTTGTAAGCATTGAGGATGATGCCGGACGGAAAGGCTCTCGAGCTGAGGAGCTCGAACGTGCGTCCCGGGGTTCGCTCCGCAAAGAAGCGCTTCCCCGTGCCCACCAGGATCGGATAGACGGCCAGCACGACTTCCTCCGCGAGCCCATGCTCGAGCAGCGTCGATGTCAGCGTGGAGCTGCCCCAGAGGATGAGGTTCGGGCCGTCCTGCGACTTGAGGCGGCGAAGCCCCAAGACGATGTCCGGTCCGACGCCCTCGAACGGTCCCCATGCAAGACTTTCCGGACGGTGTGTCGCGACATATTTCGTTGCTGCATTAAGGCCGTCCGCCATCGGACTGCTTGGCGCCTTGGGCCAGAAGCCCGACCACAGATCATAGGTGCGACGACCAAGCAGCAGATCGAAGCGCTCGCCCTGCGCGGCAATGATCGCATCCCGGCCAGCGGGGGATCGATAGGGCGCGGTCCAGTCGCTGTAGGGGAAATCGCCGCCATCGGCGGAGTGCTGGATCACGCCGTCGAGCGAGATGTGTTCGATGATTTTGAGCTTTCTCATTTGGGCTCCAACGGCATCGGGAAATGCTTGTGCATCCACGCTTGCCACCGCGGTGTCTCACGGGCGACGGTCGCGGCCGCCTGATCACCGTACAGGTACAAGTTCATCGCCACCATGCCCTGGCCACCGGGGTAGGTGACGGCGCCCAGGGCGGCGATGCCTGGCCCCGGCTTGTCGAGCCTCAGCAGGGCATGAGGAGATGGTATCATTCACAACTTATACTGTCACGCGTGATCCGAGGCTTGAGCAGGACGAGCGGACCATCCATCGTTGCAGCATGACGGACGGACGCCTCTACGCCCGCGTCACCCGGCGCCTGATCCCGCTGCTGTTCGCCTGCTACGTCGCGGCCTTTCTCGATCGGGTGAACGTCGGCTTCGCGAAACTGCAGATGCTGAGCGATCTGCGGCTCAGCGAGACGGTCTACGGCCTGGGCGCCGGCATTTTCTTCATCGGATACTTCCTCTTCGAAATCCCGAGCAACATCATTTTGCACCGCGTCGGGGCGCGCCTGTGGATCGCGCGCGTGATGCTGACCTGGGCGGTCGTCTCGGCCGCGATGGTGTTCGTCACGTCGGCGACCGGGTTTTACATCCTGCGCTTTCTGCTGGGTGTCGCGGAGGCGGGGTTCTTCCCAGGGGTGATCCTGTATCTGACCTACTGGTATCCGTCCGACCGGCGGGCCGCGATCATCGCGCTGTTCATGACCGGGATTCCCATCGCAGGGGTGATCGGTGGGCCGATCTCCGGCTGGATCCTGAAGGCGATGGCAGGAGTGCACGGGCTCGCGGGCTGGCAATGGCTCTTCCTGCTCGAGGCGCTCCCCTCACTCGTCCTCGGCGTGGCCGTGCTGGCCTACCTCGATGACGGGATCGCCAGGGCTCGCTGGTTGGCCGCCGACGAGAAGGAGATCCTCGCGGGTCACATCGCCGCGGACCAGCAGCACGCCTCGACCCACGCACTGTGGGAGAGCTTCACGGAGCCCCGAGTCTGGTTCCTGGGCGTCATCTACTTCTGCCTGATCGCGGGGCTGTACGGCGCTGGATTCTGGCTGCCGACACTGATCCGGCGAACCGGCGTCGAGAGCCCGCTGGCGATCGGCATGCTCACGGTTCTGCCCAACGCCGTCGCTGCGGTCGCGATGGTCACGATCAGCCGCCGGTCGGACAGGGCGCGCGAGCGGCGGTGGCACCTCGTCATTCCTGCATTGGTTGGAGCCGCGGGCTGGATCGTGACGGTCCGCTACGGTCGGGACACGGCGATCGCGCTGTCAGGGATGTCTCTCGCGATGGCCGGCGTGACGACCTCGCTCGCGCTGTTCTGGTGCCTGCCCACTGCCATTCTCGCCGGCGCGGCCGCTGCGACTGGAATTGCCCTCATCAACTCGCTCGGCAATCTCTCTGGGTTTGTCGGCCCACTGCTGATCGGCTGGCTCGTCGATCGCACGGGGTCGACAGACTTCGGCGTCTACTCGCTCGCGGGCGTCTTGGGCCTAGGCAGCATGCTGGTCCTCACGATCCCCGCGCGGATCGTCAACCGCTGAACGGACGCGGTGGGCCTCTAGACCGCCAACGTCACCTGTAACGGCGTGGCGTGGCGGGTTTTCTGGGTGTCAGCGGGAATTGCCGTGGGATACTGACCCGAGAAACAGGCATCGCAGAATTCGGTCGCATCGCCACCGGCGGCGCGTTTCATGCCCTCGAGCGACAGATATCCGAGGGTCTCGACGCCCAAGTGCAGCCGGATCTCCTCGAGGGAATGACTCGAGGCAATCAGCTCGGACTTGGTCGGCGTGTCGATGCCGTAATAGCAGGGACCGGTGATCGGCGCCGAGGCGACGCGGAAATGGACTTCCTTCGCACCGGCTTGCCGAATCATCTGTACCAGCTCGCGGCTCGTGGTCCCCCGGACGAGCGAGTCGTCGACGACGACGACCTTCTTTCCTGCCAGCACCTCACGCACGGGGTTGAATTTGATCTTCACCTTCGCATTGCGCGCGGCCTGCGTCGGATTGATGAACGTGCGGCCGACGTAGTGGTTGCGGATCAGGGCGTGCTCGAGCTTCAGACCCGACTGCTCCGCAAAGCCCAACGCCATCGCGTTCGAGGAGTCGGGCACCGAGAAGACGCAGTCAGTCCCCGCCGCGGGGTGCTCGCGCGCCAGCTCGCGCCCCAGGGCCCGGCGCACGCGGTCGACCGACCGCCCGAAGATCGTGCTGTCGGGCCGCGAGAAGTACACCAGCTCGAAGATGCAGCGTCGATGCGGCTTCGCGGGGAGCGCCGGCAGGCGATCGAGCTCCGGCGGTGACCCCTGAATGCGCAGGAATTCGCCGGGCAGGATCTCGCGGACCGCGGTAGCGCCGATCAGGTCGAGCGCGCACGTCTCGGAGGCAACGACGTAGCCCTCGCCCAGTTTCCCGAGCCACAGCGGCCGGAACCCTCTGGGATCGACGATCGCGTACAGCGTCCGGCCGATGGTGACGACCAGCGAATAGGCGCCCTCGACGCGCTCCAGCGCATCGAGCAGCTGGTCCTCGGGCTCGCGGGCCTCGGAGCGGGCGATCAGGTGGATCAGGACTTCGCTGTCCGACGAGGTCTGGAAGATCGAGCCCTTGGCGACGAGGTCCGACCGCAGCGCTTCGGCATTGGTCAGGTTGCCGTTGTGCGCGAGCGCCAGCGGTCCCTCGCGGTAGCCCGCAAGAATCGGCTGCGCGTTGGCGAGCACCGACGAGCCGGCAGTCGAGTAGCGGGTGTGACCGATCGCCACGTCCCCGGGCATCCCGGCCAGCACCGTCTCACTGAAGACATCAGACACGAGTCCCATGCTGCGGTGCGAGCGCGCCACGCTGGCCCCGTCCACCGCGACCATGCCTGCTGATTCCTGGCCGCGGTGCTGCAGGCTGTAGAGCCCGAGATATGTGATGCGCGATGCGTCCGGGACGCCCGCTACGCCGATGATGCCGCACATGCTTGGGTCAGTCTCCCATACGTCGTGGAATGGCGCTGAAATATACGTCGCGCAACCGGCTGACCGACTCCTCGATCGTTCCGTCTCGCAGCCTGATACGGAAGGCTCCGTCGGGGCTGCCGACCGTACCCGCACGGAGCAGCGGGACGCCCAGCTCGCCGGCGAGCGCCTGGACCGCGCCGGCGCGCTCCGGTGAGCACGTGACGACGGCGCGACCGTGGGATTCGCTGAAGAGCAGCTCGTGCGTGGAGAGTGGTGCGTGGTACGTGGTTACGTCAACGTCGAGGCCGAATCCTTGTTCCTGGTATGGACTGCCCATCGCGACCTCGGCGAGCGCGACGCCCAGACCTCCCTGCGAACAATCATGAGCGGAATGGAGGAGGCCGCGCTCAGCACCGGTTACCAGGAGCTCGATGAGACGTTTTTCTGCCTCCAGGTCCACACGAGGCGGCTGGCCGCCCCTGAACTCCTGACACACCTCCCAGTACGCCGAGCCACCCAGCTCGGCCCGCGTTTCACCCAAGACGAACACGACGTCACCCGGTGCGCGCGCGTGACTCGGCACGGCGCGGTCGGCGCGCGTGAGCAAGCCGATCATTCCGACGACCGGCGTAGGATCCACGGCGCCGGTGGGACTCTCATTGTAGAAGGACACATTGCCGCCGGTGACCGGCGTCCCGAGCGCCCGGCAGGCATCCGCGATGCCGCGACAGGCCTCGCGAAACTGGTAGAAGACCGCGGGTCGCTCGGGGCTGCCGAAGTTGAGACAGTCGGTGATGCCGAGTGGCCGGGCGCCGGTGCAGGCAACGTTGCGCGCTGCCTCGGCGACCGTCGCCTTGCCGCCCTCGTACGGATCGAGCCGTACGTAACGGCTGTTGCAGTCGGTCTTCACAGCAATCCCGAAGTCCTCATGACGCACACGCAGCACCCCGGCGTCGCCACCTGGGGGAATGACGGTGCCGGCCTGGACGGTGGAATCATATTGCTCGAAGACCCACTTCTTTGAACTGATCGACGGTGCGTCGAGTAGTCGGAGCAGGGCATCGCTCGGCGTCGTGCGTCGTGCGTCGTGCGTGGGAGCTGCGTTTCGAAGCTTCGCGATCTGCGGGTCTTCCTTCGCATCCGGATAGTAGACCGGGGCGTCGTCGACCAGCTTCTGCCCCGGGATCTCCACGACGACTTTGCCCTGCCACGTGCACCGGTACATGCCGTCAGCCGTGACTTTGCCGATCGGAGTCGCGGTAAGCTCCCACTTCGCCGCGATTGCCTGAACGTCTTTGATCCGGTCGCTCTTTGCCACGACCAGCATGCGCTCCTGTGATTCCGACAGCAGGATCTCGTACGGCGTCATTCCCGGCTCGCGGGTGGGCACCGTGGACAGATCGATTTCCACGCCAACCCCACCACGCGCCGCCATCTCGGCCGAAGACGACGTCAGTCCCGCGGCGCCCATGTCCTGGATCGCGACGATGTGGCCTGACGCAATCAGCTCGAGGCTTGCTTCCAGCAGCAGCTTCTCCGTGAAGGGATCGCCGACCTGGACCTGGGGGCGGCGCTGCTCGCTTTCCTTCGTGAGTTCCTCGGACGCGAACGAAGCGCCGTGGATCCCGTCCCGCCCAGTGCTCGACCCGACAGCCAGGAGCACATTACCCACGCCATGCGCGGCGGATTTGATGAGATCTTTCTCCTTCAACACTCCCACACACATCGCGTTGACGAGCGGATTCCCGGAGTAGCCCGTCGCGAAATCGACCTCACCGCCGAGGGTGGGGACGCCGACGCAGTTGCCGTAGTCGCCGACGCCGCGGACCACGCCCGCAAACAGATAGCGGTTGCGCGCGTCGTCGAGCGGGCCGAAGCGGAGGCTATTGAGCAGCGCCACGGGTCGTGCGCCCATCGTGAATACATCGCGCAGGATGCCCCCGGCACCGGTTGCCGCTCCCTGATAGGGTTCGACCGCCGACGGATGGTTGTGGGACTCGATCTTGAAAGCGACGGCCCAGCCGCCCGGCAGGCGCAATACGCCCGCGTTCTCGCCCGGGCCCTGGACGACCTGCGGGCCGGTGGTGGGAAATGTCTTGAGAATCGGTCGCGAGTGCTTGTAGGAGCAGTGCTCGCTCCACAAGGCCGAGAAAATGCCCAGCTCGGGAAAGGTGGGCGTCCGACCGAGCATTGCGAGGATGCGCTCGTACTCTTCGGTTGTGAGGTTGTGTTCCTGCACCAGCTCCGGTGTGACCTTCGGATCTGTCACTTCCGTGTCACGCCCTTCGCGACCGCGCGGAACACGCGGGCCAGGATGTTCGGCGCCGACGTCTTCATCAGCGACTCGGCTTCCCCCGCATCGAACCAGATGCCGTGGCAATGCGTGCATTGGTCGATCTGCACGCCGTCCCAGTCACCGCTGATCAGGTCGTAGCCGCACTTGGGGCACTTCATGAAATGTTTCTTGCGCTCCGTCTCCGCGGCGGCCTGCTGCGCCGCCGCGCGCTGCTGCCGGAGCAGATCGGCATCGCGGCGAGCAAAGTACTGGTCTTCGTTCTTGGTCGACTTGTCGTGACTCATGGGTTGGGCGGTGGGGGCGGGGGCGTGATGTGAAGTGAATCCCCCGGGTTCGCCACCGGAACGCGCCCGGGGGGCGACGACGATTCGCCCGAATAGCGGTGGCCGTCCCAGCGCGCGATCACATCCACCACCTTCCCGTTCTCCAGCGTCACCACGTCCATCGTGCCGCAGGTGTATTCGCAGCTATTGCGGAAGAAGAGATAGGTGTACTTACCGACCCGCCGGACGGCCAGGGGTGCGGCCCACAATTCATAGACCTCGCGCTCGGACATGCCGGGATTCACGGTGCCGGTATCTTTGGAGACGTAGGGCACGTCGCGCGAGAACGCCTGTCCCGGAGGTGCCGCAGGGGGACCGGGACGCTGCGGGCGTGTCTGTTCCTGTACGCTGGCGACGCGCGTAGCCGCCGTATCGGTCGCGGGACGCACGGGCGCCGGCGGCGGGGATTGCGTGGTCGAGCGCCCCCGCAACTTGTCCCACGCCAGCTTCAGCTTCGTCTTCGCGGCGTCGACCTGATCACACCCTAAGGTGGCGACCGTCAACAGCGCGCAAATCGCCAGCGTGCTGCGTCGCATTGCGAGCCTCCAGAGAGAGAAATACGCGGGCGCCATCCTGACCGCCGAGAACCTGCGCGTTGCGGCGCTCCGGGTGCGGCATGATTCCCACCACGTTGCGGCCGGCGTTGCACACGCCGCCAATATCCTGCATTGACCCGTTCGGGTTCTCCGTGACGTACCGCAACACCACCTGCCCGTTGGCCTCGACTTCCGCCGCCGTCGGTGCATCGGCGACGTAGCGGCCGTCACCGTGCGCGATCGGCAGCGTCAGCTCCTCGCCGCGCTCGTAACGGCATGTGAACGGTGTATCCGTCGCTTCGACGCGCACCCGCACCGGCCGCGACAGGAACTTGAGTCGCGCATTCCGCATCAACGCGCCGGGCAGCAGGCCGGCTTCGCACAGAATCTGGAAGCCGTTGCAGATGCCGAGCACCGCGCCGCCGGCACGCGCATGAGCGGTCACGGCGCGCAAGACCGGCGAGAAGCGGGCGATCGCCCCGGAGCGAAGGTAATCGCCGTAGCTGAAGCCGCCCGGCAGGATGACCGCATCGGGCTGTTTCAGGTCGGTGTCGCGATGCCAGACGTAATAGGCGTCCGACCCCGCCGCGCGGGCCGCGTCGAGCGTGTCCGCGTCGCAATTCGAGCCGGGGAAGACGACTACTGCGACACGCTGCATTCGTAATCCTCGGTCACCGGATTGGCGAGGAGGCGGTCACACATGGTGCGAGCTTTCGCCGCTGCCTCGTCACGGGTCGCCGCCTGAACCTGTAACACCAGGTGTTTGCCCGCCCGGACATTGCCGACGTCGCCGAAGCCGAGCGCCTGGAGCGCGTGCTGCACCGCCTGACCCTGAGGGTCGAGCAAGGATGCGCGAGGCATCACCCGGATTTCGACGGTGTAGGCGCTCATGCCGCACCGCCGGCGCCGCTGCCCGGACGCCGGGGTCCACCGTAGTTCTGCGCGCTCTCGTCGATCACGATCGGACCAGCGATTTCTGCCTCCTCATCCTCTGTAGGGGCCCTGAAGAAGCCGAGCAGGATCGCGCGCCCCACGCCGTAGATCATGTAGGCGATCCCCAGGGGGAACAGGAACACATCATGCTGCCAGATGCCGAATACCAGGATAACAACAATCAGCGCGAGTCCCAATAGTCCGCTGGCTGTGCGGAAGCCGGCCCGGGGAAGCGTCGGATAATGCACGTTGCTCACCATCAGAATCGTCAACGCGATCATCAGGAATGTGAGTGTGAGGTGCCAGGGAACACCGTGCAGTGAGGCGTACAATTCCGTCTGCGTGAACGGATAGAAGGTCGCGAGCGTCATCCCGGCCGCCGGGGAGGGCAGGCCGATGAAATAGGCCTTGGCGCGCCCAGCCTGGGTGATGTTGAAACGCGCCAGCCGGATCGCCGCCGCCATGACGTAGAAGTAGCAGAAGATCCAGGACGCCTGGCCGCCGGTCGTGAACTCGACTTGATACATGAGGAATGCGGGCGCGACCCCGAAGCTCACGATGTCGACCAGGCTGTCGAGCTCCGCGCCGAAGCGGGTCCCGGTTCCTGAAATGCGGGCGACGCGCCCGTCGAGCGTGTCGAGAATGCCGGCGAAGACGATGAACCAGCCCGCGCGGTAGAACTCGCCGCGCGTCGCGAGGACCATCGACCAGATCCCGAAGAACAGATTGAACAGCGTGAACAGGCTCGGCACGACAATGACGACGCGGCGGAGCGGCAGCGGCGGTGGTCTCACGCGTATTCCGCCAGGACGGTCCCGCCGACGCGCACGCGGTCGCCAGGTTTGACCTTGATGGCCGGGCGCGCCGAGAGTGGCAGGAAGACGTCGGTGCGTGAGCCGAACCGGATCAGCCCCAGACGCGCGCCCTGCGCGACCCGGTCACCGGGTTTCGAATCGGTGACGATGCGGCGGGCGATCAACCCGGCGATCTGCCGCACGAGCACCCGCCCATGCGGTCCCCGCATGCCGATCGATGACTGCTCGTTGTCGAGGCTCGCTTTTTCGTCGGCGGCATGCAGGAACTTGCCCTTGTTGTAGTGCACCAGCTCGACCGTCCCGTCCACGGGATAGCGATTCACGTGGACGTCGAACACGGACAGAAAGATCGAGATGCGAACCGACCGTTCCTTTACATACATCGGCTCGTCGGTCTCGATCACGTGCACCACATGGCCCTCGGCCGCGGCCACGACGAAGCGGTCACCGCGCAGACCGCGGCGAATCGGATCTCGAAAGAATGCCACGACCCACACCGCGAGGATGCCCAGGACAATCGCCGCCGGCCACCACAGGAACGCGGCGGCCAGCGTCACGAGCCAGGCAATCGCGATGAAGGGCCATCCTTCGCGTGCGATCCTCACTGAATTCCCACCCTAAAGGGTGGGCTCGGCACTTCATTGTCCTTAAGGACAGTGCTTCGCCGAGCACAGGCTTTAGCCTGTTCAGTCACGAAGCGCCATCCAGTGCTTTCCCCGTAATGCGCCGATAGGCGTCCCGGTAGCGCTCGCTCGTCGCGTTCACCACCTCGGACGGCAAGGGCGGGGGCGGAGCGTCGCCATTCCACTTGGCCTGGTGTTTCAGACCCGCCAGGTAATCGCGCAGCGGCTGCTTGTCGAAACTCGGCTGGCTGTGCCCGGGCTGGTAGCGGTCGGCCGGCCAGAACCGCGAGGAGTCGGGCGTCAGGATCTCGTCGATCACGATCAGCTCACCCTGCGGCGTCGTGCCGAACTCGAATTTCGTGTCGGCGATGATGATGCCGCGCTTCGCCGCGTAATCGCGGCCCGCCTCGTACAGGGCCAGGCTCGCGCCACGCAGCCGCTCGGCGGTGAGTCGGCCGAGGCCGTTCACGACGTGATCGAAGGTGACGTTTTCGTCGTGCCCCTGCTCGGCCTTGGTCGCGGGCGAGAAAATCGGGGGATCGAGCTGGGCGCTTTCGACGAGCCCCTGGGGCATCGGCTCGCCGGCGAGCGTTCCCGATCTCTGATACTCCGCCCAGGCCGAGCCCGAGATATAGCCGCGGACGACGCACTCGAACGGCACGGTGGTGGCGCGGCGCGACAGCATCGCGCGGCCGTGCAGCTCGTCACGGTGCGGACTGAGCGCCGGGACTCGCGCTACGATTTCGTCGGCGTCGGCCGTCAGGAGGTGATGCGGCATGACGGATTTGAGTCGCTCGAACCAGAATGCGCTCAGCTGGGTGAGTACGGCGCCCTTGAAGGGCACCGCTTCGCGCATGACGACGTCGAATGCGCTCACGCGATCACTGGCGACAAGAAGCAGCGTGCCCTCGTCGACCTCGTACACCTCCCGAACCTTCCCGCGACGCAGGAGCGGGAGGGGCAACTTGCTTTGCACCAGTACTCCTCCGGTCATACCTGAACCTCCGCGACGGCCGCCGCAGGTGCGGCCGCTTGAATGGAACGCATCAGATCGGGAAGCACTCGATCGAGGAACTCATCGACCTGCTCTGGCGCGCGCCCGACGTACGCCGCCGGATCCAGCTCCTCGCGCATAGCTCGTACGCCGAGCTGCTTGAACTCGGGGGCACGGGCCAGGCGGTCGAGCAGATCGTCAGCGCCCTGGAGACTCTGCGCGCGGATGACTTCGTGTAGCTGTTGGCGGTCGCCGCCGGCTTTCACGCCCCGCATCAACAGGCGCTCCGTGGCGAGATACGGCATCGCCTTGGCGATGTGCTGCCCGATCGTGTCCTCGCGCACCTCGAGACCCGCCGCCACGTTGGTCGCGAGCACCAGAATCGCGTCGGTGGCCAGAAACGCCTCGGGAATGACGAGCCGGCGGTTGGCGCTGTCGTCGAGGGTGCGCTCGAGCCATTGCGCGGCCGCGGTGTGCCAGGCGTTGCCTTCCAGCTCGATCACGAACCGCGCAAGGCTCGTCATGCGCTCCGCCCGCATCGGATTGCGCTTGTAGGGCATGGCGGAAGATCCGACCTGCTCACTCTCGAATGGCTCGAGCAGCTCGCCTTCGTGTTGCAACAGCCGCAGGTCGGTCGCGAACTTCGCCGCCGACTGCGCGATGCCTGACAGCACCGCCAGCACCTGACCGTCGAGCTTACGCGTGTAGGTCTGGCCGGTGATCGGCAGGACGTGATCGAACCGCATCGCGCGCGACACCCGAATGTCGAGCTCGGCGACCTTGGCGTGATCGCCGTCGAACAGATCGAGGAAGCTCGCCTGGGTGCCGGTGGTCCCTTTCACGCCGCGGAATTGCAGCGTCGCGATGCGATGGAGCAGCTCTTCGGCATCGAGCGCGAAATCCTGCATCCACAGCGTCATGCGCTTGCCCACGGTCGTGAGCTGGGCCGGCTGGAAATGCGTGTAGGCGAGGCAGGGCAGGGCCCGATAGCGTCGCGCCACCTTGCCCATCGCGACGAGGACGGCGCCGATCCGCCCGAGCAGCAATTGCATCGCCTCGCGCATCAACACCAGGTCGGCGTTGTCGGTGACGTAGGCGCTCGTGGCGCCCAGATGAATGAAGGGGCGGGCGGCCGGCGCCTGATCGCCGAGGTGATGGATGTGCGCCATCACGTCATGGCGCAGCCGGCGCTCGTACTCAGCCGCTTTCTCGAGGTCAGCGTCGTCCAGGTGCGAGCGAACCTGATTCACTGCTGCATCCGGGATCCCGACTCCCAGATCCTTTTGCCCCTGCATGAGCGCCAGCCACAGCCGGCGCCACAGGCCGATGCGGCGGCGCTCGCCCCAGAGCGCCTGCATCGCGGGAGAGGCGTAGCGTGCGGAGAGCGGCGAGACCCAGCTCAAACCGCGGCCTTCGCCCGCGCGACCAGCTTGCTCCAGTCGGCGAGGAACTGATCGAGGCCGCGGTCGGTGAGCGGGTGGAGCAGCAGCTTCTTCAGGACCTCGGGCGGCAAGGTCGCGACGTCGGCGCCGATCATCGCGGCCTCCACGACGTGACGCGGATGGCGGATCGAGGCCGCGAGAATCTCGGTCTCGATGTTGTAGTTATCGAAGATCGCCCGGGCCTCGCGAATCACATCCATGCCTTCCTGTCCCACATCGTCCAGCCGGCCGATGAACGGGCTCACGTACGAGGCTCCGGCTTTCGCCGCGATGAGGCACTGCACGCTCGAAAAGCAGAGCGTCACGTTGGTGCGGATACCGGACGCGGCAAGCCGGCGCACCGCGATCATCCCGTCCTCGAGCATCGGGATCTTTACGACGATGTTGTCGGCGATCTTCGCGAGCTCGATCCCTTCCTTGACCATGCCCTCGGCATCGATCGCGACCACCTCTGCCGAGACCGGTCCGTCCACGAGCGAGGAGATCTCTTTGAGGACGTCGCGCGGATCGAGGTCACCGGCTTGCTTGGACAAGAGCGACGGATTGGTCGTGATGCCATCGATCAAACCGGCTTGGGCGGCCCAGCTGATGTCCTTCAGACTTGCGGTGTCGAGGAAAAACTTCATGTCTCGGACTCCTCGGCGTAGAGTTCCGGAGGATACTGCACCGCGTCCAGGTACAAGCCCTGGGGCGGGGCAGGCGGGCTGGCCGCCAGGTTGTCGGTCGCTGCGAGCAGACTGGGGAAATCCGCCGGCGGGCGCCGGCCGAGGGCGATATCGACCATGGTGCCCACGATGAAGCGCACCATGTGATGCAGGAATCGATCGGCCTCGACCGAGAACGCCATCCCCACTCCGTCCGCTCGCGGCGCCCATCGCGCTAGCGCCACGCGGCATCGGTAGTGAGCGGTGTTCGCGCCGGCCGCAGCCAGACCGCGAAAGTCGTGCTCTCCCAGCAAGGCCGCTGCGGCGCTCTCCAGTGAACCGAGATCGAGCGCGCGAGCGAGGGCCCATTCGTACGGCTTGCGAAACGGCGACGCGGCTGCCTCGTCAGTGCCGATCAGGTACCGGTAGCGGCGCGCCGTCGCGCTGCGCCGCGCATCGAAACCCGGCCGCATCGAGTGCACCTGCTGAACCCAGATCCCCTGCGGCAACAAGGCATTGAGCGCGCGGCGCAAACCCGCTGCATCTCCGGACCAGCGCTCCGTGCCGAGGAAACTGACGCCCTGCCCAAGCGCATGCACGCCCGCGTCGGTCCGACCGGCTCCGGTCGCTGCGGTCTTCCGCCCCATCAGCTGCTCGAGGACCGCTTCAAACTCGGCTTGGACCGTGCGGTCCGCAGGCTGGCGCTGCCATCCTGCGAAGCCCCCCCCGTCGTATTGAATCACCGCTAAGAAGGGGCGGCTTGTCACGCGGGAAAGATGCAACTCGTTGTCACTATTTGACAAGGGTGATAGCCTTAACTCCTCATGGACTCACCGCTGCGCCGCGCGCTGGGCGCGCTCGCCAATCGTCAAGCGCTTTCCGAAGACCAGACGGCCGAGGTCTTCGGCGTCGTCATGCGCGGCGAGGCCACGCCCGCGCAGATCGGCGCGCTGCTCATGGGGCTCCGCGCCAAAGGCGAAACCGCCGACGAGCTGGCCGGCGCCGCGCGTGCGTTGCGCGACGCGATGGTGCGCGTCACCGCGACGCAAAACCACCTCGTCGACACCTGCGGCACCGGCGGCGGCAGCGTGCCCACGTTCAACATCTCGACCGTCGCCGCCCTCGTGACCGCCGGCGCCGGAGCGGTGGTCCCCAAACACGGCAATCGATCGTTTACGTCACGGTGCGGTTCCGCGGATGTGCTCGAGGCGCTTGGCGTCCGGATCGTGCTCGACGCGCCGAGCGCAAGTCGCGTGTTGAACGAAGCTCGTGTCGTCTTCCTGTTCGCTCCCAACTTCCATCCGGCGATGAAGCACGTTGGTGCGGTGCGACGAGAGTTGGGGACTCCGACGCTCATGAACCTGGTCGGACCGCTCGCGAACCCGGCGGGCGTGCGGCGGCAGGTGGTGGGTGTCGCCGACCCTGATCGTGCCGCGATCGTGGCCGCGGCATTGGCCCGGCTTGGCGCCGAGCATGCGCTCGTCGTGCATGGACGCATCGGGATGGACGAGATCTCTCCGCACGGGGTGACGGATGTATGGGAGGTGAAGGACGGCACGGTGCGGAGCTGGGAAATCGATCCTGAGCGCTTCCGCCTCGGCATCAAGGACGTCGGAGAATTGCAGGGTGGGGAACCGGCCGCCAACGCCGAGCGCCTGGAGCGGATTCTGGGGAATGGCTCTGCCGATCCCTCGGGGCTTGCTGCGGTGCTGCTGAACGCCGGTGCGGCGATCTACGTGGCGGGAATCGCGGCGTCGCTGGCTGAAGGAATCGGTCGCGCACGCGAAGTGGTGGCATCCGGCGCGGCACGCGCCGCACTCGATCGGCTGCGCAAAGCGACGGCTAGTATTTCCTGATGACGCCGACCACCACTCCCTGCACGATGACATCGCGCTCGTTGAGCCGCAGCGGCTGGAGCGAATCGTTGGCCGGCTGCAGCCTGATCCACCCGCCGGGCTCGCGGTAGAAGCGCTTCACCGTGGCGCCCTCTCCATGGACGAGCGCAATGACGGTCTGGCCGGCATCGGCCTGGTTGCGTTCCTGAACGACGACATAGTCGCCGTCCTTGATATGCTCGTCGATCATGGAGTCGCCGCGCACCTTCAAGACGTAGCTGCGGCCACGGCGGGGCAGCAGCTCATCGGGTACGGCGATGGTTTCACCCTCCGTCACCGCCTCGATCGGCGCGCCGGCAGCGACCAGACCCAGCAACGGCAACTCCGTCGCCCCGGTCTGACCCTTGGGCGGAACGACCTCGATCGCCCGGCTCTCGTTGTGCGTGCGCCGGATGTACCCTTTGCGCTCGAGATTCGTGAGGTGCTCGTGGACCGTCGCCAGCGACTGAAACCCAAACTGGCGGGCTATCTCCTCGAAGCTGGGGGCGTACCCCTTCTCTTCGATGTGTTTCCCGATGAAATCGAGAATCTCGCGCTGGCGCCGCGTGACCGGCATAATGGCTCCGAAGATTTACCGAACCACAATCTACCCGAATAACGACCGAACGCAAGCATGTCAGATAACCCGCTCACGCTCTCGCTGGACGCTATTCTGGCCGTAACCCGGACACGGGTCCAGGCTCTTAAGAGGAGGGCTGGCGATCTGGAACGGCAGGCCGCCGCCGCCCCACCGGTGCGACCGTTCCAGGAGCCTACCGACACCGTGGGACTGATCGCCGAGGTGAAACGCCGCTCGCCCTCACAGGGAGATATCCGGCCTGATCTGGATCCCGTACAGCACGCGCGCGCATACGTCCGCGGGGGCGCCGTGGCCGTTTCGGTGCTCACGGACGAAACGCACTTTGGAGGCTCGATCGAGGATCTGGAGCGTGTCGCCGCGGCGGTGCCGGTGCCGGTGCTGCGCAAGGACTTCATCCTCGACGAGCTGCAGATAATGGAGGCGAGAGCGGCCGGGGCGAGTGCGGTCTTGCTGATTGTGCGCGCGCTGGCCCCGGACAGGCTGCAGGCCCTCGCGCGGGCGGCGGCCGCCTGCCATTTGCCGACGCTGATCGAGGTTCACTCGGCAGCGGAACTCGAGCCGGCACTCGCCGCCGCGCCGGGTGCGATCGGCGTGAACGCGCGGGACCTCACGACCTTTGCGGTCGACTTGCGAGCGGCAGAAGCGGTGATTCGGGACGTGCCCGGTAATATTGCCGTCGTCGCCGAGAGCGGTATCAACAGCCGGGCGGATGTGGAGCGGGTCGCGGCCGCCGGCGCCGATTTCGTGCTTGTCGGCACCAGCGTCGCGCGACAGAAGGATCCCGAGCAGGCGGTCAGAGCGTTGGTGGGCGTGAAAAGACACGCGGGAGTTCGATCGTGATTTCACAGGCTAAAGCCTGCGCTCGGCAATCAGTGTCCTTAAGGACAATGTTGGCCGAGCCCACCCTTCAGGGTGGGAAGAGCAATGACCGCAACTGAAACGGGCAGATTCGGGCCCTATGGCGGCCGCTACGTCCCCGAGACGCTCATGCATGCGCTCGAGGAGTTGGCGCACGTCTACGATGCGGCGCGCCAGGATCCGCGGTTCTGGGCCGAGCTCGAGGCGTTGCTGAAGAACTATGTCGGTCGCCCAACGCCCATCACCACCGTGCCGCGCTTGTCCGCGCAGGTCGGTGCCGAGGTTCTGCTCAAGCGCGAGGACCTGAACCACACCGGGGCACACAAGATCAACAACACCCTTGGACAGGTGCTGCTGGCCCAGCGCATGAGCAAGCCGCGTATCATCGCCGAGACGGGCGCGGGCCAACATGGCGTGGCGACCGCCACGGTGTGCGCGCGGTTTGGGCTCGAGTGCGTCGTGTACATGGGCGAAGCGGACATGCGCCGGCAGCGGCTCAACGTGTACCGCATGGAGCTGATGGGCGCGAAAGTGGTGCCCGTCACGTCAGGCACGCGCACCCTCAAGGACGCAACGAATGAAGCGCTGCGCGACTGGGTCACCAACGTCACCACGACACACTACATCATCGGCTCGGTCGTGGGACCCGATCCATTTCCGAGGCTGGTGCGGGATTTCCAATCGGTGATCGGGCGGGAGGCCCGCGCCCAAATGTTGGCGCAGGTGGGGCGTCTGCCGGCCACGGTAGTCGCGTGCGTCGGCGGCGGGTCGAACGCGATGGGCATTTTCACGGCGTTTCTGGACGATAAAGCGGTCCAACTGGTAGGCGTCGAGGCGGCCGGTGAGGGTGTGGCAACGCAGAAACATGCGGCCACGCTGGGCGCGGGCCGTCCCGGCGTCTTCCACGGCAGCAAGAGCTACCTGCTCCAGGACGCCGACGGACAAGTCCAACCGGCGCACAGCGTTTCGGCGGGTCTCGACTATCCGGGGGTGGGCCCCGAGCACGCTTACCTGAAAGACACGGGGCGCGTATTGTATGAAGCCGTGACGGACCGGGAGGCTCTGGAAGCATTTGCGGCCCTCTCGCGATTAGAAGGCATTCTGCCGGCTCTCGAGAGCGCCCATGCCATTGCGTGGGTGATGAAACGCCGCCGAGCCTCTGACGAACTCATCCTGGTCAACCTGAGTGGCCGTGGCGACAAGGACGTCGCCATGGTCGCGGAGCTGACGGGAGCAGCGATCTGACGAATCCGCAGGCCGAGATACCCGAGCTAGCCCTCCCGCCGTCGCAGGTCGAGGAGCTGATGCAGGTCGTCAGCAAGGGGATGCGGGCGACGCAGTTGTACCTCCCGAACAATCCCGTCTATCAGCGAGCCGTCGACAACATTCGCAACGCGTTCCGCCAGATCTGGCAAGCCACGGACGATCTGGTGTTCGACATCGGCGAGACGGAGATCCGCTGGGAAGATCACGTCGTCTATCACCAGGACCAGCGCAACGAAAGCATCGCGTGGACGCTCTTCAAGGACGGTGTCCGCTCGCTCACGTTCAAGCCGGGCGTCGAGGAATTGGAGATCGTGCGCTTCCTCGCGGTGCTGCAGCAGGCGAAGAACCTGCAGGCGGACGCGGCCGACGATCTGCTGACGCTGCTCTGGGCGGAAGACTTCCAGATGGTCACCTACACCTTCCGCGAGCTCGCCAGCGAAAACGCGGTACCGATCGAGCGGGCGGAGAAGGGCGCGCCGACGATCAGCGGCGGCGGCGGCACCCCCGGGGGCGACGCCGGCTCGGCGGACCCGACGACGGTGCGGCGCCAGGTGGAGGAGGAGGCGCCCCCCAAGCGCGAAGGGCTCGTGTCGATCGACGACTTCGACACGACACTCTACTTCCTCGACGACAAGGAGATCGAGTATCTCCACAAAGAGGTCGAGCGCGAATACGCCCAGGATCTGCGCGGCAACGTGCTCGCGATGTTGTTCGATCTGCTCGAGCTGCAGACCTACGGCACGGTCCGCGCCGAGCTGCTCTCGATCGTCGAGAACTTCATCCCCTACCTGCTGGGTGCGGGGGATTTCCGCTCGGTGGCGTTCATCCTGCGGGAATGCAAGGTCATTCTCCAGCGCGCCCGCGAGCTCATTCCCGAGCACAAGCAGATCCTCGAGGGGCTTCCGGGTCGCCTGTCCCAGGCCGACGCGCTGTCGCAGCTGCTGCAGTCGCTGGATGAAGCGACGCGCCACCCGACCGAAGACGAGCTGAGCGAGTTGTTTGGAGAGCTCGGGGCCGACGCCCTCGGCACGCTCATGGGCTGGCTTCCCAAGCTGACCAACGAGCGCGTGAAGGCCCTGGTGCAAAACTCAGCCGAGCGCCTCGCCCAGGCGCACGCGGGGGAAGTGCTGAAGGCGCTCGCCAGTGCCGACCCCGCCGTGCAGCTCGAGATGGTCCGGCTCGCGGGGCGCCTCAAGCTGCCGGGCGCGCCGGACGGGATGGGTCCGCTGCTCGAGCGGGGCGAGCGCGACCTGAAGCTCGCGGTGGTGGAAGCCCTGACGACGATCGGCAGCCCAGGTGCGACCCGTCTGCTCGAGAAGGCCATCGATGATGTGGAGCGGGACGTACGCATCACGGCGGTCAAGTTCCTCGGCCAGCGCGGCCATCGGAACGCATTCTCGCGGATCGAAGCCGCCGTCGTCGGGAATAAGCTGAAAGATGCGGACCTGACCGAGAAAATGACGTTCTTCGAAGCCTACGGCGCGTTGGCCGGGGAAGCGGGGATCGGCACGCTCGAGAAGCTGCTCGTGGGGAAGGGCGGCCTGCTGGCGCGGAAGGAGGATCCCGAGACACGCGCCTGCGCGGCAATGGCGCTCGGCAAGATTCGCACGCCCGCGGCGCGCGATATCCTCCAGAAAGTCGCGCAGGACAAGGAGCCGCTGGTGCGCAACGCCGTCAGCCGGGCGCTGCGCGAAGTGGGGGGTGGGGGAGCCGAGCGGGCATGACGGCACCGGGCGGAGGCGGGAAGCGGCCCTCGATGATGGAGACCGTCCAGACGACGGACGGTTTCCTGCGGCATGCCGGGCGGGACTTTCTCATCGTCCTCTACACGGCGTTCCGCTCGCTCAAGCTCTATCCGATCGAGAACACGCAGGTCCAGAAGGCGCTCGACGATCTCGCCGCGACGACGAAGCAGCTCCTGGACGTCGAACGCGAGCTCGAGATCCGGCTGCAGGGTGAATTCATCTTCGTAAACTCGACGCGGCTGCGCCTGGACCTCGACAACTACGCCTCGTTCTCCCACATCCTGAACGTCCTCCAGCAATGCGGCATCGGCGCCGTCCGCCTGGACGAAGGCGTGGACCGCCGGCAGCTCCAGGTGTTCGTCTCGCTGCTGCTGGCCTATGCGGCAAAGGAAGCCAATCCCAACAAGCTGTTCGAGCTGTCGCAGAAGCTGAGCGACGGCGGCGTCTCGCACGTCAGCGTCGAGCCACCGCTCGAGGCGGAAGAGGACGTCGAAGAGGAAGAGCGGCAGAAGGAAGCCGCCAAGCGCACCTACGCGCGATCGGTGGCCGTCACCAAGGAAGTCATCAACAGTATTCGCATGGGCCGCACCGCCAACGTGAAAAAAGTCAAGCGTGCGGTCCAGGCCATCGTGGATCAGGTGCTCAACAACGAGTCGTCCCTGGTGGGACTGACCACGCTGCGCGACTACGACGAGTACACGTTCACGCACTCCGTGAACGTCTGCATCTTCTCGGTGGCGCTGGGCCGCAAGCTCGGGCTGACGAAGCTGCAGCTCTACGATCTCGGCATGTCAGCGCTGTTCCACGACGTCGGCAAGTCGCGCGTGCCCTTGGAAGTCCTAAATAAGGAAGGGGGCTTGACCGAAGAAGAATGGCGGATCTTGCAGGCCCACCCCTGGCTGGGTGTGCTGACGCTATTCGGGTTGCGCGGCTACGGCGAGATCCCCTACCGCGGGATGGTCGCCGCCTACGAACACCATATGAAGATCGACCTGACGGGGTACCCCAAGTCGATCCGCGGCCGCACCCTGTCGATCTACTCCAAGGTCATCGCGGTCGCCGACGGGTTTGACGCGGCGACCAGCCGGCGCGTCTATCAGACCGTGCCGATCCAGCCCGACCAGGTACTCAAGGAGATGTGGGAGAACCCGCGGCGCGGGTACGATCCGGTCGTGGTAAAAGCGTTCATCAACCTGATCGGGATCTACCCCGTCGGCACCTGCGTCATCCTCGACACCTACGAGGTGGCGCTGGTGCACAGCGCCAACCCCGACGTCGCGCACGTCCACCGCCCGGTCGTACGCCTCGTGACGACACCCGATGGGGCGCTATTGAATCCGGGTACGGTCGTCGATCTTTCCGAGAAGAATGCAAACGACGTCTACCCGCGCACCATCGTCAAGGTCACCGACCCGGTCAAATACGGTATCAACGTCAGCGATTACTTTGTCTGAGAGCGCCCCCATCGCCTCGCGGTGGCGGGCACTCGGCACATCCCGAGCGCTGATCCCGTACCTCACCGCCGGTTTTCCCACGCCTGCTGTTTCCCGTGACGCCCTGCGAGCGGTCGCGGCCGCCGGAGCGGACTTCATCGAGATCGGCGTTCCGTTTTCCGACCCGCTCGCCGACGGCCCGACGGTCCAGCGCACCACCCAGACGGCCCTCGAGCAGGGCACGACCGTCCCGCGCGTGCTCGACTTGATCCGTGCAGCCGCGGCCCAAGTACCGGTCATCATCATGACGTATCTGAATCCAGTGCTGGCGTATGGCGTGGAGCGATTCGCCAAAGACGCACACGCGGCGGGAGCAGCGGGAGTTATCCTCACCGACCTTCCCGCGGGCGCTGATCCTGAGGTGGAGCGTGCCGTGACGACGAGTGGGCTCGATCTGATTCGCCTGGTCGCGCCCACCACCGATGACGGACGACTGAAAACCGCCCTGAGCGGAGCCACGGGATTCATCTACCTGATCTCGCGCCTCGGTGTGACCGGGGCGCGGACCGATGCGCCACGCGATCTCGATGCGCAGGTGCAGCGCGTCAGGGCGGCAAGCGCGAGCCGGCTCCCGGTGGCCGTCGGCTTTGGCATCAGCACGCCGGCGCAGGCTGCGGCGGCGGCGCGCTCGGCGGATGGCGTCGTGGTCGGGAGCGCCCTCATGGACGCCCTCGCAACAGGCGGCGTCTCGAGGCTCGAACAGCTGACCCGCGAGCTGGCCGCGGCGGTCCACGCATGAAGGTCTCACGCTTCGTCACACTCTACAGTCAGGGCCTGGCCTGGGTGGGCGGTGCCCTGCTGGTCGCGCTGCTCGCCGTCGACCGACGGTGGCTGGGGCAGATCCCCGAACTCGCCGTGCTGTTCGGCAGCGCGGTCGCGCTACGCGGCCTGTCCGTCCCCCTCAGTAAATACTCGTACCTGACCCAGACCGCCCTCGTGGGGCTGGCGGGGAGTCTGCTCGTCGGCGTCCCGGCGACGGCGCTCGCCATCTCCGGCGCGACCGTCGTCACCGATTCGCTGTGGCAACGGAAGCCCCTGCGGGTGGCGTGGATCAATCTGGGTCGCGAAGTCATCACGCTCGTGGGGGCGTTTGGCATCTACGCGGCGGGGCTGCACTGGCTCGACATGCCGAACGGCGCGCCCGTTCTGAATATCGAGCTCCTGCCAGTCCTCGCGGGCTATGCCCTGGCGTACTTCGTGTTCGGCCGGCTGCTGTTCTACCTCACGCTCATCATCCGCGCGAAGCTGGAGCCGGCAGAGCGTCTGATGATCGTGCGTTACGAGGTGATCGCCTATGCCGCGACGCTGCTCGCGGCGACGATCTTCGTCGGCGCGGTCGTCGCGTGGTCGTTCGGCGCCTGGATCCTCGTCGGGCTGGTCCTCACCTTCCTTGGCCTGCTCCTCAAGCAAATGATCGAAGAAGCGATCTCGGCCGAGGAGTTGAACAAGATCCACGCGATGGAAGCGGTCATCACGGCGAACATCAGTCTCGAGGATTCCTTCCAGCGAATCGAGCGGCTGGCGAATCGCCTCGTCGACTGGGGTGACTTCCGGATCTACCGGCTGCACGACGGTGCGATGTCGCTGGTCCATCGCTCGGAGCGGGGCCGCGACGGGAGGGGGGAGCCGTCCGAAGATACCGCCGCCCTGCGCCAGGCCGTGGCGGCGAGCGGCGAAACGGTCGTGATCGACGATGTGACGCGCGACAAGCGCGTCGCGGACGCGCCGCTCGTAGTCCAGAGCCTCGTGATTGTGCCGCTCAAATTCGGTGATCAGGTGATCGGCACCCTGGAGCTCGAGCATCACAAGAAACACTGCTACCGGCGCCAGGACATCCTCACGATCACCACGTTCGCGAGCCAGCTGGCGACCGCCGTCCACATCACCGACCTGCGCCGCCCGCTCGTCGAGACCGTGGAACGGATGACGCGCCAACTCGCCAGCATCGCCCAGACGGCCGAAACGTTGAAAGGCGCGGCGGCGGCCGTGGCGCAGTCCACCGGCGTGATCCGCGAAGGCGTACGGCGAGAAGAGGGCGAGGTCTCGGGGGGGCTCGAAGCCACCGAAAGCCTCGCGCAGGTCTCGCGCCGCGTGTCGGACGACGGCGCCGGCGCGGCGCGCGCCTCGACCGCAGCGAGCGACGTCGCCAGCCGCAATCGCACGCAGATCCGGGAGGCGATCGAGCGGCTCGTCGCCCTGAAAATCTTCGTGGGCGAAAGCTCGATCAAGGTCCAGCAGCTCGGGCAGATGAGCCGCCGCATCACCGGGTTCATCGCGTCGATCCGCGAGCTGGCCGACATGACGAATTTGCTGTCGTTGAATGCCGCGATCGAAGCGGCGCGCGCCGGAAAGCACGGCAAGGGGTTCGCGGTGGTCGCCGACGAGGTGCGGCGCCTCGCCGAGCAGAGCGCGACGGCCGCGGCAGAGGCGGGGGAGCTGGTCCAGGACATCCACACGCAGGTGGGCGAAGTCGTCGAACAGATGCGCCGCGGCCAGGTGAACGTCGGGGACGTGGAGGAGCTGTCCGCCGCGGCGCTCGAAGCGCTCGACGCGATTGTCGCGGCCACGGCGGAGGCGACCGCCCATGCGGGGCGGATCACCGCGGCAGCCGGAGAACAGAATCAAGCGTTCGCGCGGCTGCGCGAGCGCATCAATGCGGTCGCCAGCATCGCGGGGCAGAACCGCGTCGAGGCCGACGACGTCGCCACCCGCGCCATCCAGGCGGCCGAGGGACTCACCGATCTCGAGCGCGCGACCCGCGACCTGGAGCAGGTGGCCACCATGCTGCGCGACTTGACCCGCGGGTTTGCCAACGTCAACTGAGCGGGTCTTTGTGGCGCTCGGCTCGAATGTGGGTGATCGCGCGGCGCATCTGGCGCACGCCCGGGCACGCCTGGGGGCCTTGCCCGGCACCCGGCTCGTGGCGGAGTCGCGGGTCGAGGAGACGGCGCCGATCGGCCCGGTTGCGCAGCCGCCGTATTTGAACCAAATGGTTCTCCTCGAGACCTCGCTCACGCCGGCGGAGCTCCTGGCGCATTGCCTGGCGATCGAGGCGGAGCGGGGCAGAGCGCGGCGCGAGCGGTGGGGACCGCGGACGCTCGACCTCGACATCGTGCGCTTCGGCGCCCACGCGGTGCGGAGTCAGCACCTGACGATTCCGCATCCGGAGCTCGAGAACCGCGATTTCTGGCGGCGAGAAATCGCCGAGCTGGAAGGGGAACATGTCTAGCATCACGACGCGGACCTTGCTCGAGATGAAAGAGAAGGGCGAGCGCATCGTCGCACTTACGTGCTACGATGCCCTGTTCGCGCGCCTGCTCGATGCCAGCGGCGTCGACATCCTGCTGGTCGGTGACTCGCTCAACCAGGTGCTCGCCGGCGCGCCATCCACGCTCTCGGCGACGCTCGATCAGATGATCTATCACACGCGCATCGTGCGCCGCGGGGCAGAGCGCGCCATGGTGGTGTGCGACATGCCCTTCCTGAGTTATCAGGTCTCGCCCGAGGACGCGCTCCGGAACTGCGGCCGCGCCATGAAGGACACGAACTGCGACGCCGTCAAAATCGAGGGCGGTCAGCCGATGGCCGCGACGGTGCGCCGGCTCGTGGAGATCGGCATTCCGGTGATGGGACACCTCGGCCTCACGCCGCAGTCGGTGCACGCGTTGGGCGGCTACCGCGTGCAGGGCCGCGACGACGCGGCGGCGGCGCGGCTGAAAGCCGATGCGGCGGCGCTGCAGGACGCGGGCGTCTTCGCGGTCGTGCTCGAGCTGCTGCCCGCGCCGCTCGCGTCGCAGATCACGAAGTCATTGTCGATTCCGACGATCGGCATCGGCGCCGGCCCGGCCTGTGACGGCCAGGTGCTCGTGCTGCACGACATGCTGGGCTTGAACGATCAATTCTCGGCTAAATTCGTGAAGAAGTACGCCGCACTGGCAGAGGATGTGCGCGAGGCCGCCCGGGTATTCGCCGCCGAGGTGCGCGAGGGCCGCTACCCGGGGCCGGAGCACTCATTCGGCAAATGATCAATGATCAATGATCAATGTCGAATGATCGTGATCCGCCATCGATCCTTGATCATTGATCATTGATTATTGATAATTGATCCTTCGGACCGGAGGTCCGCAGTGTCCAAGACGGAAGACGAAAAGCTCGCAAAGCTGATCAAGAAGAACATGGCCAAGGCCGCGAAGGCCAAACCCAAAGCGCGCAAGCGCTATGACCCGACGCTCCCGCCCGACAGTTCGGACGACGACATCGAGCGTCGCGACTTCTTTTCGGAGATGAAGAAGCGCGAGTTCTAGTGGTCGTGGTTCTCGTTCTCGCGATGACCGTTCCCAGTCCGGTGCTTTCTGTCGTCGCGGCGCAGCGGCCACGCGTGCCCCTAACCGCGCCTGACACGGTCCCCGCCTGGGTAAGCGCGCCGAAGAATCTTGCCAGAGACACCGGCGCGTCATACCAATACTACGCTGACATAATTCTCGTGAGCTTTACACCCAATGCCACGCAGACTGAACGCCAAGCGGCTATCGACGCGGTCAATGGCGAGGTCGTGGGCGGACAACCGATGCCAACGGGCGAAGGCTTCTACTACGTGCGCCTGAACGCACGTCGTCGCTTGGAACCGCTCGCGAATGCGGTCACGAAGCTCCTGTCCTTTCCACGTGTAGCTGCGGCCTCACTACTCACGCCCCTCAAGTGGCAGTCCCGAGGCCCATCACATGTATCGACCGTCCGATCAGCTGCAAGCGCGGTGGTCGTCGGTAGCGTTCTCGATAGCGCAGGCAGGCACCCGGTGCATCCCTCCCGCGTGGAGCTCGCGAGTAGCTCGGCGTTTGTGCTCGGAGACAGCCTGGGTCGGTTCGCGCTCCCGGCCGTGCCGCGGGGCAAGCAAACACTCAGAGTTCGCGGCATCGGTTTCATCGAGCAGCGCATCTCGATCGTCGTGGACCGCGACACCGTTCGGCTGCCGGACACCCATCTCTGGCGCAATCACACGCTAGACTCCGTGCGCATCATCGCGCCATAGCCCTGCGCGGCCCTACCGGGCGAGGCCATCGCCCGTTTCCTTTAACGCCGCCCCCATGCGTGAAATCACCTCCATCACCGAGATGCGCTCCTGGTCTCGCGCCGAGCGCTCTCGCCGCCACACCATCGGCTTCGTTCCCACCATGGGCTATTTCCACGCAGGCCATTTGCGCCTCGTGGACCGCGCCCGGGAGCTCGCTGACCGCGTCGTCGTCAGCATTTTCATCAACCCGCTGCAATTCGGCCCGCACGAAGATCTCGCCCGCTACCCGCGTGACCTGCCGCGCGATCGCCAACTGGCCGAGGCGCGTGGGGTGGATTGTGTATTCGTCCCGGAGACCGCCGCAATGTATCCGGCGGAACCGCTGGTCCGTGTCGTCCCCGGACCGGTGGCGGACACACTCGAGGGCATGGCGCGGCCGGGCCACTTCACCGGCGTACTCACCGTGGTCGCGAAGCTGTTTGACATCGTCGAGCCCGACGTGGCGGTGTTCGGCCGCAAGGATTTTCAACAGGCGATGCTCGTCAAGCGGATGGTCCAGGACCTCGATTTTGGACTCACCATCGACATCGCGCCGACGGTGCGCGAGCTGGATGGCCTCGCGTTGTCGTCGCGCAACAGCTACCTCACGCCCGACGAACGACGCTCTGCACTGGTGCTGTCCCGCGCACTCCGGACGCTCGAGCAAACCTGGCGCGGCGGGGAAGCCGATCCGTTGAAGGTGCAGCGCGCCGGGCTGGAAGCCATGCATGCGCCCGGCGTGATCCCCGAGTACTGCGCGCTCGTCGACGAAAACCTCCAACCGGTCTCCCGCGTCACGGCCCATACGGTCGGCGTGGTCGCCGCGCGCGTGGGGAAGACCCGTCTCCTCGACAACGTCGTGCTGGGCGAAGGCATCGGGGCGGATCCGCGAGTCACGCCGTGAGCCTGCCGGGGTGGGCGCAGGCGTCACCGCAGCGTCGCGCCCACATCGAGCGCGTCGTCGCACTCCTGAGTAGCTGGGCGGACGCGATGCATGTAGCAGCGAACGAGCGGGACCGCTGGCTCCGCGCCGGCTGGCTGCACGACGCGCTGCGAGACGCCCCCCTGGCCGATTGGGCTGCGCATGGCCCGGCCGCCGCTGATCGCGCGGCCGCAACCGGCGAGCGCGACCCCGGCGTGCTCGCCGCGGTTCGCCACCACACCCTCGGCTCGGTGGAATGGGACGACGTGGGACGAATGCTCTATCTCGCCGATTTTCTCGAGCCCGGCCGCGATTTCGCAGCGGCGGAGCGGGCCGATCTGGCGCAGCGTGTCCCAACCGAGCGGGATGCAGTGCTGCGCGAGGTCGCGCGACGGCGGCTCGAATGGGTGCTCCGCTCGGGATGGCCGGTTCCGCAGCAGTCGGTCGATTTCTGGAATCAGCTGGTCGGACGGTCGGACGGTCTGACGGCCGGACGGCCGTGAGGATTCTCGTCCTGGTGCTCATCATGGCGGGGTGCGGTGGCGACTCGACCAAGACGCGCCCGATTCCTGGCGATCGGAACCCGGCCATCACGGTCGAAGTGCTGAACGCCAGTGGTCGCCCGGGTGACGCCCGCGTCGGGACACGGCTGCTCCGTCATGCGGGGATCGACGTGGTGTACTTCGGCAATGCCGGGGAAGGTGGCCTGGATTCGACGCGCATCATCGTGCGGCGCGGTGCGGCAAAGGTCGGCGAGCGGGTGCGGGCGGCACTGGGCCAGGGGCGCGTCGAAGTCGCGCTCGACAGCGCGAAGCTACTCGATGTGAGCGTGCTCCTCGGTGCGGACTTTGCGTCGCGCTCGCGCCCCCTCGACTTCCACCCGTAGCTGGCCGCACGCCGCGCTGATATCGAGGCCGCGACTGCGCCTGAGCACCGCTTCGACGCCGCGTTGTTTGAGCCGCCGCGCGAAGGCAAGCATCTGGGGACGCGCACTGGGCGTGAGATCCGGTGCGCCGCCAGGGTGCAACGGCAACAGATTCACGAGCGCCTCGAGCGGCTGCGCCAGCGCCGCCAGCTGATCGGCGACCTCGAGCGAGTCGTTCTTCCCTCCGATCAGTACGTACTCGAGCGTCACGCGGCGCCGGAACTGTTTGAGCGCCGCGATCAGCTCGGGCAACGCGTACTTCTTCTCGATCGGCATCAGCTCCTGCCGTAACGCCGGTGTCGGAGCGTGCAAGGAAACCGCGAGACGGAACTGCTCGGTCCGTTTCGCAAACTTGGCGAGATTGGGCAGGATCCCCACCGTCGAGACGGTGATATGCCGGGCCCCAATCCCCAGGCCCTCGGGCCCGTTCAGTATCGTGAGCGTCGTGTCGACCGCCTCCCAGTTGAGCAGCGGCTCACCCATCCCCATGAACACGACGTTTGTCGGCTTGAGTGCCGGGTCGCCCAGCATCAGCTCGCGTACCTGACCGGCGATTTCCCCGGCCGAGAGGTTGCGCCGAAATCCCATGCGGCCGGTCGCACAGAAGACGCATCCCAGCGCGCAGCCGGCTTGCGATGAGATGCACAGTGTCCGACGCTTGCCTTCCGGGATCAACACCGATTCGATCGCCTCGCCGTCATCCAGGGTCCAGAGGAATTTCTCGGTGCCATCGCTCGAGACCTGCCGCGTCGCCAGCGTCAATCGCGGCAGCGGGAACGCTTCGTCCAGCGTCGCACGCAGGGACGCGGGCAGATCGGTGGCCTCGGCCCAGCGGCTGACGGGCCGCTGCCACAGACGCGGGAACACCTGGCGCAGGCGATAGGGCGGCTCGCCATGTGGTCCGAGCCATTCGCCCAGCGACGCCTGCGCGGCCTCCGGTGTGAGACTGAGGAGGTCGACGCTCACCGGAATCGCATCTCGACACCGACGCGATAGGACGAGCCCAGGTCGCTCACGCCGCCATCACGCGCCAGCGTGACGCGGTACTTGCCGATCGCGATGCGCAAAGCGCCGGCGGGCCGCCAATTGACCGCATTGCTGTAGCTTCCCTCGCGCACAACCATGAGATCGAGGCCGAGGGTCTTTGCGAAGTCGGCGCCCAGGCCAAACTGATGATCCGCTGCAAAACCGTGCGCGAAGGACATGCCGTAGCGCCCACGCACAACGACGCGATTGTTGCCCCGCCCCATCGTGCCGCTCCACACACGTCCCTCGATCCCGGCATAGACGTCCTGGGCCGGGTCGTTCGTTTTGAGCGATGAGAAGAAATGCGTGGCGGCGGCGACCCGCAGTCTGTCGCCGCCGAAGGCCCGGCTGGCGCCGACATCGATCGTCCAACGGTCAGCGCGGGCGACGTCGAGGCGGGTCTCATGAAACGCGACCGTTGCGCCCACACTGGTTCCCGCGAGGAGCCGCGACCAGGTGGCGCCAAACGCGAAGGTGTACACTGCCACCGCGCTGCCCGTGGGATCAGGGCTGTCGATCGTTTGCGTGATGTCGCTCAACCCGACACGCCCAAACAGCAGCCCGAACTGTCCGAGGGATCCTGCGGGGAAACGCACCGTGGAGATGAGACCGGTGGCATCGACGGCCGCAGGTGTTTGAATCGCTTCCACGGCGAGCAGGAGGCGCGCGCTATCTTCGGTCTGCGCCGGATTCCAGATCGCGGCGGCGGGACCGAGGGCAAGTGCAGGCGGCGTGGCGAGCGTCGTGCCAGCCACCCGCCACAGCGTCGTCCCGGTGGCCTGCTGCCCCGCAGCTCGCGCCGCGCCGATGGTCAGCAGGCCAACGACCAGCGGGCCAATGCGTTGCATGCCGAACGTTTACTCACGACTGTGGCGCCGTCAACTCAAGTCAACTATCTTCAACCGGTTACGGCACTTGGACATACTCCATTGCGGCTCTCCGAACTGCTGACACCCGACCGCATCCGGGTCCCCATCCGGGCCCAGAGCAAGGAGGGCGTATTGCGGGAATTGGTGGAGCTGCTGGTCGGGGCGAATGGGGCAGCCCCCGATGTCCTGCAGGCGGTGATGGAGCGAGAGCGGCAATTCCCAACCGGCATCGGGTATGGTGTAGCCGTTCCACACGGGAAGACGCCCGCCCTCGCCAATCTCGTCGCGGTCGCCGGCACGGCGCCCTCGCCTGTGCCTTATGAAACGGTGGACGGCGAGCCGGTGCGATTGTTCTTCCTGCTGGCCGGCCCGGAGTCGCAGGCGGGCGCACACGTGAAGGCGTTGAGTCGCATCTCGCGGCTGGTGCGGCGTGAGGCGACCCGCGCGCAGTTGCTCGCGGCCACGGATGGGCAGGAGTTCTACCGCATGCTGTGCGATGCGGAGCGGGGAGGGGGGGGAGCATAGACGCATCTGTGACTCGGACAACCCTGCGGACCCACCGTTGCGGCGCGCTACGTGCCGCCGACGTCGGACAACGCGTTCGCCTGGGGGGTTGGGTCCACCGCCGCCGCGACCTTGGAGGGATCGTGTTTCTCGATCTCCGCGATCGCGACGGACTCGTGCAGGTCGCCGTCGGCCCGGGTTGGGCCTCGCCGGAAATCGTCGCCCGCGCGCAGGCCGTCGGTGCGGAAGCGGTGTTGCTCGTCGACGGCGAGGTCGTGGCCCGCCCGCCGGCGATGCGCAACACCGAGCTCGCGACCGGCGAGATCGAAGTGCACGCCACGTTGCTGCGCGTCGCCGGCCCGGCCGCGACGCCCGCAATTCCGGTGGCACGCGGGAAGACCGAAGAGCTGCCGGCCGAGGAGCTGCGCCTGAAGCATCGCCACCTCGACCTGCGGCGCCCCGAGCTGCAAGCCAACCTGATCCTGCGCCACCGGCTGCTGCAGCGAGCGCGGCGCGCACTCAGCGAGCTCGACTTCCTCGAGATCGAAACGCCGATCCTCACCAAGCCGACACCCGAGGGCGCGCGCGACTATCTCGTCCCGTCGCGCGTGCACCCGGGCGAGTGTTACGCGTTGCCGCAGTCGCCGCAGATCTACAAACAGCTCCTCATGGTCTCGGGATTCGACCGCTATTTCCAGATCGCCCGCTGCTTCCGTGACGAAGACCTGCGCTTCGATCGGCAGCCCGAGTTCTCGCAGATCGACATCGAGGCGTCGTTCGTGGGGCAGGACGATGTCACCGGCGTGGTCGAGACGGTCCTGGTGGCGCTGTGGGACGAGGCCGGCCAGAAGATCGCGCGTCCGTTTCCGCGGCTCACGTGGCGTGAGGCCATGGAGCGCTACGGCACGGACAAGCCCGATCTGCGCTACGACTTTCCAATCAGTGACTGGACGACGCAGGTGCAGCCGCTCGCCGTGCCGTTCTTCCAGAGCGCGACGAACGGATCGCGCGTCCGGGGCATTGCGGTGCGGGGTGGTGGCACCTTATCCCGCAAGGACGTCGATCAACTCGCCGAAACCGCGAAGACCCACGGCGCGCCCGGGTTGGCGTGGGTCAAGCGCCAAGGCGAGCAGGTCGCGGGCTCGGTGGGCAAGCACTTCACGGCCGATGCGCTGGGCCGCATCGGCGTGGGCGACGGTGACGTCGCGCTCATGACGGTCGGCCCCGATCGCGTGACGTCGCCCGCACTCGACAAAGTCCGCCAGGAAGTCATCCGGCGGCTCGCACCACAGCCGAAGCTGGCGCATGCGTTCTGCTGGGTCGTCGACTTCCCGCTGTTCGAGCCCGATCCGGAGACAGGGAAGCCGGTCTTCGCGCACCACCCGTTCACCTCGCCGCATCCGGACGACGTGAGCAAGCTCGAGAGCGATCCGTTCGCCTGCCGGGCGCTGCATTACGACGCGGTCTACAACGGCAACGAGCTGGGCTCGGGCTCGATTCGTATCACAGACCCGGCCATTCAGCGCACGGTCTTCACGCATCTCGGACTGTCGGCGTCGGACATCGAGGCACGGTTCGGTTTCCTGCTGACGGCGCTGGCCGCCGGCGCGCCACCGCATGGGGGATTCGCGGTGGGCTTCGACCGCGTGGCCATGCTGCTCGCGGGCGCGGGTTCGCTGCGCGACGTGATCGCGTTTCCGAAGACAACCACGGCGCGCGCGCTGTTCGAGGGCGCGCCGGCGGCGGCACGGCCCGAGGATTTGGCCGCCCTTCACATCAAGGTGGTGCCATGAGCGACGACGTCGTCCACCGGCTATCTGTGGAAGGCGTGGATCCGCTGGCGTTGGCTGGCGTGAATGATGCCAACCTGCTCGAGTTGGCGCGCCGGCTGGGCGTGCGCGTCTCGCTCCGCGGCGACAATCTGTCGCTCGCCGGTCCCGCCGCCGCGATCGAGCGTGCCGGTGCGGTGGCACAGGCACTCATCGATCTGGCGCGGATGGGCGAGAATCTCGACGTACACGACGTCGAGCGCCTCATATCGGACGAGGCGCACGGTGAGCTCGGCCGCGGGGGAACGGGAACGGGGGCGACCCCGGACCCGGTAAAGATCATTCTCCCGGGGCTGCGCCGCGTCATTCAGCCGAAGACCACGGGGCAGCGCGAGTATCTCCGCTCGATTGCCGAGCACGACATCGTCATCGGGATCGGCCCGGCGGGCACCGGCAAGACGTACCTCGCGGTCGCGGCGGCAGTGGACGCGCTCGCCCGCAAACGCGTGCGCCGGATCATCCTGGCCCGGCCTGCGGTGGAAGCCGGCGAGAATCTCGGGTTCCTCCCGGGCGATCTCCAGGAGAAAGTCGATCCGTACCTGCGGCCGCTGTACGACGCGCTCGAAGACATGATGCCGCGCGAGCGCGTGCAGAAGGCGCTCGAGACCCGCATGATCGAGATTGCGCCGCTCGCGTACATGCGCGGCCGCACCTTGAACGACGCGTTCGTCATTCTGGATGAGGCGCAGAACGCGACCGGGATGCAGATGAAGATGTTCCTGACGCGGCTGGGCGTGAATTCGCGCGCCGTGATCACCGGCGATAAGACGCAGATCGACCTGCCCAACCGCGAGGACTCCGGCCTGCTCCAGGTCGAGCGTATCCTCCCCGGGATCGAGGGAATCGGCTTCTGCTACCTCGGCGACGGCGACGTCGTCCGCCACCGGCTGGTGCGCGACATCATTCGCGCCTACGCCGAGGACGCGCAGGGTTGAGATGAAGCTCCCGACGCGGGATCAGGTGCGCTATCACG
Organism: Gemmatimonadales bacterium; assembly: GCA_036395695.1. Classification (GTDB taxonomy): domain Bacteria; phylum Gemmatimonadota; class Gemmatimonadetes; order Gemmatimonadales; family GWC2-71-9; genus 20CM-2-65-7. The sequence continues at coordinate 32,160 of DASWDA010000093.1, forward strand.
CCGCGCGCTGGGCGTGGGTCCCCGCGCTCGCGCTGGTGGTGCATGTCGCCTTCCCGTCGAGCTCGGCCGACGTCGCGCCGCTGCTCGAGCCGGGAGCGCAGGCCGACCAGGAGATCGTGGCGCCGTTCAACTTCGTCGTGAACAAGTCGGAAGACGAGCTGCAGCGCGAGTCCGAAGAGCTGGCGGCGTCGGCGAAGCCGATCTACGAGTTTCGCCAGCACGCCTACGACAGCGCCGCCACCACCATGGCCGCGTTCTTTACCGCGGTGGACGCCGCGGTCGACCAGGGTCCCCAGGCGGTGATTCGCGCGGCCGGCGATTTCGGCGTCCCGGTCACGCTGCAGGAAGCCGCGTATGTGAGCAAAGGCGGGAAGCGCCGCGCCCTGGAGCAATCACTCGTAAAAGTGTTCGATCGCACGCTGGCCCAGGGCGTCACCGGGCCAGGCGTGATGCAGGTCGAGCAGTCCCGGGAGCTGATCGTGCGCCGCGGATCCACCGAGTCGTCGGTGCAGCGCGACCAGGTCCTCACCTTCGCACAGTACCTGAGCCGCGCCAAGCAACTGCACCCAGACGCCGGGTCGAGCGTGGGCGACGTGCTTTACCTGAAACTGGTGCGCCAGTTCTTCCGGCCCACGCTGATCGCGAAGCAGCTCGAGACCGAGCGGCGCCGCAACGAGCTGCGCGGCAGCGTCGATCCCAGCAAATACATCGTGCGCGCCGGCGACCGGATCGTGGCGCCGCATGAAGTGGTCACGAACGAAGCCCACGAGCGCCTGCTGGCGCTGCACCAGGAGCTGTTGCGCCGCGGCGCGGCGACGACGTACTCGATCCGTGGCGTGCTCGGCCCGCTGCTCCGCGACTCGCTGATCCTGTCGATTTTCTGGGTACTGCTGGTGTTCTACCGGCGCGAGACCTACCGCGACCAGCGTCAGGTGGCCCTGATCGGCGGGCTGTTCGCGGTGCTCTTGGCGCAGGCCGGGTTTGTCGCGCGATTCTATCCGGCGCATCCGGAAATCGTCTTCATGCCGTTCCTCGCCATGATGATGACGGTGTTGTTCAACGGCAGGGTCTCGATGATTGCGGCGATGATTCTGGCTGTGGTGGTCGGACTGCAGCCGGTCTTCCACGATGTGCCGGCGACATTCCTGTGCGTCGTCGGCGGCGTCACGGCCGCGCTCTCGGTGAAGACGCTGCGGAGCCGGAGCAACTTCTACGCGCCCGTCCTGATCATCGTCGCGGGATACCTCACCGGCGCCCTCGCGCTGGGCCTCGCGAGCGGCTGGCCCATCCAGGAAATCGGCCTCCGCGGGCTGTGGGGCGCGCTGAACGGGTTGGTGTCGGCAGGGCTCACGTTCTTTTTGCTCCCGGTCGCCGAGTCGGTCACCCACATCACGACCGATCTGACGCTGCTCGAGCTGTCCGATCCGAGCCGGCCGCTACTCCGTCGCCTCTCGCTCGAAGCGCCGGGGACGTACGCGCACAGCGTGGCGATGGCGAACCTCGTCGAGGCGGCGTGCAACCGGATCGGTGCGAACGGCCTGCTGGGCCGCGTGGGCTGCTACTACCATGACATCGGCAAGGTCAGGAATCCGCTGTACTTCGTGGAGAATCAGATTCCGGGGAACAACCCGCACGACCGGCTGAAGCCGCTCCAGTCAGCCCAGATCATCAAGGCGCACGTCACCGACGGCCTGGCGCTCGCCGCCGAGGCGCATCTGCCCGATGCGGTCGCCGCGTTCATTCCGGAGCATCACGGGACCACGGAGATCACCTACTTCCTGGACAAGGCGAAGAAGGTCGACGGCGGGCAGATCCGCGATCCACAAGATTTTGTCTATCCCGGCCCCAAACCGCGCTCGATGGAGACCGCGATCTCCATGATCGCCGACTCGGTCGAAGCAGCGCTGCGCGTCCTCGAGGACCTGACGCCGCAGAAAATCTCTGAGGCGATTGCGCACATCGTGCGCACCAAGGTGAACGCCGGCCAGTTCGATGAAGCCCCGCTCACGCTGCAGCAGATCGAGCAGGTGAAAGCCGCCTTCATGGTCGTGTTGAGTGGGATGTATCACAATCGCATCGACTACCCGGAGTCCAGTGGCGGCATCAGTGCGGCCTGGCACTCGGCGGCCGCGCGCTGACGAGCTGATGCGCGTCGCGAAGCGGGTGTTGGCGTGGGAACGCGCGCCCGCGAGGTCGCACGTCGACATCACGCTGCTCTCGGCCGCGGCCATGCGGCGGGTCAACCGCCGCGCCACCGGGCGCCGCGGCCTGACCGACGTGATCGCCTACGCCCTGCCGCAGCCGGACGGCCGCGTGCTGGGCGATGTCTACATCTCCCCAGCCGCCGCGGCGAACGCCGCCGGGAACGGAGCCGGGTTGCAGGAAGAGCTCGTGCGACTGGCCGTTCACGGCACCCTCCACGTCCTGGGCTTCGATCATCCCGAAGGTCCAGGGCGCACCCGGTCACGGATGTGGCGGCTGCAAGAACGCTACGTCAAACGACTCCTTCGCTGATGCTCACCGAAGCGGCACTGCAACTCATCGGGCTCGTCGTCGCCATCAGCGCCGGGGTATGGGCGGCGCTGCTGGCGCTCGGCGAGGAAGCCGCCGTCGGGGAAGCGCTGCACACCCTGGGCGACGCACCGCCGATCGCCGCCGAACGGCGCGTGCCGCTGCATCGCGCACTCCACATCGCGCGCCTGGCGCTCCTCGTGCTCGGTGCGGTCGCGACCGCGAACGCGGTGGCGTGGTGGACACGGCCGTGGGTTGAAGCCATGGTCACCCTCGTCGTCGGTACCGTGCTGCTGTTCATCGTTGGTGATGCGCTGCCACGCAGCGTGGCGCAGATTGCCCCAGAGGTGTCGGAGGCCGCGTTGCCGCTGGCGCGCCGCACACTCGCGCCGTTCGGACCGCTGCTGTGGCTGCTCGCCTGGGCGGATCGCGGACTGCACGCGATCGTGCACACGCCACGGCCGTTGCAACCGGACCTCGGCGTGGCGCAGCGTGACATGCTGCTCGGCGTCTTCACGCTGGCCGATACGACGGTGGTTGAGATCATGACGCCGCGTCTCGACATGACGGGCGTGGACATTTCGGCCTCCGTCGAAGAAGTCCTCGACGCATTCCGGCAGAGCCAGCACTCCCGCCTGCCCGTCATCGACGGCTCACCCGACAACATCGGCGGCGTGGTGTTCGGCAAGGATCTCGTGCCCATCGCGATGGGGCTCGCAGAGCCGGGCACGCGCTGGCAGACGCTGGTGCGGCCGGCGGCGTTTGTGCCGGAGACCAAGACGCTCGACAACCAGCTCCGCGATTTTCAAGGAACGCCGGCGCACATCGCGATCGTCGTCGATGAGTTCGGGGGCACGTCAGGGCTGATCACGCGCGAGGACATTCTCGAGGAGATCGTCGGCGAGATCCGCGACGAACACGACACCGAGACAACCCCGGCCATTCGGCAGGATGGCGCACGCATCTGGGTGGACGGGGGCACGAGCCTCGACGAGCTGTCGGCAGCGCTGGGAGCGACGATCGCGCACGCCGAAGTGTCGACCGTGGGCGGGCTCGTGTACTCGGTGCTGGGACGCGTGCCGCGCCCCGGCGACGAGCTCACGCTGGACGGCTACCGTGTCGTCGTAGAGCGCGTGGAGCAACGCCGTGTCACTCAGGTGTCGTTCGAGAAGCAATGAGCGTCGCCCTCGCGGTCCTGCTGGTCGGTCTGCTGGTCGCCGGCGTCTCAGCCGCGGTGGGCGTCGCCGCGGCGACGGTCAGCCAGCACGAGCTGACCCGCTGGGTGGCGTACAAGCTCCGGGGCTCGGCGGCGACGGTCAGCGTGTTGCAGAACCCCGGGCGCACCCTCGCCACCGCCAACATGCTCACGACGGTGGGCGTCCTGCTCGCCGCGGGCGCAATTCCGGCGCTCCTCGCCGCGACGACGCCGACGTTCCTCGGGATTTTCACCATCACGGTCGGCGTTCCGGTCTTCATCGGCGCGGCGTACCTGGTGCCGCGCGTCCTGGGAAGACGGTGGGCCGAGCCGCTGGTCGGGCGCGCGGTGCCGCTCATGGAGCGGTTCGGGGGCGTACTGGCGCCGTTCATTCCGCGCCGCGAGGGGTCCACGCGCACCACGCTCGCCGCGCTGCTCACGGGCGCCAATACCGACGCCCTGGCCACGCGGGACGAGATGGCCGTCGTGTCGGGTGTCCTCGCGTTCGCCGATCGTCCGGTGCGCGAGCTGATGACGCCGCGGACGGCGATCGTCGCATTTCCCGAAGGCATTCTGACCGCCGAAGCGGCGCACGTGCTGCAACAGTCCGGATACAGCCGCTATCCGGTGCATCGCGGCTCGCTGGACCAGGTGGCCGGCGTCGCGCACACGCTCGATCTGTTGGGCCGCCAGCCCGAGGATCCGATTCTCGTGCGCCCGCCGCTGAGCGTTCCCGGCACCATCCGCGCCGCTGATCTCATGCTCGAAATGCAGCGCGGCGGCCAGCACCTCGCCGTCGTCCTCGACGAGTTCGGCGGCACGGCGGGCCTCGTGACGTTCGAGGACCTGCTCAACGATCTCGTCAGCGAGCTGTTCGAGCCATCCTCGTCGACTCCAGATGTGACGCGCGTGGTGGAGGTGGAAGGCAGCGCGCTCACCACGGAGCTCGCCGAGAAGCTCGGTGTGCCCCTGGGCGGCAGCGGCGCAGCCCAGACCGTCGGCGGGTTGCTGATGCAGACCCTGGGCCGCATTCCGCGCCCGGGCGAGCGGTTCACGTATCTGGGCCTGGAATTCGATATCCTCGCGGCCAGCGCGACGCGCGTCGAACGCGTGGCGGTTCGGCCCGGACCGGTGCGCACGATTGCGCTGAGTGGAGGGTCGCCGTGACCGCCCCCGAGGCACCAGACCTCAGGCTCGACGAGCTGAAGGAGCTGGCCGAGCAGGAGGATCTGCACCCCTTCCTCGCGCGCGCCCGCAACGTCCATCCGTCCGACCTCGCGGACGTGCTGTCGGCCCTCGAGGAATCCATTCGCGTACGCATCATTTCCGAGCTGCCGATCGAGCTCGCCTCGAGCGCGCTGGCGGAAATGGAGGCCGCCGAGCATCCCGAAGCAATGCTGCTCGCCGTGGGGCCGGAATACGCCGCGGAGCTCGTGGAGGAGATGCCCAGCGACGATGCCGCGGATCTCGTAGCGGAGTTGCCCGCCCGCGAGCGGCAGGCAGTCCTCGACGAAATCACCGATCGGACCGAAGTCGAGAAGCTGCTCACGTACCCGGAGGATTCCGCCGGTGGCTTGATGACCTCGAACGTGGTCAACGTGCGTGAGGACAACACCGTCGCCGAGGCGCTCGAGGCGATCCGGCGCCAGAGCGAAGAGGACGAGAGCCAGTTGTATCAGGTCTATGCCGTCGATGGCCAGGGCAATCTGAAGGGCATCGTCCCGATCGCCCGCCTGATCGTCTCCGCGCCGACCAAGCTGGTCGGCGACGTCATGGAGCAGCCGAGCGTCCAGGTGCAGCCGCAGCAGGACCAGGAGGAGGTCGGGCGGCTCATGGCGCGCTACAACGTCGCGGCCGTTCCCGTGGTGGACGAGACCGGAAAGCTCCTGGGCCGCATCACCTTCGACGACGTCATCGATGTCGTAGAAGCGGAGAGCACGGAAGACCTCCTGAAGTTCGGCGGCATGGAGGCCCTCGACGCGCCCTACCTCAAGGTCGCGTTCGGCCGCATGGTCCGAAAACGCGCCGGCTGGCTGGCCGCGCTGTTTCTCGGCGAAATGCTCACGGCCACGGCAATGGCGTTCTTCGAGGAGGAAATCGCGAAGGCCGTCATCCTCGCGCTCTTTGTGCCGCTCATCATCTCGAGCGGTGGCAACTCGGGCTCGCAGGCGTCGACGTTGGTCATCCGCGCCATGGCGCTGGGCGAGGTCAATCTGCGCGACTGGTGGCGCGTTATTCGGCGTGAGATCGCGACGGGCATCGTCCTTGGCCTGGTGCTGGGGGCGATCGGATTTCTCCGGATCACATTGTGGCACGCGATCACCGGGATCTACGGTGAGCATTACCTGCTCGTCGCGTTCACCGTGTTCGGGAGCTTGATCGGTGTCGTGACGTTCGGCACGATGGCGGGATCCCTGTTGCCCTTCATCCTGCGCCGGCTCGGATTCGACCCCGCCAGCGCATCGGCACCGTTCGTCGCGACGCTCGTCGACGTCACCGGGTTGGTCATCTACTTCACCGTGGCGTCGGTGATTCTGCGTGGAACCCTCCTGTGACGGCCACGCCGCCGTTATCCTTAGGGCATATGCGACTCGACGCGGTGCTCGAAGGGTTGGCGCGCGGAGATACCTCGGCCCTAGCCCGCGCGATCAGTCTGGTCGAGAACCAGCATGACGGGTTTGAGCGCGTATTGTCGGGGTTACATGGGAAGATCGGGAAGCGGCACACGCAACGCATCGGCATCACCGGTCCACCCGGAGCGGGGAAGAGCACGATCACCGAGCAGCTGGTCCGGGCCTATCGCCAGCGCGACCTCAAGGTCGCCGTCATCGCCGTGGACCCGACGAGCCCCTTCACGGGCGGCGCGCTGCTCGGCGACCGCATCCGGATGGAGTCGGTCAGTCTCGATCCCGGCGTGTTCATCCGCTCGATGGCGACGCGCGGCGCGCAGGGGGGCCTTGCCACCACCACCGAAGAGGTTGCCGACGTCCTCGAGGCGTTTGGCTTCGATCGGATCCTCATCGAGACGGTGGGGGTCGGCCAGACCGAGCTCGACATCGCCGCGACGGCGGAAACTACGGTACTGGTGCTCGTGCCGGAGTCCGGGGACGGGATCCAGACGCTGAAAGCGGGCGTGATGGAGATCGCGGAGCTGTACGTGATCAACAAGAGCGATCGGCCCGGGGCGGATAAGCTGAAGCAAGAGGTCGAGGTGATGCTCGGCATACGGCGTGGGAATGCGTTTGTGAATGTGCGGCCGCACCATGGGGCGGCGAAGGGCGGCGGAGGGCGGCGAGGTGAGGCGGCGGCGAAGGACGAATGGGAGGCCCCTGTGCTTACCACGATCGCCTCGAAAGGCGAAGGAATCGCCGAGCTCGTCGCAGCGCTCGACAGGCACCACGAATATCTGAGTTCGAGCGGCAAGCTGGTCGAGCGACGCAAGAAACGATTAGCAGCCAGAACTCGCGCCGTCGTGAACCGGGCGATCCGCCAATGGGTGTGGGACGAGACCCAGGCGGAAGCGCTGATGGCACAGCGGCTCGACGAGGTGGCGACCGGGACGCGCAGTCCCTACGACGTCGCGGCGGAAGTCCTGCAGCAAATAAGGAACGGGAAATGACCATCGAGAAAAAGCCGGTCTATACATCCGCCGACCTGCGCGGTTTTGACCCGGAACGGCAACTGGGACGCCCCGGCGAGTATCCGTTCACGCGCGGTATTCATCCGACGATGTACCGCGGCAAGCTCTGGACGATGCGGCAGTTCGCCGGTTTCGGCGGCGCGGCCGATACGAATCGGCGCTACAAGTTCCTGCTGGAACATGGGCAGACCGGCCTCTCGGTCGCGTTCGATTTCCCGACGTTGATGGGCTACGACTCCGATCACCCGCGCTCGGAGGGAGAGGTCGGGAAGTGCGGTGTCGCCATATCGTCCCTGGCGGACATGGAAACCTTGTTCGACGGCATCCCGCTCGATCAGGTGTCGACCTCCATGACGATCAACGGTCCAGCCGCGATCCTGTTCTGCTTTTACGTGGCCGCCGCCGAGAAACAGGGTGTGCCGCTCGCGAAGCTGCGCGGCACAGTGCAGAACGACATTCTCAAGGAGTACATGGCCCAGCATGCGTGGGTCTATCCGGTCGAGCCCGCGCTCAAGGTCATCGTCGACATGTTCGAGTGGGGTGCCAAGCACACGCCGTTGTGGAACACGATTTCGATCTCCGGCTACCACATCCGCGAAGCGGGCGCCACCGCCGCCCAGGAGCTCGCGTTCACGCTCGCGAACGGGTTTACCTACGTCGAACGAGGCATCGCCCGGGGTCTCGACATCGACAGCTTCGCCGCACGCCTTTCCTTCTTCTGGGACATTCACAACGACTTCTTCGAGGAGATCGCCAAGCTGCGGGCCGCGCGCCGGATCTGGGCCCGGCACATGCGCGAGCGCTATAAAGCGAAACAGGCGCGCTCCTGGATGATGCGGTTCCACAGCCAGACGGCCGGCGTTACGCTGACGGCCCAACAGCCGCTCAACAACATCGTGCGCGTCGCCTATCAGGCACTCGCAGCCGTCCTCGGCGGCACGCAGTCGCTCCACACGAATTCGCTGGATGAAACGCTCGCCCTCCCGACCGAGCAGTCGGTGCAGGTCGCCCTCCGGACACAGCAGATTCTTGCCCACGAAACCGGCGTGGCCGAGGTGATCGATCCGCTCGGCGGCTCGTATTTCATCGAGGCGCTCACGGATCAACTCGAGCGCGAAGCCGAAGCACTCTTTGCCGAGATCAATTCGATCGGCGGCGTGGTCCGCGGGATCGAGAGCGGCTGGTTCCAGCGCCAGATTGCCCAGTCCGCGGCCGCTTTCCAGCGTCACATCGAGCTCAATGAGAAGGTGATCGTCGGAGTCAACGAGTTCCTGTCCGAGGACGACCACCCCGTCGAAATCCTGAAGGTCTCCAACGATGCTGAGGACGAGCAGCGTCGCCGCCTCACCCGCGTGCGCGCGGAGCGAGACACGGCCCTGGTCGAGCGGCGGCTCGACGTCCTGCGTCAGGCGGCGGAGGCTGATCAGAACGTGATTGGCCCAATGCTCGATTGTGCGCGCGCCTACGCGACGCTGTACGAGATCCGCCACGCGCTGGAGCGCGTGTGGGGAGCGTACCGCGAACCCGTCTTCTTTTAGATCATGAGTGCTCCCCCCCTGCCTGCCGCGATCACCGAGCAAGACGTCCAGGCAGCGATTGCGCGCCTGGCGCGGCTGGAGCCTGGGCTGCACTGGGTGGTCTCGTGCTACCTCAAGCTCGAGCCCCGGGACAGGACGCGTGGCAAGTATTTGATCAAGATGAAGACCCGCGCCAAAGGATTGCTGCGCGATTACGAAGACCAACCGGCCGTTGCCTCGAATTTGGAACAGGTGGTGGACTACCTGGAGCAACCGAATCATCTCCCGCGGGCGCGGGCCATTGCCATCTTCGCCTCACGGGAGTTGGCGCTGTTCGAAGTCCTGCCTTTGCCGCACGTGCATCGCTCCCGGCTTGCCGTCTCGCACGAACCGCTGGTGCGCGAGCTGCTCGGCCTCGAGGAAGAGTTCGGCACCATCCTCGCCGTCGTGTATGACCGCACGGCGGCGCGCTTTTTCGAGATCACCGCCTACGATTGCATTGAGCTGCCCGGCCTCGCCGGCATCGAAACATCGCGGGCGGGGAAGTTCCACGGCGGCACCGGAGAACACAAGTTTCACCAGCGCATTCGCACCGAGAAACACCGGCTCTATGCGCAGATCGCCGACCGCGTCTTCCAGATCAATCGCACCAAGCCGCTGGCCGGGATCGTTTTGGGCGGTGTGGGTGTGGACGCCGGAGCCGTGATTCCCCACCTTCACACGTATGTGCACGACCTGGTGTTTGGCGTGGTGAAACTCAGTCCCAAGCAGGCGACGGCGGCGGAGGTGCGGGACGCCACTCTAGGGCTGCGCGAGGAACGCGAGCGCGCCTGGGAGCGCGCGCACGCCGATGCCGTGACAAACGGCGTGCCGCGGGGCTGGGCCGTCAACGGGGTCGACGCCACGCTCAAGGCGCTGAGCCGGGGCCAGGTGCGCACCCTGCTGGCCGACGGCCATGATGATGACGCCCGCATCGATGAGGCGATCGAAGAGGCGCTCGGCCAGCGCGCCCAGATCGACGTCCTCTACGACGACAAGGCCCGGCGCGTCGTGGACGGCCTGGCGGCGCTGCTGCGGTTCCGCGCCTGATGGCCAAATCCCGGCGTCCGATCCGCATTCTCGTCGCGAAGCCGGGCCTCGATGGGCACGACCGCGGCGCGAAAGTCGTCGCGGCGGCGCTGCGCGATTCCGGCATGGAAGTGATCTACACGGGGCTGCATCAGACGCCCGAGATGATCGCGCAGGCCGCCATTCAGGAGGACGTCGACGTCGTGGGCCTGTCGATTCTGTCCGGCGCGCACATGACGCTGTTCCCGCGGGTTCGCAAACTCCTCGACGCCGCCGGGCGGCAGGATGTGCTCCTGACCGGCGGTGGCATTATCCCCCCTGAAGACATGACGGCGCTGGAATCGCAGGGCACGGGCAAGCTGTTCGGCCCCGGCACGCCGACGTCGGATCTGATCAAATACATCCAGGAATGGGCCGCGGAACATGTGGCGGCGTAATCCCACGCACGACGCACCACGCACGACGCACGGCCGTTCGTGAGCCGCCTCAAGACCCTCAACGACGAATACCAGACGCTGCGCGGCCGCCTCGAACAGGGCGGCGGCGCGGAGCGCATCAAGCGCCAGCACGATCAGGGCAAGTTGACTGCGCGCGAGCGGGTGGCCGCGTTGCTCGACCCGGACGGCCCGTGGATCGAGATCGGGCTCCTCGTCGCCTGGGACCAGTACGACGGGCAGGCACCCGCCGCCGGTGTGGTCACGGGCGTGGGTCGCGTGGGTGGGCGCCCCGTGGTGGTGGTGGCGAACGATGCGACGGTCAAGGCCGGGTCGTGGTGGCCCGAGACGATCCGCAAGATTCTCCGCGCGCAGGAAATCGCGATGCGGCAGCGCATCCCCATCATTTATCTGGTCGACTCGGCGGGCGTGAACCTGCCGTACCAGGGCGGGGTCTTCCCGGGTCAGTATGGCGCGGCCCGAATCTTCTACTACAACTCCATCATGCGGCGCTACCTCAAGGTACCGCAGATCGCGGCCGTGATGGGACCGTGCATTGCGGGCGGCGCGTATTTGCCGGCGCTGTCGGACGTGATTTTCATGGTGGACGGCACGTCGTTCATGGGACTGGGCGGGCCCAACCTCGTGAAGGGCGCGACCGGCCAGGTGGTCGATGCCGAGACGCTGGGCGGCGCCACGACGCACACATCGGTCAGTGCCGTCGCGCACTACCGCGCGAAAGACGACAAAGACTGTCTGGCCAGGATCCGCGAGTACGTGGGCCGTTTGCCGCACGCGCCGGCGTCGCGCCGTACCTATCCGGCACCAAAGCGTGACACGAAAGCATTGTACGACTTGATCCCCATCGATCATCGGATGAGCTACGACGTGCGGGCGTTGCTCGAATGCCTGCTCGATGCCGGACGACTCGACGAGTTCCAGCCGGACGTTGCGCCCGAAATGATCTGCGGGCACGGCGCCATCGAGGGGCGGCAAGTCGCTGTGATCGCGAACTCGCGCGGAGTCATCAAGGGAAAGAAGAAGAATGAAGCGCCGCGCATCGGCGGCATCATTTACACCGAGAGCGCCGAGAAAGTGGCGTACTTCATCGAGAACGCCGACCGGGAGCGCGTGCCGCTCCTGTTCATCCAGGATGTGTCGGGCTTCATGGTCGGGACGGAAGCGGAACACACCGGCATCATCCGGGCGGGCGCGCGCTTCGTCGAGGCAATGGCGACGGCGACGGTGCCGAAGCTCGTCCTCACGGTGAACCACGCCTCCGGCGCCGGCTATTATGCGATGGCCGGTCAGGGGTTCGATCCGGACTTCATCGTCTCGTGGCCGACGGGGCGCATGGGGGTCATGGAAGGGGAGTCGGCGATTCAGGCGGTGTACGGCGCCGACGCCGCGAAGCCCGACAATGCGGCCGCCGTGGACGCGATGCGCGCTGATTACGAGCACCAGCTGGACGCGAAGTTCGCGGGCGCCCGCGGCTTTGTCGATGCGATTCTCACACCCGACGAAACGCGGGACACGTTGGCGTTTCTCCTCGAGGTGTCTACGGAATTCACCGGCCCCCATCTCGGGGCCTTTGCACTCCCGGGTCTCTCGTGATGCGCACGCCTGCCGCCATCTTCCTGTTCGCTCTCACTGCCTGCGCCTCGAGCAAGGGCATCACGAAACCAGCCGCGCCGAAGCCGGCCGCGGCAGTCGCTGCCGCCCCATCGGACGGCAGCCGTGCCGCCATGGCGCAGCCGGCGGTCGATCCGGCAATGGCGTACATGCTCGGTCTCATGCCGCTCAAGAGCACCGGGGTAGACGTATTTCGCTCGCTGCACCCGACCTACGACGGCCGCGGCGTGCTCATCGCCATTCTCGATAGTGGCGTCGACCCGGGCGTCCCGGGACTGACGGTCACCAGCACGGGCGCCCCGAAGGTGATCGAGCTGCGCGACTTCTCGGCCGAAGGCCGCGTGGCGCTGACCGCGTTCCCCGCGCCGACGGACAGGGAGATGAAGGGAGCGGCACGCATCGGCCGCCTGACCACCGCGACGACCTGGTACCGCGGGGTCTTTCGCGAGCTGCCGCTCGGCCGCCCTCCGGCGGGCGACGTCAACGGCAACGGCCGGAACACCGACGAGTTTCCCGTCGTGGTCGTCAGGGCGTCCGATGGCTGGGTGGCGTTCATCGATACCAACCGCGACGGCTCGTTCGAAGATGAGATGCCGCTGCACGACTATCGCCAGGGCCGTGAGATGATCGCCTTCGGCACGAAGCCGCTGACGATCGTCGCGAATTTCAGTCAGGTGGTGGCGGACAGCTCGCCGGTGCTCGATCTCTTCTTCGACACGTCAGGGCATGGGACCCATGTGGCCGGAATCGCCGCCGGCTACAACCTGTTCGACGTGGCGGGGTTCAGCGGCGTGGCGCCCGGGGCTCAGATCATCGGCCTCAAGATCGCGAACAACGCACGCGGCGGCGTCTCGGTCCACGCCAGCATGATGCGCGCGATCGACTACGCCGCCCGCTACGCCGCGCAGCGCAATCTGCCGCTCGTGCTGAACATGAGTTTCGGCGTCGGCAACGAGCATGAGGGCCGCGCCGTCATCGATTCGATCGTGGATGCCTTCCTGCTCGCCCATCCGGAAGCGGTCTTTGCGATCAGCGCAGGCAACGACGGACCCGGATGGTCCACCCTGGGCTTTCCCGGTTCCGCCGACCTGGCGATGACCGTCGGCGCCGTCTATCCCGGCGTGTTCACCGCACCGCCGCAGCAAGGCGCACCGCCGGCCCGCGATGTGCTCGGGTGGTTCAGCTCGCGCGGCGGTGAGCTTGCGAAACCCGATATCGTGACGCCAGGCGTCGCGTTCTCCAACGTGCCGCGCTGGGATATGGGGGAGGAGATCAAGGGCGGCACGAGCATGTCGTCCCCGCACGCCGCCGGTCTCGCCGCCTGCCTCGTCTCCGCGCTGGCACAGGAGGGCCGTCGCGCCACGTCCGCCGATATCATTCAGGCGCTGCGGATGTCGGGCCGGCAGCTCTCCGGCGCGCGCGTCATCGATGACGGTGCCGGGATGCCCGTGCTCGAAACGGCGTACCAATGGCTCGAAGGTGGCCACCAGGGATCGATCTATGCCGTGAAGGCCTCGACCGGTGTGACCGCCGCGTTCCGGCGCAACGGGTTTGCCGGTCCCGAGGACAGCGTCGAAACGTTCACCGTCCGTCACATGGGCGGCCTCCGCGCGGCCGAGTTCGTGCTGCGCGCGAACGCTCCCTGGCTCTCTGTCGACGACTCCGTCGACGCCGCGCCCCGCGCGACCCCGATCGCCGTGACCTACAATCGCAGCGCTTTGACGGCACCCGGCATCTACGTGGGGACGGTGATCGCGCTGAATCCGCGCGACCCCATTGCCGGCCCGTTGTTCACGCTCGTGAACACGGTCATCGTGCCCACCGATCTCACGGCGAAGCCGCTGTTCGACGAACGCCGTGCCGTCGGTCCCGGCGCGGTGCAGCGCTATTTCCTGCGCGTGCCCGAGGACAACGCCACCTTACGCGCGAGCGTGACGCTTCCCGATTCGCAGCGCCAGCAGGCAACGGTGCGCCTCTACGAGCCCAACGGCGCACCCGCCCGCTCAGCGCCGAACGACATCGAGATCGGCCAGCAGCAGCCGGGCAGCGCAACCATCACCGTGCGTGCCGAGGACCTGATCGCGGGTGTGTACGAGCTCGACGTCGTCGCGCCGCCGCTGGCAACCACCGCGGTCACCGTGCGCGCGGAGTTGGGACCCGTTGCGCTCGGGTCGGCGCATCAGGGGGCGGGAGGAGCGTGGGGCCTCGAAGCCTCGAGTGTCGGCGGCACACAGGGCACCACCGCGCTGGGCCAGGTCGTCTACCGGCTCGTCGGCGCCGAGCGGAGCTATGCGATTGCCGGCCGCGGCCAGCCCGCCGAATCGCTGCAGGTACGCCCGCCGCGCTGGGCGAAGCGGATGGAGGTGGACCTCGAGGTCCCCGCCGAGCTGTGGGACGAGCTGACAGATTTGTCGGTCACCGTCTACGACTCGACCGGCCAGCAGGTCCGCGGCGGCAACGAACCGGTGAACTACGCGTTCGGTCGCATGGGTCTGGCCCTGTCCGACTCGCTCAGGGGGATCCCCCTCACCGTCGAGTTCTATCCCGCCTTCGCCCGCCTTCCGACGCACGCCTGGCGTGGCACCGCCCTTGTGCGATTCGTCGGTCCAGACGCTCCCCTGGGTGATGCCACCTCGCTCTCGGTCGTCGCCGGCGGACGCAGCGTGATTCGGTTGCCGAACGCGCCGTCGCTCGATATGCCGGAGGGATACGGGCCACTCATCGAGACGCGCGTGACGACGTCGACCGGCTCGGTCTCAGCGCGCCGCGCCGTGGTCGGGCCGCAGACGCGCGGAGCGGGTGGGGTAAGGTGACGGCCCGTCCGGCGACTGTCCGAGTCGCGGGAGGGCAGGGGTTTTGGGGAGACTGGCTGGAAGCGCCGTACCGCCAGGTGAGCGGCGGCCCGATCGATTACCTCATGATGGACTACCTCGCCGAAGTCACGATGTCCATCCTGCAAAAACAGAAGTCCCGCGATCCGGCACGCGGCTACGCGACCGACTTCGTGACGCAGATGGAGCGTATCCTTCCCACCGTTGTCGCGCGCGGCATCAAAGTGACCGCCAACGCGGGCGGCGTGAATCCCCACGCGTGTGCCATGGCCGTCGCCGAGGTGGCACGAAAGCTCAAGCTCGGTGGCAAGCTCACGATCGGCGTCGTGACCGGTGACGACCTGCTGGGCCGCCTGGACGGCTTGATCGCGCGCGGCCATACGCTCGCCAACCTCGATACCGGGCGACCGTTAGGTAAGGTTCGTGACCGCGTGCTGTCGGCCAACGCGTATCTCGGCGCCGCTCCGGTGGTGGAGGCCTTGCAGCGTGGCGCCCAGGTCGTGATCACGGGACGTGTCACCGACACCGGCCTGACGCTCGGGCCATTGATGCACGCGTTTGGCTGGGCCCCGGACGCCTGGAACCAGATCGCCGCGGGCACGGTCGCAGGACACATCATCGAATGCGGGGCGCAGTGCAGCGGCGGCAACTGCCTGCGCGACTGGCAACGCATCCCCGACCTGGCGAACGTCGGGTACCCGATCGTCGAAGCCCGCGCCGATGGCACGTTCGATATCATCAAGCATCCGCACACCGGCGGCCGCATCGACGTCGCGTCAGTCACGGAGCAGCTGGTCTACGAGATGGGCGATCCACGGGCGTACATCACGCCCGACGGCGTGGCCGACTTTACGACGATCCAATTGCGACAGGCCGGCAAAGACAGGGTTCAGGTGTCTGGTGTCACGGGAAAACCGGCGACCGATAAGATGAAAGTCTCGCTTGCGTACTTCTACGGCTACAAGGCGATCGGTACGCTTGTCTACGCCTGGCCCGATGCGCTCGACAAGGCGAAAGCCGCCGATCGCATCCTCCGCCAGCGTCTCAAGGACCTTGGGCTCGAGTTCGAGGCGATCCATACCGAGTTTGTCGGCGCCACCGCCACCCATGGCCCGCTCGCCCTCAAGGACGTGGACGTCACGACGCTGCCCGAAGTACAGCTGCGGGTCGGCGTGCGGGCGCGCGATGAGGCCCCGGTCGATCGGTTTACGCGCGAGATCGCGCCGCTGATTCTCAACGGGCCGCCCAGCGTGACCGGTTTTGCCGGCGGACGCCCGAGGCCCGAGGAAATCGTGGCGTACTGGCCGGCCTTGATCGACAAACGGATGGTGCAGCCGGCCGTGGAGTTGATTCACGCATGAAACGCAAACTCGTGGAGCTGGCACACGCACGCTCGGGCGACAAGGGCGACACGGCCAACATTGGCCTGATTGCACTCAAGCCCAAGGATTACCCGCTGCTCGTGAAGCAGGTGACGGCAGCGCGCGTCGCACGGCATTTTAAGGGCATGATCACCGGCAGGGTCGAACGCTTCGAGCTGCCCAACCTCCATGCGCTGAACTTCCTGTTGCACGGCGCGCTCGATGGTGGTGGCACGATCTCGCTCAAGACAGACGCACAGGGGAAGGTCTTCTCCACCGCGCTGCTCCGCATGGAGATCGAGGTGCGCAAATGAGCGAGCGCGTCTTGACCGAGGTCGCGGGTGGGGTGCTCACCGCAACGTTGAACCGCACCGACAAGCGCAACGCGATCGACGCTGCGATGATCGACGGGTTGCTCGCGGCGATCGAGCGAGCCGACCTGGATGCGTCGGTGCGGGTGGTGGCGGTGCGCGGCAGCGGAAAAGATTTCTGCGCGGGCATGGATTTGAACGAGCTGCTCGCCTCGGCCGACCACACGCTCGAGCAGAACCGTCAGGCCGCGTTGCACTTTGCGCAGGTCTTCATGCGGATGCGGCGGCTGCCCAAGCCGATCGTCGCGCTGGTGCAGGGGCGCGCGCTCGCGGGCGGTTGCGGGCTCGCGACGGCGTGCGATCTCATTCTGGCAGCGGAATCGGCGCAGTTCGGCTATCCCGAGGTGCAGCGCGGCTTCGTCCCGGCCATCGTGATGACGATGCTGCGGCGCGCGGTGGGCGAGAAGATCGCGTTCGATCTCGCGACGACGGGGCGCCTGCTCGACGGCAGCGCGGCCGCCGCGACGGGACTCGCGTCGCGGGTGTATAAGGATGCGAACTTCGAGGAGCAGGCGGGCGAAGTGCTGCGCGTGCTCGCCGAGGCGAGCCCATCGGCGCTCGCGTTCACCAAGCAGCAGTTCTACCAGCTCGATGGGCTGAGCTTCGAGGACGGCCTGCGGCTCGGCGCCGATGTCAATGCGGTCAGCAGAAGCACGCCCGATTTTCGGGCGGCGCTGAGCGCGTTCTTGAAGAAATGAGGAGCGTATGCGCAATCTGAACGTCCCGATGTACGATCCCGAGATGGTCCGCCCGATGCGGGAGGAGCTGACCCGTCTGGGCTTCGAAGAGCTGCGGACGCCTGCAGAGGTCGACGCGGTGCTCGCCAGCGAGCGCGCGCCGACCCTCGTCGTGGTGAACTCGGTGTGCGGCTGTGCCGCCCGCAATGCCCGGCCCGCGGCCGCGCTGGCGATCCAACACGATCACCGTCCCGCGCGTCTCGTCACCGTATTCGCTGGGCAGGATGCCGACGCGACGGCACGCGCCCGCAGCTACTTCACCGGGTACGGACCGTCGTCGCCGCAGATCGCCCTGTTCAAGGATGGGCGGATCGTGTTCATGCTGGAGCGGCGCAACATCGAAGGCCGGAACGCGCGCGACATCGCGGCCGACCTGACCGCGGCATTCGAGCAGTACTGCTGACTACGCCGTCAGCCATCAGCCGTCAGCCGTCTGATCTTGGACAAGCCATAGACGAGGCCTGGACACGCGTACGGGCCGCGTCGGGGTTTCTGACCGAGCGCGAAGCACGATTCCTGGCGCTCGTGGCAGCGTGCGCACCCGCCCGCGGGACGATCCTCGAGATCGGGAGCTACAAGGGAAAGTCCACCGTTGGGCTGGCCTCCATCGCGCAGCACTATGGCCTCGGTCCCGTCGTGAGCGTCGATCCGCACTCCGCCCCCGCCGTCACAGACTTTGGACATGGCTCGCAGCAGTCGTCGTGGGATGACTTCCAGGCGTCGCTGCGTGACGCAGGCGTCGAGCGAAATGTCGAGGCGCATCGCGCCTATTCCCGAGACCTCGCGAAGGGGTGGACGCGGTCGATCCGGTTCCTGTGGATCGACGGCGATCACACGTACCGCGGCGCGAAGGAGGATATCGACCTCTTTCGGCCGCACCTGGTGCCGGGTGCGATCGTCGCCATGCATGACGTACTGCACAGCTTCGAGGGGCCGGTGCGCGTGTTTGCGGAGGAGCTGCTCGCCTCAGACCAATTCGGTCCTGCGGGTCTCTGCGGCTCGATCGGGTGGGCGCAATATCGGCCAGGCCACGGCGCGCAGTGGCGCGCTGCGCGGCTGGCCCTGGGGCGACGAGTGCGGCGCCTGATTCCGTTTGCGGATGGGCGTGAACTGACCGGCCTGCGGAAGCTGCGCTACAAGGTGTGGCGGGGGCTCGTGCCCCACGCGGCCCCGGATGCGGCCGCGTGGGTCCGAGCCGTCAGCTAGAGGATTTTGCCGCGGCGGACGCGGAAGTCGACAATCTGCTCCGTCCAGCTCCAGAGCGAGTCTTGCCGCTCCATCGGGACACCCGCCACTTCGTGACGATGCCACCCGTCCATGACCTGGGCGTCCTGCGTCCAGATCTTCACGCGATTGCGTGGGACGAGCTTTTCCCAGTTCTGCGCGATCGGTGGGTCGGCGTACAGGAGCCGGACCGTCACGTTGCGCGACAGGTACTCGATTGGACTCAGATCAACCTTCCCATACAGCTCCTTGGGTTGCATGCGGCGCGCACCAGGCAGATCGGGCAGGCCGTCGGAGAACATCACGATGTTGAGCGGCGCGAGCACCAGGTTCTGGCGCTTGATGTGAACCGCCACGCGCTGGAAAAAGGCGTTGAAGTCGGTGAGGGCATCGACGTCGGGGAACCAGGCGCGCAGGTCGCGCTCGATCTCCGCCGGCGTCTTGCCGCCCAAGTCCTGAATCGGGTGGAATGTCTTGGGCTGGCCCACGACGTCGCCGCCGAGCGATCCGACAAAGACGTCGGTCGCCTGCTTGAGACCGCCGAGGCCGTTGACGTGCCCGTAGATGTACAACGCGGCGTAGCGCATCGCGTCGTCGAAGCGCCCGCTGGTGCGGAACGAGCCCGAGACATCGAGTCCCACCACCAGCGTGGACCGCGGCGGCGGCGCGCCAGGCTTCGGCGCGCACGCGACCGCCATGAGGCTGAGCGCCAGCACCACGCGCTTCATCGGGCCACCTCGCCGCTCACGCGAGTGGGGAAGTGGGTGGCCGCGAGCACCTCGTCGATCGACTTGAACGGCAGCGTAAAGTGGCCGCGGCCCGTGAAGACGACGAAGAGGAAGTTCAGCCCCGCGGCAACCACCTGCAGGACCGGGAGCGACGCCAGCTCGAACACCTCGCGCGCCTCCTTGCGAAACCATTCCCGTTCCGCTTTGAGGGCCGCGATCGGCCCCTTCCAGTAGTCGGCCATCTGCGGCGCGGGCCCGTGGCCGGCCGCACCCTCGACGACCAACCCCTGGCGGCCGAGGAGCGCGATCATCGCCGGCGCGCCGAAGCGGCCGAACAGGAACCACGTCATGCCGCGCACACCGACCCAGGCGAAGAACGCGAGTCCGATCGTCTCAATGGCTGTGAGCTGAACGCCCTGCTGCGCAAGCCACGGCGTCATGGCGTCGACCAGCTCGCGATACAGGAACAGCACCTCGAACATCGCCACGGCGATTTCGATGGCCACCATCGAGATAATCTGCCCGTACTTTTTGCTCTTGATGGCCTCGTTCAAAACTTGAATACAGGCGAAGCTGCCCGCGACCAGAACCCACAGGAACAGCCAGAGCAACATCATGAACGCGAACCCGTTGACCTCGTAGCCGGTGAGCTCGCCGAGCAACTCGCTCGCCGTAGGCTTCAGCGTGAAGGTGAAAATTGTGGCCTCGATCATCGACCAGAACACCAACATGAAGAATGCGGGCCACGGCACGCCCGGACGGCGCGACGTCGCGTCCAGGACGGCGAGCGGCGACGTGATCGCGCCCTTCACCGTGCCGACGATGAGCCTCCCGCTCAACTGGATCAGGCCCCAGACCCAGCCGACGAGTACGATCAGGAAGCGCACCAACCCCGCCCAGTAGAACCAAGACATGCGCAGCACGTCCCACCACGCCAGCGCGACCGACTGCAGGAGCGTCACGGACCGGCCGAGCCGGAACGGGATCGTGTACACCGCGGCCATCGTCAGCCACAATCCGCCGATGACCGCCATCGCCGGCAGGAACAGCAGCACCGACGTCGCGGCCAGACTCCAGAACGACTCACCCCGCAGCACGAAATCAAAGATGCGCGCCTGGATGGGGACGATCCACGTAAACCCCGCCACAACCCATTGCACCAGTTGCTGGAGCACAAAACTCCACTGCTGGGTCTGCGGGACGTTCGTTACCTCTTGCATTCAGGGCTCCGGAGAGGGAGGTCGGCGGGGACATTGTTATAAAACGGACCCCTCAAGTCAAGAATTCGGGCGTGATGGACGTCACGGGACCCTTGCGACTTGCGCAAAATGCCCATGAAAGGCTAATCATCTGGCGTGCCGGAAGACCCGAAGCGGCTGATCGTCGTCGGCGATCGTGTGCTCATCTCGCCCGAGGAGGGGGAGGAGCGCACGAACGTCGGCCTCTATCTCCCTCCCTCCGCTATCGAGGGCCGCCAGGTGCAGGGCGGCCGCATCGTCGCCACGGGCCCCGGCACGCCGATGCCCGAGCCGGCGAGCATGGACGAGGAGCCGTGGAAGATTCACGGCGCTGAGGTGAAGTATTTGCCGACGCAGGCGGAGGCGGGAGACTACGCGCTCTTCTTCCGCAAAGCGGCCGTCGAAATCACATTCGAGGGCAAGACGTATCTCGTAGTGCCACAGGCGGCGATTCTCGTCCTTGTTCGAGGGAAGCATGGCTGACATCGGTTGGGCTCGCAGTCGCGGTGATCGTGCGGAAGGCCAGGGACTCCGGCGCGGCGCCTGGTATCGCGTCGTGGAAAATCCGCCGAAGGACTTCGTGGTGCTGGATGTGCACCACGTCGAGATCCGGATCCCAAAAGCGGATCTCGAGATTCGGAGCGAGCGGCCCAGCGCCTGGAGTGTGGTGCGCCAGCCACACCTGGTGTGTCCCGGATGTCACGCGCGGACCGTCATCCCCGAAAACCGCAAAGACGCCAAGTGCCACGAATGTGGGCGCAGCTATGCGATTGACTGGAAAGATTCGGGGTGAGAAGCGACGGTAAGGGACGGTAGATGAGGCGACGGTAGATAATACGACGGTAAAGGACGGTAGATAAGACGACGGTAAGCGTCAAACTCTTCTCGCCGCTCTCGCCACCGCCGAGTAGAGTCTCCACGTCATCATGCCCGCTTGTCTTCGACGTTGTTCTAATGACCGCCAGCGCTCGTCATCGATGAACCCCAGGTCCTTCGCCACACGCAACGTGTAGGCGAGCTCCGCAAGCGAACCAACACTCATATCCAGGAATCGTCGAAATTCGGCGGGGCCACGCTTGGCGGAGCCTTCGACAATGTTGACCGCCGCAGAAAAGGCAGCGCGTCGAGCTTGGGAGGTCAACCCGTAGAGTTCATGTTTAGGAAACGATGTCGTTGCATCGTATACAGCCAGCACCAGCTCGTGACACAACGTCCAAGCGTGGATTCTCTCATGCGCGAGCATGAGAGAACGTTGTCACGAGGCCTCAATGGGGATTCAACAAGCAGCCCCCGGGCACCTTACCCTCGTTTAACCTACCCTCGTTTTACCTACCGTCGTTTTACCTACCGTCGCTTTACCTACCGTCGCCTTACCTACCGTCAGAGTTCAGGGGGCACATAGGGACTCGGCGCGGGAACCTTAAGCTCGGGGTCCGCACGCTTCGCGCAGAGATGCTCGAGCAGCTCGATTTGCCGCTTTTGAATGTGCCACAGCTCGTGCCACTGTTTGAATCGCAGCGAATCCAGCTTGTCGTGTAGATCCCGGATTTCAATCTCCGCCATCAAGTTGATCTCGTAATCCTGAT
>DASWDA010000094.1:0-4324 GCA_036395695.1 Gemmatimonadales bacterium
CCCGGCGCCTCGAACAATTGACCGTGAATGGTCAGCCCATCGGCGGACCGGAATACGACCTGGCGTGGAGTGACGAGGCCGGCCGGGAAGTCCGCAGGGATGTGGTCCGCGGCGATCGTCCGCACGGCCGCGCGAGGCGACCCGAATGCCATCGTTGCGGGCAGCGGCGGCCGCTGTGGCGTAGCGCTGATGCAAACGAGTGTGGCGCCATCGCCGGTGATGGTGGGACTCCATTCCAATCCGCTGCCCGGCGTCATGACTTCCGGCGCGGCACGGTCCACCGGCACGCGCACGACATGACGGCGGTCGACATCGAGCGAATCTCCCATGTTGCCCGCAAACACGAGCCAGTGACCGTCGCCGCTGAGCGTGATGTGCTCGGCCATGTAGCGGCCAGGCGTGAGGAGCAGGGCCGTTCCGCCCGACGCCGGAACCGAGTAGAGATGCGGCCAGCCGTCTTGATAAGAAAGGAAGACGATGCGGTCGGAGGCGGCCCAGGCGAGGTTCGTGCCACCATCGGTCGTTGGTACGGAGCCGGTGAGCGTCTCAGGCGATTTCCACAGTCGCTGAGCTGCTCCCGTCATCACGTCGGCCGTCCAGATCTCCCACGGATTCGGCCGCGGTGGCAGCAGCGAATCGGGCGCGCCGCCCACACCGGGCACCCGCACGAACGCGATGCGTCGTCCGTCGGGAGACCAGCGCGGCGAGCGGTCGCGCGCGAACGCCGGCGCAAGCCAGGTGATCGCCGTCGTGTCGTTCGTATACACGCCGATCAGAGCGTGATCGCCGCGGTACACGACGAACGCGAGCCGCGAGCCGTCAGGCGACCAGCGCTGCTCGCCGACCTCGCCGCGCACGGTGAACAGCTGCTTGGCCGCCGCGGAGCCGTCGATCGGCGCGGTCCAGATCTGGCCGCCTTTGACGAAGGCGACGACATCGCCGCGGGGCGAGACCACCGGCTCATCGCCGTCGCCGATCGCCTTCGGGTCGCCGCCGCTCCACGGCACGCTGAAGATCTGCACTTTCGGCGCTGTAGGGTTCGAGCCGACGTTCACCGGAAGCCCATCGTCCCAGTTCGAGCCGTGATCACCGCCGCGCACATACACGACCCACTGACCGTTCGCGGACACCGCGACGCTGCTCAGCTCCTGCCCGTCATCGCGGTCGTAATGCGTGAGCGCTCGCGCGGAGAACGCCGGACCCTCGGCGACGAAGATGTTGCGCCGGCCTTGCTCGTTGAACGCCCAGGCGACGCGGGCGCCAGTGGCGGCGGCGGTAAGCTCGGTGGGGAATGGGTAGGACCGCACCTGGGCCAGTGTGAATGGGGCGGCCCGCGAGGCCTGAGCAGCCGCGGCGGACGCGAGAATACTGAGGGCGGCTAGCGTTGCGACGAATACCCTGCGCATAGAGTCTCCTATTCGACTTGGAGCACTGCGAGAAACGCCTCCTGCGGTATCTCCACCGTTCCGACCTGCTTCATCCGTTTCTTTCCTTCTTTCTGCTTTTCGAGCAGCTTCCGCTTGCGTGTCACGTCGCCGCCGTAGCACTTCGCGGTGACGTTCTTGCGAAGCGGCCGGATCGACTCCCGTGCGATCACTTTCGTTCCGATCGCCGCCTGGATCACCACCTCGAACAACTGCCGCGGAATCAGCTCCTTCAGCTTCTCCGCGATCTTGCGGCCCCATTCGTAGGCCTTGTCCTTGTGGATGATGACGCTGAACGCGTCCACCGCCTCGCCATTGAGCAGCATGTCGAGCTTCACGAGCTCGCCCGGCCGATACGCCAGAAACTCGTAGTCGAGCGAGGCATAGCCCCGGGAGATCGTCTTCAATTTGTCGTAAAAGTCGAGGATGATCTCGGCCAGCGGGAACTCCCAGTCGAACTCGACGCGCGTCGGATCGAGATACTGCATCCCGCCATACACGCCGCGCCGCTCCTGTCCCAGGTTCATGATGCCGCCGATGTAGTCGGACGGCGCGAAAATCCGGGCCTTCACATACGGCTCTTCGATGCGATCGACTTCTGACCCATGCGGTAACAGGCTCGGATTCTCCACCAGCTCCATGCTCGCATCGGTCTTGTACACGTGATACTCGACGTTGGGAACCGTGCTGATCAGGTCGAGATCGAACTCGCGCTCCAGCCGTTCGCGCACGATCTCCATGTGTAGCAGGCCGAGGAAGCCGCACCGGAAGCCGAACCCCAGCGCGACCGAGGTCTCGGGCTCGTAGTGCAGCGAGGCGTCGTTCAGCTGCAGCTTTGCGAGCGCGTCGCGCAACTCCTCGTACTGCTCGGCGTTGGTGGGGTACAGTCCCGCGAACACCATCGACTGGATGTCACGGTAGCCGGGCAGCAGTTCCACGTCGCGATGCTCAGCGTCGAGGATGGTGTCCCCGGGCCGCGTCTCCTGCACACCGCGCACGTTCGCGACGACGTAGCCGACTTCGCCCGCCTCGAGCTGCTCCGCCGGCTTGTGGCCCAGCTGGAGGTAGCCGACTTCGTCGACCTCGTAGACATCGTCCCGGTGGGCGCCGAACGCCACCTTCATTCCCGGCTTGAGTACGCCGTCCACGACGCGAATCGACGGGATCGCGCCGCGGTACCGATCGTAGTAAGAATCAAAAATCAGGGCGCGCAGCGGGGCCTCGTGATTGCCTTTGGGCGGCGGGACCCGGGCAACCACCGCCTCGAGCAGCTCGGGGACACCTCGTCCTTCTTTAGCGGATATCCGCAGGATCTCCTCAGGCTTGGTGCCGATCAGGTCGTGAATCTCATGGGCCCGCTTGTCCGGCTCCGCGCCGGGGAGATCGATTTTGTTGAGCACGGGTATGATTTCCAGCCCGGCATCCATGGCAAGCAGCAGGTTGGACAGGGTTTGGGCCTGTATCCCCTGCGACGCATCCACGACCAGAATGGCGCCTTCACAGGCAACCAATGACCGCGACACCTCGTACGTGAAATCGACGTGTCCAGGCGTATCGATGAGGTTGAGCTCGTACAACTGCCCGCTTTTGGCGTGATAGCTCATGCGCACCGCGTTCAGCTTGATCGTGATGCCACGCTCGCGCTCCAGGTCCATGGTGTCGAGCACCTGCTCGCGCATCAGCCGTTTGTCCAGCGTCCCCGTCAGCTCGATGAGCCGATCGGCGAGGGTCGATTTCCCATGATCGATATGGGCCACGATGCAGAAATTGCGGATGTGATCCTGTCGCATGCGGCGCTAAATATAGCCATCGGCCATCGGCCATCAGCCATCGGCCAACAGACGGCTGACGGCCGACGGCTGACAGCCCTATCTTTCCTTTAACCAACCTGCATGCCACCAATCACCGGCTGGTTTGACCCTTCGCAGAAAGGCGGCGCGCTCCGGCTCGCCGCCAACAGTTATCTCCCGGCGAAAGGCGATCCGCCCGTTCGCCTGCCCGGTCTGCGCCGCGGGGACCTGATCGTCCTCGACAATGGGCGCGTGACGACGGTGAACGGTGAGCCGGCCGGCCAGCTCGACGGGCGGCCCGACTTCGCGAATCTGGGCGCTGTCCATCCAAACCGTCCGCTCACGCTCGAGACGCCCAACGCATCGAGTCCCCGCACCGCCGAGACGCAGCGCGTCGTGGATCTCATCTGCCCCTTCGGCTTCGGCCAGCGGGCGCTCATCGTCTCGCCGCCCAAGGCCGGCAAGACCATGATGCTCCAGGCGATCGCCGAGTCCGTGGCCGAGAATCATCCCAAGGCAATCCTGCTGATCCTGCTCGTCGACGAGCGCCCGGAGGAAGTTAGCGAGATGATCGACTGGGGGCGGGGGGAAGTGATCGCCTCGAGCTTCGACCTTCCGCAGGAGCGGCACGTGGCCGCCGCCGACATGGTGTTCGAGCACGCCCGCCGGCAAGTGGAGTTGGGACGCGACGTCGTCATCGTGCTCGACTCCCTCACGCGCCTCGCGCGTTCGCATAACACAACGGGGCGGGGCACCGGCCGGACGATGTCGGGAGGGCTCGACGCCAATGCGCTCGCGAAGCCCAAAGGGCTGTTCGGCGCGGCGCGCGCCGTGCCCCCGAAAGATGGGGGCGGCTCGCTCACCGTGATCGCCACCGCCCTCGTCGAAACCGAGAGCAAGATGGACGACATCATTTTCGAGGAGTTCAAGGGCACCGGCAACGCCGAGCTGCGGCTCACGCGTGCGCTGGCGGACCGGCGCATCTATCCGGCGGTGGACATCGCCGCGAGCGGTACACGCCGCGAAGAGCTGCTCGCGGATGCCAAGACGGTCGAGGCGAAACAAAAGCTCCGGCGGGCCTTGGTGGACCTCCCGCCGGAGCAAGCCATG
>DASWDA010000095.1:0-2502 GCA_036395695.1 Gemmatimonadales bacterium
CCTTGCCCCTCTATCCTGCTGTGATGAAGTCGAAAATGAGCTTGACGTTCAATATGACGATGATAGCGGCAACGACGCCAGCCACTCCGGTCAGCCAGCGCGGAGCCCTGAGCTCGCCCATCTTTCGTCGCTCGGCGGTGATCATGACGAGGGGGATGATCGCGAATGGAAGCTGCAGGCTCAGGATCACCTGACTGAAGATGAGGAGCTTTGCCGTCCCGCCCGACCCATAGAGGAGGGTGACCAGGACGGCGGGCACGATCGCCACCAGCCTCGTGACCAGTCGCCGGAGCCACGGTGGCAGCCGGATGTCGAGGAATCCTTCCATCACGATCTGTCCAGCCATCGTGGCGGTGACCGTGGAATTCATGCCGCAGCACAGCAGCGCGATGGCGAACAGCGTGGGCGCCATCGCAGATCCCAGGAGCGGCGAAAGCAGGGTGTACGCCTTCTCGAGCTCCTCGACGTGCGTATTGCCCGATCGATTGAATGCAGCAGCCGCGAGGACGAGGATCGACGCGTTGATGGTGAGCGCGGACATGAGCGCAACGGTGCTGTCGATCGTCGCGTATGTCACGGCTTCCCGTTTCTCCGGCAGCGTAATGCCATAGGCGCGCGTCTGAACGATGCCGGAGTGGAGATACAAATTGTGCGGCATCACGGTCGCGCCGATGATGCCGAGCGACAGGTACAGCATGTCCGGGTTGATGATGATCTGCGTCGTTGGAGCAAACCCGCCGATCACGCCCGCCCAGTCCGGGTTGGCCATGGCGATCTGCACAAGAAAGCAAATAGCGATCACGCCAAGAAGCGTGATGATGAAGGCCTCGATCCAGCGGAAACCCTTATTCTGCAGGTAGAGGATCAGGAACACATCGAGCGCCGTGATGACCACGCCGATTTCCAGCGGAACGCCGAACAGGAGGTTCAGGCCGATCGCCGTGCCGATCACTTCGGCAAGGTCGGTCGCGCAGATCGCGATCTCCGCGAGGAACCACAGCGGATATGAGAACAGCCGAGGATAGGCATCACGGCAGGCCTGGGCGAGATCGCGTCCTGTGGCGACCGCCATGCGGGCGCACAGGTGCTGCAGGATAATCGCCATGATGTTGGACAGCAGCGCGATGAAGAGGAGCGCGTAGCCGAACCTCGCGCCGCCGGCGAGAGATGTCGCCCAGTTGCCCGGGTCCATGTACCCGACGGCGACAAGATAACCCGGTCCGAGGAAGGCCGTGAGCTTGTGCCACCGCGAACCCTCAGTACTCACCGCAATGGTACGGTGGACGTCCGCGAGTGACGGATCGCCCCGCTCGCGACGCCAGTTCGAGAGCGTGCTTCCCGCGGCAAGATCGATGGCTCGCATGCTTCTGCCTATTGCAATTGCGAATGAATTGCAATACATTCTTCCCCTCTTGGCAAGCTGAATCTAACCTCACACTGGGGGTGCGGATTCCGATGAAGAACCGGATCGAAGAACGGTGCCGAGCCAGGGGCATACGATGGACGCGACCCCGACGCCTCATCGTCCAAGTGCTCTCGGAGGCGCGCGATCACCCCGACGCCGAGGCGCTGCACCGTCGCGTTGCTGAGCGCAATCCACGCGTCTCCCGATCTACAGTGTATCGCACCCTAAGGATGCTGCGCAGCGCGGGCATCGTCGAGGAACACCACTTCCGCAAGGGCCGGAGCCAGTATGAGCAGGCGCCGCGCAGGCATCACGATCACCTGATCGATGTCGCGACGGGAACGGTGCTCGAGTTTCGCAACGCGGAAATCGAACGCCTGCAGAAGGAGGTCGCGCAACGGCTGGGCTATCGCCTGACAGGACATCGTCTCGAGCTTTACGCTGAGCCATCGGCGCCGCATGATGCTGAAGCCGCGAGGTCAGCGAGTCGATCGAGCTGCGCAGGGTTGGGCAAGAAGAGCACTCGCAACGGCCCCCGCGCGGACGCCAGGCGGTCCAAACCGAACCGGCAGCGCTATAGCCATCTTCTCCATTTGAAAAATAGATAAGGCAGCACCGCGATCCCCAACATGAGGCCGAGCGCAGCAGGATAACCGAACGGCCCACTCGAGCTCCGGATCTTCTTGAAATTCATGCCGCAGGCATCATCCGCGGTGGCGGTTCAGCGAAGGCGCCGGGATGAACCGGTCCCCACTTTGCGAAATCCACGTCGCATGCATTGATGTTCCTTGGCGCCGCGCTGATGATCGCGTTTCTCGTTAGCGATCTAGCTCAACGAATGGGCGCCTTGGATCCTCGTGCTGATCGGGATTGTCCTGATGGTGTGGGCCTATTGGACTGACGCGCTGGGGACCTCCGGGGTACAGAGCGTCTCTGGTCGGATGCTGCCCACATTGACGAGGTCTCCATCATGGATGACTTGTTGATCCTCCTGGCCAGCACAAGACTGCATGCAGCGAAGACAAGCGCAGTCTACGCGCGGCGCGACAGTGGGCCGCACAAGACGTTCGACGACTAGGGCGGTATCGCCTTGATTC
>DASWDA010000096.1:0-5210 GCA_036395695.1 Gemmatimonadales bacterium
GCGTACGAGAAGAAACTGCTCCAAGCCGCCGACGGGCGCCTCGATGTCTCGCTGGTCCGCACGTGGTGGAGCCAGCCGCAGTTCCTCGACGCCGTTGCCGACCGCATCCTGCAAGCGCTGCAGCGTTTTCCGCGGCCGTCGACCGTACAGGTGGTCTTCACGGCGCACAGCCTGCCGGAGCGCATTCTTGCGTCTGCGGATCCTTATCCCGACGAGCTCAAAGCCAGCGCAAGCGAGGTTGCCAAACGCGCGCGCCTGACGAGCTGGCGTCTGGCGTATCAGAGCGCCGGAGCAACCGCCGAGCCCTGGCTTGGGCCCGACGCGGCAGCCGTGATCACGGAGCTCGCCAATGCGGGCCACGACGCGGTGTTGCTGGTTCCCATCGGCTTCGTCTGCGACCACGTCGAGATTCTCTACGACATCGACGTCGAGTACCAGGCATTGGCCCGCCGGCTCGGCCTGCAGCTCGAGCGAACCGCGTCGCTCAACGACGATGCCGGGCTCGTGGCAGCCCTAGCCGATGTCGTGCGCACGGCCGCCTCGGGCCGGGGGTGGCTGTGAAAGTCGTCGTCATCGGCGCTGGCATGGCAGGGTTAGCGGCGGCGTGGGAGCTCACACGGACCGACGGCTGTGAGGTCACTGTGTACGAGAGCGAGCGCCGGGCGGGCGGCGTGATCGTGACCGAGCACACCCAGGGATTCATCGTCGAGGGCGGGCCCGATGGCTTTCTTGCGGGCGAGCCTGAGCTGACCGAGCTCGCTCGAGAGCTGGGCATTTTGGATCAGGTGGTGAATCAGTGCGCCCGCGGGACCTCGTTGTGGACCGGGAAGGAGCTCGCCCCCGTCGAGGAAGGGCGTGCCGCCGCGGTACTCGGCATCGAGGCGAAGGGTGTAGAGGTGGCGGCAGGATTCCGGAGCTTCGCCGCGGGGATGAGTCAGCCGGTCGCCGCGCTCAGCCAGCGGCTCGCCGCAACACTCCGGACCGGCCAGGGTGTCACCGGCCTGACGCGCGCCGGCGCTGGCTGGCGGATCGCGCTCACCGCTGGCCCGGCGACCGAAGCGGACGGGATCATCGTTGCGCTTCCCGCCTACGGCGCCGCTCCTTTGCTCGTGAGCGCCGGCGTTGCAGGGGCGCGCGCGCTCGCGGATGTCGTGTACGTGCCCAGCATCACCGTGTCGCTCGCGTATCGGGCGGACCAGGTTGGAGCCCCGTTGACTGGGGCGGGGTTTGTCGTGGATCCGGATGTCGTAGGGGCACGACATGTCGTGCCCCTACAAATCCGCGCCTGCACGTATTCGTCGCAAAAATTCCCCGGTCGCGCGCCCCCTGGCCACGTGCTGCTGCGCGCGTTTCTCGCCGCCGGAGCCGGCGATCCGGCGCGGGCGGCGCACACCCAGCTCGCCGCGATCCTGCAGCTTCGTGGCGAGCCGCTCTGGTCGCGTGTGTTCCAGTGGCCGCGCGGGCTGCCGCGCTATCACGCGTCGCATCGCGACGAGCTCCGCGAGGTCCGCCACAGGCTGGCCGAGCTACCCCCGATCGCGATCGCCGGCGCCGGCTACGACGGTGCCGGGGTGTCGGCCTGCGTCCGCTCCGGGCGTGAAGCGGCCCGCCTTATTGCACGGTCGACGGCTCGTTGACGAGCGGGATAACCTCTTCGGCAAACCGCTCCATCTCCTCGAGCTGAGGGCTGAACTGCAGGAGCAGGAGATCCACGCCCGCCTGCTCGAACGCGCGAATCCGATCGGCGATCTGCTCCGGTGTTCCTGTGAGTCCCGCCTTCAGTCCGCGATTGGAAACCGAATAGTCCTCCAGGCTCACGCGCTGCTCGAGCTGCGTGTTGGCGAGCCACTGTTCGTAGTTCGCATATCCTGCGGCATTCTGCCGGACATCGGTGATCCGCTCGATCTCGCGCTTGGCGGCCGTTTCGGTCGCGCGACACACGACGTAGCCGGCGACGCCGTAGACGAGCGGCGGCAGACCGTTCTTTTCGCGGAGGGCCTGCATGTCCAGAATCTTCGCGGTCACACGCTCGGGTGGATCGCCGTGCATCAAGTAGCCGTCGCACGCCCGGGCGATCAGCGCTTTCGCGGCCGGCGATTCGCCGCCGGCGTAGAGGGTGGGGCGAGGCTGCCGCACCGGCTTCGGTTCCAGAATCGCATTCTCCACCCGATAGTACTTGCCCGCAAAACTGAAGCGC
Organism: Gemmatimonadales bacterium; assembly: GCA_036395695.1. GTDB lineage: Bacteria > Gemmatimonadota > Gemmatimonadetes > Gemmatimonadales > GWC2-71-9 > 20CM-2-65-7. The sequence goes on from DASWDA010000096.1 coordinate 2,198, forward strand.
GGCTCGGACCAGAGGCCATCAACGACGGTGAGCCACTCCGCCGTACGGGCATAACGCGCGTCGTGCGTGTCGAACTCCACCCCGTATTGCTTCGCCTCCTCGGCCCACCACGACGAGACGACGTTGAGCGACAGACGCCCGCCCGAGATGTGATCGATGTTCGCGGCCTGCTTGGCGAGCAGGGCCGGCGGATGAAACGTCGGGCGCACCGCCACCATCAGCTCGAGCCGCTCGGTCACCGCCGCCAGCGCGGCCGCCGTCGACCAGGCGTCCAGCGCCGGCGCGTCCGGTCCCTTGATGTCGTTGAGGTTGAGCTCGGCGATGAGCGTGAGATCGAATCCCGCCCGTTCACTCGCGCGCGCGAGCTTCCGCACGTACGCCCACTCGGCTTCCATCCGCTCGTCTTCGACGTTGCGCAGCCACCCGCCGAATACCGGCAACCAATATCCGAAGCGCATCAGTGGGCCCCCCTCTCGGTCTCGATCCAGTCGACGAGCCGCTCAACCGGGTCAAACCCCACGACCCGCGGCGCGTCGGCCACGAAGTTGGAAAGCGCATTGATGTCGTAGTAGTACAGCCGGCCGGTGCGGTCATCGATCGTGTATTCAATCCCCCCCACGTCGATGCCGCACGCGACCGCAATCCGCTCGACTTGGCGTGCAATCTCCGCCGGTGGCTCGTAGCCTTCGACGCGCAAACCGTTTCGCGGCGCGTCGACCGGACAGGCGGTGCGCACCAGCTCCGCCCCGCCGGTCGTCTGGCACACATCCGCGGGGCAGAGATTGAACGTCTCGCCCGCTGAGTAGACCCGGATGCCATACAGGTAGCGGCCGCCCAGCACTTCCACTCGCGTGATCCGGCCCTCGGCGGATGGAATGAACTCCTGCACCAGCGCGGTCCGATCTGGACCCAATTCGAGGCCGCCGGTCGCCGCCGCCGCGGCGAGCTGCTCGGGTGTGTCGAAGCGTACGATCCCGGCCCCGCTGCCGCCCACATTGGGCTTCACCACCACGGGAAACTCGAGCCCCTCCGCCGCTGCCGGCGCATCGGCGGGATCTTTGATGACCCGCGTCGGAGGATAGGGCAGGCCGAGCTCGCGGAGTATGGACAGTTGCAGCGCTTTCGAGGTTTCCGCTTGATAAGCCCGCGAGCCGTTGATCACCCGAACACCGTGCCGCTCGAGGTGTGCGAGAAAGTGCTGCGTGTAGAAGAGCGAGTGCGCGTGACCCCGCGTCCAGGCTGATGGACTCATCCGATTGAACACCAGATCGTACTCAGGACGACGGCCCGGATCGAACCCGTGATGCTCGGCGTGCAGCCGCCGGTACGGCGTGCGGCGGCGATCGAGCTCGGCGAAGAACGGTGTGAACCAATGCGGGTGCTCGTAGTAAATGCCGATCATGTCGTGACTCCTGCCGCGAGGGACGCGGCTTCGAGCGCGGCTCGTTCGATTCGCTCCACGAGGTCCGCGTCGGGGACAGCGGCGCGGAACTGGGCGTCGGTGCCGTAGACGCCGGTCGAGACAACGAGGGCGCCGACGCTCGCGAGGAGCGGCCGCAGCCCGTGGTCGACGGCCAGCAGGTGCGCCGATCCGCCACCGGTGGCGATCGGGATGGCGACTTTTCGCGCGAGGGCATCCTGCGGCAGGAGATCGAAGAACACCTTGAGGAGTCCGCTGTAGGTGGCGCGATAGATCGGAGTGCTGACGACCACGATTCCCGCATCCAGCACGCCCTGGAGCGCGTCGGCGACTTCCCGATCCTCACGCCGGCCGAGCAGGGCGTCGGCGGGCAGCCTGGCGAGGTCGATGAGGCGAGAAGGACCGGCGCCCTGTCGCTCTAAGGCCCCGAGCGCGAGCTCGAGCAGCGTGCGTGAGCGCGATGCGGACTTGGGACTGCCCGACAAGCCTATGACTGATGCCGTCACATTTTCCTCCTGAAAAGCGATCGGCCGCGACTCGAATCGTGGAGTCGCGGCCGGTCATGTTTGCGTCGTGGGAGCGGGAGCCCCCGAGGTTCTTATCTCATCTCATCCCGCATCCTGACGCGTCAGACCGTCCGCTCCCCGGGCAACACATGGGGCGGTGCAGACAGCAACACATCAGCATGGTGACTTGCTTCATCGTTCGCGTAACCTAGACCTGGCGCCTGGCTTCTGCAACCACCCCGTCCACGGTCAGTCCGAACTCTTTGTAGATCCGCTGATAGGGCGCCGATTCGCCGAACCGCTCGATGCCCATGATCACGCCGCTCTCTCCAATCCAGCGGTACCAGGATTGTGGCGCTGCCGCCTCAACGGCGATCCGCGGCACGCCGGGGGGGAGCACCGAGCGCCGATAATCCTGTGATTGCTTGGCGAAATACTCGAGACACGGCATCGACACAGCTCTCGGCCGCCGGCTATCAGCCTTCAGCTTTTCATACGCCCCGAGGATCAGTTCGACCTCTGAGCCGGTGGCCATCAACACGATGTCCGGGTTCGGGGAGTCGGCGAGGACATAGCCGCCCTGATGGAGACCCGCCGCCGGCGCGTATTTCGCGCGATCCACGACGGCCACTTTCTGGCGCGTCAGCACCAGCGCGACCGGTCCGTCGCGGTGCGTAATCGCCGCGCGCCACGCCTCTACGACTTCAGTCGGATCGGACGGGCGGATCACCGTCATGTTGGGGATGGCGCGCAATGTGGCGAGCTGCTCGATCGGCTGATGCGTCGGTCCATCTTCGCCCAGGCCGATCGAGTCGTGTGTGAACACATAGATGGGCTTGAGACGTGTCAGCGCCGCCAGACGAATGGACGGCCGCATGTAGTCGGAGAAGATCAGGAATGTGCCACCGAACGGCATGAACCCACGATGCAGCGTGATGCCGTTCAACACCGCGCCCATCGCGTGTTCGCGCACGCCGTAATGGAAGTTGCGGCCGGCGTCGCCACCTTTGATCTCCGTGTTGTTCGAGCCGGTGAGATCCGCCGACCCGCCGATCAGCTCGGGGAGCTTTGCGGCGAGCGCGTTCAG
>DASWDA010000097.1:0-8108 GCA_036395695.1 Gemmatimonadales bacterium
CTGTGATGGACGAAGACGTCCTCGCCCCCATCATCCTGCGCGATGAAGCCGTAGCCCTTGTCGTTGCTGAACCACTTCACGGTTCCAGTTGCCATATCTACACCTCCTCGACTGCGTCACGAACGTGCAGCGGAAGGCGCAAGGCCAAAACCGGTACTCGCTCTAACTCGTGTGGTCACGGAAACAGTACCGCCAAGAACGCCCACTCTGAGCGGTGGCACAGGATTTGAACCTGCGACCTCCGGGTTATGAGACCAGCCGATCCAGGTGAACTGACGTGAGATTGGCTTGTCTAAGCCATCTCCGATCATGCTCGATCACGTGAGATCAGCTCAGATGGGGTACAAAAAGGGTACAAAATCCGTGTCAGATCTGACAACGCGAGGCCGTCGCCGCCGGGCCGCTGCCTCCCCGGAAACCAGACGCTTGAGGATGCGCACAAGCGAGAGCACACTGTGCTGGTGGCTGGACGAGTGAGGGGACTTCTAGTCGGATCGGGAGTCGCAGTAGTCGCCGTACTTGTTTTCTGGCTCTGGTTCGAGGGCCTCGACCTCCTATTTGGCTATGAGCCCGGCACGGTGTTCGCAACCGTGTTGGGCGTTGGCGTTGCCTGTGTTTGCGTAGCGTTGATCCTTTGGTTGGTGCCGCGGGCGCAGATTGCTCGGTGGCAGCGAGACGGTATTGAAGGCCGTGACCTTGCCGAGCTCGGTAACAGCGCGCGCGCGACGCTGACGCAGGCACTCGGAGGACTTGCGCTAGTCGCGACCCTCGCAATCACTGCGTACCAAGTGAGCGAAACACGGAAGGCGTCAGAGCGGAACATTCGCGTAACCGAGGAGGGCCAGGCGACGGAATTACTCGCGCACGCTGTTGATCAGCTCGGCGCGACTACCGCGGGCAGAATCAGTTTCGATACCCGTGTTGGCGCGCTCTATTCATTGTCACGGCTCGCAGCTGACCCGGATCGCTCTACGTTCATCGGACAGATCTTGGTCGCGTATGTTCGTGACAATCTTGCCGTTGCCGGCGCGGTGTCGGGCGATAATAAGCCGTGTTCCAGTCGTGCCCACCGGACGAAGCGAAAGCTTCGTCCCGATATCAAGGTTGCGTTAGAAGCGATCGCGCAAGTTGCCGACGAGATTAACGTGTCGCCGTACGAGTTGGCCCCCTCGACTTCTGAGCTTGAACTCAGCGGCGCGAGCTTTGCTGGGATGGACCTTACTGGATTGACCTTCAAGGGCGTCAGCCTTGATCACGTGAGCTTTCGCAACGCTGAGCTAAGCGATTCCTTCTTCACAGACGATCGATATGGCGAAACAGATTTTCGAGGCGCCTGCCTGCGTCGTGCAAACTTCCTCGGAATGTCAGGACTGGATCTGCCTTGGCACATTGACTTCCGCGGCGCCGACATTCGCGGCGCGCTGTTTCAAGACCTGGCGAAAGGCGACCCGAACTACGAGTTCGGCGAGCAATACGATTTGCGAACGTTCTTGAGCTACGACTCATCTGGCTGGGCCGTGATACGCACAGACAGTACGACAGTGCAGTAGGGCAGCCTTGACGGCGGGTGTCGAGCCGTCCGCTTGAGGATCGGCTCTCAATCGTGAGGGTGCCGAAATCTCGATCGGCGTGATCGCGATTGGTAGGGGGAGTTCGATTCGATGAATCATCGCGGCAGCAGACGATGGTCACGCCATCGTCCTGTCACGGCCACGCGTGGGGCATCCCCTCGCGGAGTTCGGCGCAATCTGGTATTCGCGCGCGCGTGTGCAACTAACTGACGAAGTAGGCGCCGCGCGGGAGCGGCTAGGCGGCGAGTTGGTACTCGTGAATTAGGCCGCCGAGCCGGTCGCGGCGGCGGATCCGGCCGAGCTCGATCACGTCGGCCGTGGGTTGGTCGGTGCTCGGTGGCGGTTGGCTGAGCGGCGGCCGCTGATCCAGCGAGCGGTGCGGGCGATGCTCGTTGTAGTGGAGCGTGTAGACGGTCACGACGCGTTCGAGGTGTCGGCGACCGACGATCAGCAGTCGGTCGAGGCATTCCCGCCGTAGGCTTCCGACCCAGCGCTCAGCGTGCGCGCGCGCCCGCGGCGCCCGCACCGGCGCCTTGATCACCCGGATGCCTTCCGAGCGGAAGACCGCGTCGAACTCTCGCGTGAACTTGCTGTCGCGGTCACGGATCACAAACCGCGGATCGACCCCTCGTCATTGAGGTGCATGAGCAGGTTGCGCGCCTGCTGGGTCACCCACCGGCCGTCAGGGTTCGCCGTGATCCCCGCCAGGTGCACTCGGCGAGTCGCTAGTTCGATGAAGAACAAGACGTAGAAGCGCTTCAAGAAGAGCGTGTCGACGGTCAGGAAGTCGCACTCGAGGACGCTCGCCGCCTGTCGCCGCAGGAACTCCGGCCAGCTTGTCTCCAGCCGCCTCGCCGGCTCGATCCCCGCCTCCCTGAGGATCGCCCATACCGTGCTCGCCGCCAGCTTGATCCCGAGCCCGACCAGCTCGCCGTGGATCCGCCGGTACCCCCCACCCCGGGTTCTCGCGCGCAAGCCGCACGGTGAGCTCCTGCACATCGACCGGCGTTGCAGGGCGACCGAGACGCCGACGCGGGTACGTCCAGCGGCGCGCGACCAGCTGCCGATGCCAGCGCAGAAGAGTCGCCGGCGTCACGCAGAACGATCCCACGTCCGCCGCGGCAGCACGTGGCTGAACGCGGCCAGCAGCGCTCGATCAGCTGGACTTAGCTGCGGACGGGCCACCTGCCGCTCGAGCAATCGCAGCTGATGGCGGAGCACAAGGATCTCGACCTCCTTCTGCGCTCCGAGCGAAACCGCAACACCGCCAGCTCCAGCAGACGCCGCAGCGACCAGTAGAGAAACGACACAGCAACGCCCCGAGAACGACCCGCCACCGGCGCTGACCCTACCGATTAACTACGGGCCGACACCAACTACCGCGAACCGAGTTTTCGGCACCGACACGCTGGCGCACGGGCCGGCGCCCGCAACATGCTGACGCCGACGCGAACTGATCGCGCTAGGCAGGCCACTCGACTAGTGATTCAACGGCGATCGAACGGTCGCTAATGGGTCCATATCCTGCCCTGCATCCGGACCCCCTGGACGAGCTCAGCTCACACCCCGGCTTTGTGTCCGTACGCGCCTTGGTGTGCAGCTCGTGCGCGATCGCATCTAGGGGCGTGTCTTAGTGATCTGGTTCGCAAGTTCGCGCACGTATCCGGTGTGCGAAGACAGTGGCCCTTCGCCGAAAGCAGGCGCGAGTTCGGTCTCGGCACGGACGACTGCGTCTCGTCCGTTGCGACAGCGCGGCAAGGCTTGACGGCGCCGCTGCTTCTGCCTCGAAGCGACAGCGCGCCTACGCGCCGTCGGCCTCTTGCCGCGCTTCCGCTCGTCGTCCCACTCAGAAGCGCGCTGGGCTTGATTGCGCGGTGCGCTCGATCCTTCAAGCACTCCACTCGATCACGCTGCCAGGGTCTCGATCAGCGCGTCGCTGATCGCGCCACCGCAAACGCGATCGTAGAAGCTGAAGCCGGGCATCGGATTGCACTCGAGGCACCAGTACCGACCCGCAGTGTCGATCTTGAAGTCCCAGCCCGCGAACACCAGGTTCTGCTCAGTGGTCTTGGTCACCACGAGCTCCGTGAGGTCTGCGGGGATGTCCACCACGCCCCGAACCGCGTCGTGGTCAGACCTGTAGTCGATGGCAGTGCTGGCGAATCGGCAGGAGATGACCGTGGAGCCGATCACGTGGACCCGTAGGTCGTCCCCGTCGACGAGTCGCTGAACGAGTACTGGACCGTCGCTGCTCGCGAGCCGATCGAGGTCGTCGGACCGGATCTCCCGCGTTGTCGCCCTCACTCCGGACACCGGCTTGACGACCGTCCGCCCCTCACTGATGAAGCTCCGCACACGCTGGACGTCGCTTGAGAGCAGGCTGGGAGGCACGAGCAGCCCGTTTGCACTCAACCAGCCGTAATGAGCCGGCTTGTAGCTGTTGAGCTGATGGCTGCCAGGGCGGTTGACGACGAGCAGGTCCGCCTCGTCCATCCAGGCGCCCAAACCCTCCATGAGGCCCTGCCATCGCGCGGCGTCTCGGCGCGTCTGGCCGAGGTAGATCGGGCGGATGTAGAGGCCACTCAAGTCGGCGAGTCGAACCTCCTCCGTGCCGGACACGAAGTCAGACGGATCCGGCGGCGTCGACAGGCACCAGTCACCGCTAGCGGCGACGTCCACGAGGTCGATCGCCGAGAATGCGACGTCGTGGAACACACACCGCGCGGCGAAGTGGACCATCACCGGGTCTGCCTTGGTACCTGCGAGCCCGATCACGGGCTCAACCGACGTGGCTCGCGGACGAGAGGCGAGCGCCCATCCATGCCACGGTCGCCTCAGCGGCCTCGTCGAAGTCGGCGTCGAAGCCCGCATCCCACGGCCAGCAATCGATCCGCGCCAACGTCGGGCCGCTGTCGTCGATCAGCCACCACACGACGGCCATGTCGAGGTCATAGACCGAGGCGATGCGCACGCTGGTCTCGAGCGTCGAGGGGTCCACGGACGTCGTGGTGATCGTGCGGTCCCCGATCACCCGGACCTTGACCAGACCAGCCGAGCGCACGGCCTTGCGGCGCCGGTAGGGCCCCTCGGCATCGGGAGCCACGCCCCAGGAGCTGCGCCCGAGACAGTAGTCATACACCTCGAACTCGCCGATGTCCCCGTCCACCGGCCGGCTTGCGGTGAACCGTTCCGCGCGGATGGCCATCCCCGAGAGGCCATGCTGTCGGATCCGACGAACGGCGACGGCCGAACTGCCCGGGAAAGATCCGCACGGACTCACGGCGCTCGGCCGGTTCATGACCTGCGAGCGGGTGACATAGGCGATCGACCGCGCGGCCGCGGACACCTCCGCGGCCAGGAACCGGTCCTCCGGCGTTGTCGAGCGGACGGGCCCTCCTGGGGAGAGCCACAGCAGCGGACGGTCCGGATCGACACTCGATTCCTCTCCTACGGACTGACTCACAGTCACCTCGGCGACGAGTTGGCGATGGCTCGCGAGGCGGAGGTCGAACCCGGCGTTGCGGAACGCCCAAGACAGGCTTCGCGCGAACCTCGCCTGCCGATGCGACGAGTCGACCAGTGCGACGACCTGAACCACGGGGCGATCACATCACCGGCCGCGTCGGATAGCTCGCTCCGGTGGCGTTCGGTGTGGTCCCCTCGTCGGAGGGACGCTCGATCATGGTGTCCTTCGGGTCGTCCTTCGCTACGTCCTTCTCGTCGGCGTCCTTGTGGTCCTTCTGGTCCTTCTCGCCGTCCTTCTCGTCCTTTGCGTCCTTCTCGCCCTCGTCCTTGACGTCCTTGACCTCCTTCTCGTCCTTCTCGCCCTCGTCCTTGACCTCCTTCTCGCCGTCCTTCTCGTCCTTTGCCTCCTTCTCCCCCTCGTCCTTGACGTCCTTGACCTCCTTCTCGTCCTTCTCGCCCTCATCCTTGACGTCCTTGACCTCCTTCTCGTCCTTTCCTTCCTTGGCTCCTTCCTTGTCGTCCTTCTCGTCCTTGTGCTGCTCTTTGAACTCCTTCTGTTCCTTGGCGTCCTCGAATGGCTTCGCCGGTGTCAGCGGTTCGTCTGCGGACATCGCAGCGCGGGCCCTCGCTTTGTCCCGCAGGGACTCGGAGCCCGCGTCGTGCAACCGAGCGTTGAGCCGCCCGATGACGTCGATCCGATCGTCCGACGGGATGTAGGGGTCTGTCATCGAGTCCTCCAGAGCCGAGAGATGACGGTGATTCACCAATAAAGAATGAGGGCATGATCGACCACGAGGCCGTGGCCCTGCAACATCACGCGAAGGTCTTCTGGCTGAACCGACGGCGTGGGACCGATCTGATGAAGCACGTGTCCACTGTGGACGAGTGCACTTCCGAGGTGGTAAACCACGACCTCCGGTGATGTTGATCGTGCGATGTTGAGATGCGCCACATCCGCGGGATACGTGCACGACGGCCATAGTCTCAGCGAGGATCCAGCCGCGGGCAGCCTGATCGGCAGCGTGAAGGAGACCGTGCCGGCGGCCCTGGCGTAGACCGGGCGCTGCAGCAGGCGCTGGTACTGCAGATCGAAGTGAATCGAGGCTTCCGCGGTGCTGGGGATGCCCGGGCCGACCCAGATATGGAAGCCCGGCATCGCGAGATCGTCGGCGTACCGCGTCGGTATCCCGACCGCATCGGTCAGAGCCTCCGCGAGCTTGCTGTGCACTCCGCCGAATCGGTCCTCGAGCAGACGGTTGACCCGCTGCGCGCCTGCGTGGTACGCCCGCCCGGAATCGGTCGCGTTCGCCAGATCCATGTAGGCGTTGACGCCGAGCGTGAAGAAGAGGCCCGTCGGAGACCGCCGAGTCCATTCGTCTCGCAGGTCGAGTACCGCGTCGGTGACGTCCTGGCACTCCTCGACGCTCAAGACGTCGATCTCCCCCAACGTGCTGAGGCTGGAGACCCGACGGAACTTGCCACGGCGCGGTCCGACGGACCCCTCGGCGATCATCGCGCGCGGAGGGTGAAGAACAACGAGAGCGCCGCGGCGGGCACAACGGATAGGCTAGACCGTCTCGGCCCGGCGATCCAGCGACGGCACTGCCGGCGATCGCGACGCCCGTTTCTCCACGCACGCGTACCGGCACAGCTCGCTGGGCGCCGGCAGGCCTACTGCCTGTTCCACCGATGGCTCTCGCGCATCCAGCGCTCGCGCTCCGCATCGGGCTGGTCCACGGCGCCGGTGAGACGCGCGAGGCGCCGCCCTTGAGGACTACGCCAGCGGGACCGGGTTCAGAAGCCGCACAGCTGACCACGATCCGGCACCGGAATCTCCTCACTCAGTGCATGCACGATCGAGTGTTCCAGCACAGAAAGCTCATCTGCCCGCGGCCGATCTAAACGCATCGGCTCCAGCAACGGAGCTTCCGTGTTGCTGATGATTCGCGGCGGCCCACCACGCTTGAAGCCCCTGGTGTGGAAGAGAAACGGATGAGCAAGCACAACATCGCCCGCCTCTCCGGTGACCTCATGGAAGTCTCCGAGCGGAGAGGAGAGGGCTTCCTCGAACAGCTCGAGATGCGACATCCCTTCGGGGTGACGAGCAAGTACGTGTGCCGTCCGCTTGTGCGAGCCCAACGAGAGGATCGTTCCGCCCCACCCCGGTTCTATGTCGGTGAAGAGTCCGATGACGAGGAGGCCTTGCTTCGGACAGTCGATTGTGTGACGGAACCAGTTCCCGTCGACATGCCATCCCCGGCTTGGAATAGCGTCTCGTACGTCAGCCCCGAACGAGAAGTTGACGGGCCAGAGTCCCCACTGCCTTCGCTGACACCAGCGACCGCGACCAACGAGATCTTCGATCGCACCCGCCAGCCGATCCGAGAAGCACTCGAGCACTGGGGCGTCGCGCAGGTGCTCCTCTATGTCGTAGTTCGGCGGCCAACTGCTCGGGCGATCGCGCCGTATTCCGGCTTTTTCCTCCATCCGGCGCCAAAGACATTCCGTTGCCGCTTCAGCCTGTCGCGACGAAAACGCGCCCTTGAGAGTACAGAAGCCGGTCTCGACGAAAGCGTCGAGGTCTTCTCGACCGAGTATCCGGCTCATCTCGACTCCTCTGCCACTCACATTACCCGACCCGGTCGCCGCGGCACGCGAATCGGACCGGCGCACCGTCGAAGACCGTCTGGTTGTCCGCCGCGACATCGACGGTGGCAAAGCGTTGGGCGAGGGCGGCCGTGATCCCGGCGTTGCGCGGCGAGAGCAGGATCTTTGGCGCGTCATCGACGTTCTCGCACAACCCCGTGACGATTGCCGCGCCGATCGCGCCAACACCGAGCACGCCGTATGCCACCCGCCTTGGCCTCCTGTCATCTGATTCCCGGCAACCGTCCCGAATCGGACCAACCCACATCCGACACGAACACTTTCAGTGGAGTGCCCCCGGTTGGGTGGACACCTGAGCGCTTGGTCGGCACAGTCCGATCGGGCGGGAAGGATGCGCCGCCATGCCAAGGGGATCGAACTTTCATAAGCCGTACCCGCCGGAGTTCCGGCGTGAAGCTGTTGAGC
>DASWDA010000098.1:0-32672 GCA_036395695.1 Gemmatimonadales bacterium
GATCACGACCACGCCGGCGACGACGGGAATGAGCGAGCGCTTCTTTGCCGGCGCCGCCTGCTTGGCCGATATCCGCTGCGTGGCACCGCCGGCGGTCGTGTCGAGCAGCTGCGTCTTTCCTTCGGTATCCGCCATCGAGCGCGTGTGGGGGACGGCACTGGCAGTCGGCCGCCCGGTCACGGCGGCCACGTCGGCGGCGAACTTGGCAACGCTTTGATACCGCTCCGTCGGCGTGCGGGCGAGCGCGGTGTCGAGCACCGGCTGCAACCCGGGGGGAAACGAAAGATCGGGACGCGCCTCGGCGAGCGTGGTCGGCTCGTCGGTCAGTCGCTTGATCATCGTCTCCTGCACCGACGTCGCCTCGAACGGCAGTTTGCCGCTCAGCATTCGGTACAACACCAGCGCGAGCGAATAGAGATCGCTGCGGCCGTCGAGTGTGTCGCCCGACAGCTGCTCGGGGCTCATGAATTCCGGCGTGCCGACGACCAGGCCGGTCTTCGTGACTTTCTGGCCGGCCTCGTCGCCGCCCACCGCTTTCGCGATTCCGAAGTCCACGACCTTCACGGTATCGCCGCCGCCCTTGCGTCGGCTCAACATGATGTTGTCCGGCTTCAAATCGCGGTGCACGATGCCGAGATCATGGGCCGCCTGCAGCGCGTCGGCGGTTTGCAGGAAGATCGCCGCGGCGCGCGGCACGGGCAGCGCCCCTTCGCGCTCGATCAACTCGGTCAGCGGCTCGCCCTCGATGAACTCCATCGCGAGATAGATCAACCCGTCCGGGGTCTCGCCGAAGTCGTAAATCGCGCAAACGTTGGGATGCGTGATGCGGCTGGCGTTCGAGGCCTCGCGATTGAAGCGCGCGACCGCGTCGGGATCGTGCACCATCGAGGGGTTCATGACCTTGATGGCGCTGCGCCGTCCCATCTTCACATGCTCGGCGAGATAGACCTGGCCCATGCCGCCTTCGCCGAGCTTTTTCACGACGTGATAGCGATCCGCCACGACCTGGCCGACGAGGTCACTGGCCGGCGCTGCCGAGCGGAGGGTCTGCCCGTCGTTGGGGCAGAACTTCACATCATCAGGATATTCGGTGGAACAGACGGGGCAGATCTTCATGACGCTGCCGGCCCTGCCGCCTCTGCCGCCCCTGGCAGTTCCACCCGTAGGAGCTTGTCGCCGACCATGATCCTCGACCCGTGTTGCAGCGTCATCGCGCCGCGAGCCGCAATCGCGACGCCGTTGCGGCTGTGGTCGTCCACCAGCACGAAGTCTGCGTCCTCCGAGCGCACCGTGGCGTGCTGCGCGCTCAACGACGGGTCGTAGGGGAAAATCCAGTCACCGCGCTCACGCCCGATGTGCACATCGCGGCCCGGCGACAGCTGGATGACGTCGCGCGAGCTGCCGTCGGTGCGCAGCTGTGTGAGACTGGCGATGTCGGCGCTTGGCGTCATGCTGCCCATCCGCTTCGTGGCGTCGGCCTCGGCGGTGTGCGGGCCGGGATAGCCGAGCCGGCGGAAGCGCAGAACCTGCGATCCGATCAGGATCAAGTCACCATCGGTCAGGCGATGGGGTGCTTCGAGGAAGACCCATGTGCCGTTGCGGCTGCCGAGGTCCCGCACCTCGAGCCGCCCGTCTTCCCACGACAGCTTGGAATGGAGCGGCGAGAGGAACTGATCGTCCGGGAAACGGATGTCGGCCTCGGACCGGCCGATCGTCGTGGTCGCGTGCTTGCGCTCGAACCGCGCCACCTCCGTGGCCATCTCGGAAACCAGAACCAATGTGAGGGAGTGATCGGAGCGTCTGTCGGGAATGAGGCGGCGGTCGCCGCTCCCTACCGAGCCGACCCCAGCGCCGTGCGCGCCGACCACGGATCCGCACAGGGGGCAGGGAGCATCCGCGGGGGCGCCCCGCGCCGACTCCGGCCCGCTCGTGCGCGAGACCAATCCTCCTCCGCCGCCGGCGGCGACTGCGGCTCGTGCGGCCGCCGCCTTGGTCAGCGGCTTGCCGCAATCAGAGCAGAATTGCGCACCGGGTTCGTTCTGCCGGCCGCAAAATTGGCAAGCGCTAAGGGCCATAAAGTTAGGTGGCCCAATCTATTGCTCAAGGCTAGCTTGCGCCACATGCGAGCCCTCCGCGCCACGCTTGTCGCGCTCCTCGTCGTGGCGACGGGGTGCGCGACCTCCCGAATTCCTTCATCCCAGCCCACCGCACGCGAGCCGCTCCACATCACCATCGTCTATCCCGACACCGCCGAGCCGATTCAGGCGCAGGACTCCTCCTTCATCTTCGGCAGTGTGGGCCAGGGAAGGGGCGACGTCGCGCTGGCGATCAACGGATTCCCGGTGCGGGTCTCGGCCACCGGCACCTGGCTCGCCTGGTTGCCGCTGCCGAGCGACTCAGTGGCGCGCTTCCAGATCGTCGCGCGCTCCGGGCTTGGCGGCGGGGGCGGGGGGGACGCCGAGCAGCGCGAAACCACGTTCGTCGCGCGGATTGCACAGCCGTACCGGCCTCCGCCAGGCGCGGCCGCGTGGATCGATACGACGAGCTTCACGCCCACCGACTCGCTCGCCTTTCCGTCAGGCGAGGGCATCCGACTTTCCGTGCGCGCGACGCCGGGCGCCCGCGTGCGACTGCGAATGGAAGGGAAACGAACCGAGGTGTGGTTCGTCCCGGACACGTTGCCCGAAGAGCCCGCGTGGGGTGTGCGCGCGTTCGGGACCGACACCACCGCCTATCGCCTCCCGCCCGCCGCTGATCGCTACGTCGCATGGCTTCCGGCCGACCCGCTGTGTGATGCCATCGTCGAGGCGATCGTCGGCACCGACACGGCGCGTGCCGTCTGGCCGCTGGTGCTGGACACTCTGGATCACACCCATCCCCTCGTCGTGGTCTTGAACGACGACACCGCGCACACCGGCACGAGCGACAGTCTCACCGTGGGGAAGGCGGTGCCGTATGGCACGTACAACTGGTTCTTCCCGCTCGGCACGACGGCCGTGGCCACGGCGCGGTGGGGCAGCCAAACGCGGTTGCAGCTCTCGCGCGAAGCGATCGCGTGGGTGAATACCGCGGACGTCGTGCCGCTCGCCCCCGCGACGCCGCCGCCAGGAGGGATCGTCGAGTCGGTGCGGCTCACGGCCGGCCCGCGGTCGCTGCTGTTGCGGGTTCCGGTGCCTGGGCACGTCCCCTATAAAGTGGAAGAAGACGACCGGAGCCTTACGCTACGGCTCTACGGCGTCGCCTCGGATGTAAACTGGATGCAGCACGGCGGCACTGATCCCTATGTGACACGCATGAGCTACGCGCAGCCGGCGGCCGATGAGGTGACGATCACGGTGTCTCTCGCAGGGCCGGTGTGGGGCTATCGCACGCGTTGGAGCGGGCGGGATCTGCTACTCGAGATTCGCCGGCCACCGGTGATCGACGCGCGACGGCCGCTCGCCGGCCGCACGATCGTCCTCGATCCCGGCCACCCGCCGGTCGGGGCGCACGGCCCGTCCGGTCTCTGGGAGCCGGTCGCCACGCTCGCCGTCGCCAAGCGGGCCAAGACCTTGCTCGAGCAAGCGGGTGCGACGGTGCTGCTCACGCGCACCGACTCGCTGCCCATCGATCTCTACCCGCGCACGCGCTTTGCCGAGGAGCACGACGCCGACGTGTTGGTCTCGATCCACGCCAACGCGCTTCCCGACGGCGTGAATCCATTTACCAACAACGGCACGAGTGTCTACTACTTTCATCCGCGCAGCGCGGCCCTGGCGCGCGCGCTCGATCGGGCGCTTGTTGGGGAGTTCGGGGTTAGGGATTTGGGAATGGGGCGCGGGGATTACGCGCTCGTGCGTGATCCGTGGTTCCCTTCGGCGCTCACCGAGGGTCTGTTCATGATGGTTCCGGAGCAGGAGGCGATGCTGGCGAGCCCGGAAGGACAACTGCGCTACGCGAGGGGTGTTGTGCGAGGGATCGAAGACTTCTTCCGAGGGTTTGCCCGGTGACGGAGACACGTCTGCACGTCGGCACGTCGGCACGATTACGTCGTGCAGTCGTGCAGTCGTGCCGACATGTAACTCTTCTGGCGATCCTCCTCTTGCCAAGCACAGCATCCGCCCAAGTGGATCCATCCGGCCAATGGCGCACCCTCCACACCGAGCACTTCCGCGTGCACTTCCGCCCGGCATTACGTGCGCGCGCGGCGGTCGCGGCCGCTGAAGCCGAGCGCGCGTACAGACTGCTCTCGAGCGAGCTGCATCCACCGCGTGGGATCATCGACCTGACGCTTTCGGACGACGTCGACACGCCCAACGGATTCACGACGATTTATCCCTCCAATCGCTTCACCATTCTCCTCGTCCCGCCGGTCACCGATCCCGCGCTGCAGACCTACGACAGCTGGGAGCGCCTCGTGATCGTGCACGAGCTGACGCACGTCTTTCATCTTGATCGCTCGCGCGGGCTGTGGAAGACGCTGCAGTCGGTGTTCGGCCGCGTGCCCGGACTCTTTCCGAATCAGTATCAGCCCACGTGGGTGATCGAAGGACTCGCGACGTATTACGAGTCTCGGTTTACCGCGGGTGGGCGCGCCGAGGGCAGCTATCACCGCGAAGCGGTGGCGGCCGACGCGACCTACGGCCGCGCGCGCTCACCATGGGATGCGCTGCTCTTCACGCGGTGGCCCGATGGCCTGGCGCCATACGCCTACGGCAGCCGCTACTGGGAGTATCTGTCCCGAACTGCCGGCGACTCCGTCGTGCCGCGCTTCGCGGAGGCGACGGCCGGCCAGCTCATACCGTTTCGGGTGGGGCGGCAGCTGCGGCGCAGCGGTGTCGACCTCCAGGCGAGCTGGACGCGCGCCATTGCCACTGCCGTGCCCCCCCCGGTGCCGGCCACGAGCCGCAGCGACCTGATCGCCGGGCGGCTGCGTACCGAACCCGTCCCACGCGTTGCTCCCGACGGCCGCAGCCTCGCCTACGTCTACGACGACTGGCGCGGCGCGCGCCGCCTGCGTGTGGTCGATCCGCGGAGTGGCGAGGTGCTGCGCTCTCATCGGGTCACCGGTCAGGTGAGCTACGACTGGGTTGGCGACACGCTGATCGTCGCGCAGCTCGACTACAGCGGCCGCTGGACCATACGGAGCGATCTGTGGCGCTGGGCTCCCGGCCCGAGTGGCGCGTGGACGCGCCTGACGACGGACGCGCGGCTCATGGAACCACGGGCGGGCGGCGGCGTGCTGTCGGCGCTGAAGCTCGCCGGCGGCACCGACGCCCCGACGATTCCCTATGCCGCATCGGACGCGACCTGGGGGCCGGCGGTACCCTCCGCGGACGGCCGCTGGATCGTCGCGACGCGAAATCAGAGTGGGCGCTGGGAGCTGGTGCGGTGGCGCGCGGGTTCGCCGGAATCGATTGCGGTGCTGGCGCGAGCCTCGGGCGGCAGTGCGCTCTCCGATCCCGTCTGGACGCCGGACGGTGTCTTGTTTGTCACTGACGCCGGAGGCTTTCCGCAGATCCATCGGTGGCGCGAAGCGGACGGCGTCACTCAGCTCACGGCGGAGCCGCGCGGCGCCCGCGCGCCCGCGTTACTGGCCGACGGCCGCATCGCATTCGCGACCCTCGGCGACGACGGCTGGGAGCTCCGCGCGGTCACGCCGTCGACGCCCGCGCCGCGGCCCCCCCCCGTGACACTGCCCGCGCTGCTGCCGTTCGACTCCGCGCCGAAGGTCGCGATGCGCGAGACGGGATACGCGTCATGGGGATCGCTCCGTCCGCATTTCTGGATCCCGGTCGGTGTGAACGCAGGTGTCGCTGGCCGGTTCCTCGGTGCGGCCACCGCGGGGGCGGACGCGCTTGGCCGCTATACCTACTTCGCCGAGGGTATGATCTCGGCGTCGCCGGCGCGTGCGCAGGGCTCCTTCTTCCTTCTTAGTCAGGCGTTCGGCGACCCCACGCTCGACTTCTCGTTCTCCAATGACTGGTCCCCGGTCGGGACCGACAGCACCGGCCACGTCGTGTCCACTGAGCACCGCGAGGCGGCGATCGGTGCCACCGTGCTCGCCCACCGCTGGCGCAGCTTCGTCTCGCTGCGCCTGGCGGCCGAATATGATGGACGGCGATTCGTTTCCGTTCCCGACACGAATCTCGCGGCCATCTGCACGGGCTGCATCTCGCGCGATCGCGTCGGCGGATCGGCGAGTCTGACGTTCGGCTCCGCCGTCGCCGCGCCGCTCACGGTGTCGCTGCAGGACGGCGCGACCGCGGCACTGTTCTATCGTCGCAGGGAAGAGCAGGGCACCGCGCGGTGGCTCAACGAGGTGCGCGCGCGCGGCAACGTGTATGCGCGTCTGGGCCCGCGGCTCGGATTCGCCTACCCCGTGCTCGCGTTCCGCGGCGCGATCGGCGCGCTCGACGGGCCGATCGGTGACCGCTTTGGCGTCGGCGGTGTGTCGTCCGGTGCGTTGCTGTTCGGGTTCGGGCGGGAGGTCGGGACATTTCGCACGTTCCCGGTCCGGGGCTATGCCGGCGGCGTGCTGGCCGGCCGTCGCGCGGCGACGCTCACGGCCGAGTACCGCATGCCGCTGGCGCTGCTCGGGCACTCGCTCGGACATCTGCCCCTGGGCGCCGACAAACTCGCGTTCGCGATCTTCGGCGATGTGGGCGACGCGTGGGACGCCGGTGAACGCGCCCGGCTGCACCGCCTCCGTGCGTTCGGTGCGGAGCTGATCGGCGATCTGACGGTCAGTTACGATCTTCCATTGCGCGTCCGTTGCGGCGTCGCGCAGCCCGCCACCGGTCATCCCCAGGTGTACGCCGCGTTAGCTGCTGATTTCTGATTCCAGCGCGCAAAAACTTGGGCAGTCTGTTGACCCTACTCCGGGCGAACCCTAAGTTAGCCCCGTCCCCTCGGAGATCGGATTGTACTGCTCCCGCTGCGGCACCCAGAATAAGGACACCGCGAAGTTCTGCGATTCTTGCGGCCTCGACTTGACCGCGCTGACGCCCACGGGCGTCCGCGCCGAGGCGCCCGATATCTCGGAAATCGACATGGTGCGCCAGGAGCTCAACGAGGAGTACGAGATCCTCGACGAGCTGGGCCGCGGCGGCATGGCCATCGTGTTCAAAGCGAAAGAAAAGCAGCTCGACCGCGAAGTCGCGATCAAAGTACTGCCGTTCTCGCTCGCCTTCGATAAGGAATTCGTCGAGCGCTTCCAGCGCGAAGCCCGCACCTCCGCCAAGCTCGAGCACCCGAACATCATTCCGATTTATCGTGTCGGGAAATCGGGACGAATCATCTACTTCGTCATGAAGTTTCTGCGGGGCAAGCCGCTCTCCAGCATTCTGGCGGCACGCGGCAGCCTCCCGCCTGCCGAGATCAAGAAGATCCTCGCCGATGTCGCCCGCGCGCTCGCGTACGCGCATAAGAAGGAAATCGTCCATCGCGACATCAAGCCCGACAACATCATGTTCGACGAGCACGGGCACGCGGTCGTCACGGACTTCGGGATCGCCAAAGCGGCGTCGGGCGGGAAGCTCACCGGCACCGGGATGTCGATCGGCACGCCGCACTACATGAGTCCCGAGCAGGCCAAGGCGCAGCCGCTCGACGGCCGCAGCGACATCTATTCGCTCGGCGTGGTCGCGTATCAGTGTCTCACCGGGATCGTTCCCTACGACGGCGAGGATTCCTTCTCCATCGGCTACAAGCACATCATGGAGGAGATCCCGACACCACCGCTCGAGAATCCCGAGAAGCGGCAGTTGTTCGAAATCGTCAGAAAGATGATGGCCAAGACGCCGGCGGCGCGCTTCCAGAACGCCGAGGAGCTGGTCAGCGTGCTCGAGGGCGGCCGCTCCGTCTCGTTTACGACGGACGCGACGATGGCGATGCCCTCGATGTCCGGCGTGCGGATGTCCTCGGCACCGACGACGCCCTTGCCGCGCGCCACCGGCACGCGACCCCCGGTGGGGGAGGGCGTGCCGGCGACGCTCGTGGGAGAACGGCCGCACCGTTCCGCACTCTCGGGGCTGCTGCTGTGGCTGATCATCGTCGGGGCGGTCTTCGGCGGCGGCGGATTCTACGCCTACAAGCAGGGGCTGATCTTCGCGAAGTCGAGCGGTGGGGCCCGGAATCCCGACTCGACGCGCGCGCGCGACACGACCCGGCTCGCCGCGACCGACACCACCAAGCAGGGTACGGATTCGACTTCGAGGCCGGTCGAGCCACCGCCCCCGGCGCCAGGCTCGCCGGGAAAGCTCGTGCTGCAGAACCTGCCTCAGAACGCTCGCGTCACCATCGACGGTCAACCGGTGCGCGGCAATCAGCTCGACTTGCCGTCCGGAGTCCGCCACCTGACCGTGCGCGCGAGCGGGTATCAGACCTACGACCGCCAGGTCATCATCACGCCGGGTGAGACTTACAACGTGCGCGTGGACATGCAGGCCAGCGATGACGACAGCGGTCCCTGCGACAAGTTCGGCCCGGCGTACAACCAGGACAACATCTGCTTCGACACCCGTCCGGTGCCCCTGTCCCCCACGCTCATTCCGGTGGCCCAGGACGCACCGGTGTTCCCCCGCCAGGCCATCCTGCTCGTGCGCGTGTCGCGGAACGGCACC
Source organism: Gemmatimonadales bacterium (assembly GCA_036395695.1). GTDB lineage: Bacteria > Gemmatimonadota > Gemmatimonadetes > Gemmatimonadales > GWC2-71-9 > 20CM-2-65-7. Next base: position 8,604 of record DASWDA010000098.1, read on the forward strand.
ACGCAGGAGGCGCGCGTCTTCGTCCCCTCCAACGTCGAAACTTTCAACAACGAAGCGCTCGATATGGCCAGGAACCTGCGCTGGAATCCGGCGCAAAAGAACGGCGAGCCGACCGAGGCGTGGGTGCAGTGGCCGTTCCAACCGGTGCGCCAGTAATCCACAAACCCAAAATCGACCCGACCGCGTTCATCGCGCCGGGTGCCGCCGTCATGGGCGACGTGACCCTGGGGCCGCGGTCGAGCGTGTGGTATCAGGCCGTGCTGCGGGGCGACATGGCCCCGATTGTGATCGGCGAGGCGACCAACATCCAGGATGCCACGATCGTGCATGTGGATGAGGGGAAGCCGGCGCTCATCGGGGCCTATGTGGGGGTGGGCCACCGGGTCATTCTCCACGCCTGCGTCGTGGAGGACGAGTGCCTGATCGGGATGGGCAGCATCCTGCTCAATGACGTGCGGGTGGGCAGGGGGAGTGTGATCGCCGCGGGGGCCGTCTTGCCGGAGGGGATGCAGGTGCCGCCCGGCTCGCTGGTCATGGGTGTGCCGGCGCGGGTCACCCGCACGGTGGACGACACGCTGCGCGCGCGGATTCGGGGGACCTGGGAGCACTACGTCGCCGAAGCCGAGCGGCACCGTCGCGGGACGTTTCCGCTCGAGCGAGCAAGTTTGTGATGTTGATACTCGGAGAGCGAGACACGCCAACGCGAGTCTTCAGTCTTGCCGTGGTCTCCTCGCGTCCCTACCTTGGGCCTCCACATCCCTTTAACTTCCGTTTTTCACTCTATACGCCGTGAGATGTGCATGAAGAGTCTCGATTTGAGCGCCAACGCTCTCACCGTGCTCGAGCGCCGCTACCTCGTGAAGGACGACGAGGGGAAGCCGGTGGAGCGCCCGGAGGACCTGTTCTGGCGCGTCGCGCGCACGATCGCCGCTCCCGATCGGACCTATGGTGCCTCGAATCGGGCTGTGGAAAGCCTTGCCGAGACATTCTTCGAGCTGATGGCGACGCGCGTGTGGATGCCGAATTCCCCCACCCTGATGAATGCCGGCCGTCCCCTCGGCCAGCTGTCGGCGTGCTTCGTGCTCCCGGTCGAGGACGCGCTCTCGAACGGGCGCTCCGGCATCTACGACACGCTGCGGGCGATGGCCCTGGTGCATCAGTCGGGCGGCGGGACCGGCTTCTCCTTCTCACGGCTGCGCCCCAAGAACGACGTCGTGCGCTCGACCATGGGCGTTGCGTCCGGGCCCGTGTCGTTCATGAAGCTGTATGACGCCTCGACCGACGTCGTGAAGCAGGGCGGGACCCGGCGTGGCGCCAACATGGGCATCCTGCGCGTGGACCATCCCGACGTTATGGACTTCATCCACTGTAAGGATGATCTGACCCAGGTCACGAATTTCAACATCTCCGTCGCCGTCACCGACGCCTTCATGACGGCGCTGGAAGCGGGGCAGTCCTACGACCTGATCCACCCGCGCACCGGCAAGGTGGTCGGGCAGCTCGACGCCCGCGAGGTCTTCAAGCAGATCGTGCACGGCGCGTGGAAGACCGGCGAGCCCGGCGTGTTCTACATCGATCGCGCCAACCATTACAACCCGGTTCCACACCTCGGCAGTTACGAGGCGACCAATCCGTGCGGTGAGCAGCCGCTGCTTCCCTACGACGTGTGCAACCTCGGTTCGATCAACGTCGGTCTGTTCGTCAAGAACGGCGATGTGGATTGGGACAGCCTGCGCACCGCCGTCCACCTCTGCACGCATTTCCTCGATAACGTCATCGACGCGAACCGGTACCCGCTCGCCGAGATCGACGACCTCGCGAAGCGCATCCGCCGCATCGGCCTCGGCATCATGGGCTGGGCGGACCTGCTCGTGCGTTTGGGCATCGGGTACAACTCCGATGCAGGCGTCGCGTTGGGCCGCAAGCTGATGGAGTTCATCGACGAGGAGTCGAAGGTCGCGTCCGAGAAGCTGGCCGCAACGCGCGGCACGTTTGCGGAGTGGGAGCGCTCGATTTGGGGGCCGGACGCCACCTGCGCGCGGACCGCCACGGGCGAGCGCATTCGTCCGATGCGCCGCTTGCGCAACTGCAACCTCACCACGGTCGCGCCGACCGGCACCATTTCCATCATCGCCGGCTGCTCGTCAGGCATCGAGCCGCTCTTCGCGGTCGCGTTCATGCGCAATCAGGCGGGCGTGCTCATGCCCGACGTGAACGAAGACTTCGTGGCGATCGCCCGGCGCGAAGGCTGGTACTCCGAAGACTTGATGAAGCAGATCGCCGAGGCGGGGCACATCCACTTCGATGCGGTGCCGGAGAAGTGGCAGCGCGTCTTCGTGACCGCGCACGACGTCACGCCCGAGTGGCACATTCAGATGCAGGGTGCCTTCCAGGAGTTCACCGATTCGGCGATTTCCAAGACCTGCAACTTTGCGAACAACGCGACCGAGCAGTACGTCGAACAGATCTACCGCTACGCGTTTCAGCTCGGCTGCAAAGGCGTGACGGTGTATCGCGACGGGGCGCGCGAGAATCAGGTGCTGTCGACCGGCTCGACCGCCAAAAAGGTGCAGGAGGCGGCCGCCCCGGTCGAAGCCCTCAGCCGGATTGCCGAGCTCGAGACCGAGCTGCAACTGACCAAGGAACGGCTGCACGACGTCGAGGCGGAGAACTTGCAGCGCCGCGCCAAGCGGTCTCGTCCCGATCTGCTCAAGGGCTCGACGCGCCGCGTCGAATCACCGCTCGGCACGATGTACGTGACCATCACCGAGGACGACAAGGGCCAGCCGTTCGAAGTCTTCATGTCGCTCGGCAAGGCGGGCGGCGCTCTGATGGCCGACGTCGAGGCGGTCGGCCGGCTGATTTCACTCGCGCTGCGCTCCGGTGTGCCGCTGCCGGAGATCTACCGGCAGCTCCGCGGCATCTCGTCCGACCGTGCCGTCGGCCTCGGCCCGAACAAGGTCATGTCGGTGCCCGACGCGATCGGGATCGCCATCGAGAAGTGGATGCAGGACAAGCAGGGAGTCCAGCAGGACCTCCTCGCGCCCAATCTCTCCCCGGGCGTCCCGGCGCCGGCGGCGGGGGGGGCCGCCGGGGGGGGGGCCGAAGCGCTGCTGCAGGGGGGGCGCCGCCCGGAGCAAGACTTCATCGGGGCCTGTCCCGACTGTGGCTCCCAGCTGGCGTTTATCGAAGGATGTGCTAAATGTCACGTCTGCGGCTTTTCGGAGTGTGGTTGACCGGGAGCGACCGTGTCCCCTGTGACTCCAGTCACGACGGCCACTTGCGCAGGTAGGTAGTCTACAGACATGGAAAGCAGCCACCGGATGGTCACGCCCACTCGCCTTCAAGTGAAGGGTTGGGCGCGTGTCGGTCCCGCCGGTGCGCACACGCTGCGGCGCGGCGCTTGGTATCCCGTCGTTCGGATCTCCTCGAGCAACATCGTCGTCCTCGACGTCAATCGGCACAACGTGCCGGTCGACCGGCGATTCCTCGAGATTCGCTATCATCCGCCCGAGCGGTGGACGATCGTGCGGTGCGAGCCGCGCGTCATCGAGCGACTCGGGCGAATCTTTCCGCTGACCTACGCCGTCTGCCCCGCGTGCCGGCATCGGCAGGGCATCGAGGCCCGGACCAACGACATGACGTGCGATCGCTGCCATAAGTCGGCCGCAATGGCGTGGGATGAACTGAGCTAAATCAAAACGCGGACCTGCAACGACTACCGGCAAAAGTAAACGGGACAATCCTCGCGAGGGTTGTCCCGTTTCTCTGTTTCCGGTGGCCCGCTGCTGCGTCTGTAGCCTAGCCTTTGCATGTCCTAAAGAATTGCAACGGAATCTCCCAGGGAAACCGTACCAACCCCCTCACCGACGCAATAGAAGCCTCTCATGCCGTCGTCCAAAAACTGCAGGTGTTTTTTCAGCTCTTCCGGCTCGACGTGTTTGCCGAGTGCCCATCCCGTGAACGGCCGGCATGGGTGCGCTACCTGGAGCACCTTGAGTCGCACCCGCTCCGTGCCGTCAGGCGCGAGGATCGCGACGCCATTCGCCAGCTCCTCGTACGTGAATCGCCGCTCGGCCGTGGCGATGATGTTCTCGCCGGCGCACCCGACCTCCAGATGATCTCCGAAGCGCTCCTGCATCGCCATGTAGTGCGACGTGAAGCCGAGCGAGATGCCGTGCAGGCCGTCGTCGTTCTTGGTGGAGGGATGGGCGCGGTGGTGAACGTCCACGATCCACGTCTCCCCGCCATCGGGACTCGCGCCGAGGGCGCCGTCGGGCGTGACATTCAGCGTCCGAACCGAGAGCAGGGGCGTGGGATCGTAGATGCGTGTGGGTTTGTCGCCGCGCTTCAAGGAGCCGCGTTGGATTTGCAGATGTGTGACCGTTCCGATCGTGCGCATAACGGAACTTAACAGGATGTGCTACATTGGCCGCGGCCATGGCTCCCCCCTCCTCCTCCCAGTTACCCCGCGGCTGGGCGCGGTGTCTGGACAACGTCGCCGACGTCCTGCGCCGCGGCGCCTGGTATCCGATCGTAGACGAGACCGACGACGGCAAAGTGGTGATCGAGGTGCGCAAGCGGCCGGTGCGCGTGAGCCGCATCGACGTCGCGGTTCGCGAGAACCCCCCCGACCATTGGAGCATCGTGGTCCGCACCGGCCTGCTCCGCCCTACCCTGGGCGGCAGGGAAGGGGAGGAGGTCACCACGACGTACGCGGTGTGTCCCAACTGTCAGGAGCGGCAGGACTTCAGCGGGAAGCCCGATGCGCTCAAGTGTCTCCGCTGCAAACAGGAATCAAGGGTCGACTGGTCGGAAACCTGCTGAATCCCGTGCTCTTGCGGGGCTGAAATCTGTTTAGTATGTTAACTATCAACATGTTAATTATATGTCCGATCGCTCCGAACTGGCGCTGCAGCTGACCGACGCGGTTGCGGCTGCCTACCACGCGATCGAGCGTGCGGGGAATCGCGCCTACAAGACCTTCGGGTTGTCGCAGCGGGCCCACGCGGCCATGCAGGCGGTCGATCTCGGCGGGCCGGACGGCGCGCGTCCCAGCGACGTCGCCAGCGAGCTGGGCGTCTCGCGCGCCGCCGCGACGACGTTCATCCAACGCCTCGAGGCGAAGGGCCTCGTTGAAACCACGACCGACCCCGACGACGATCGGGGCGTGCGGGTCACGCTCACGCGGCACGGTCTCGAGGTCCTGCTGCGGGTGGGGCAGCTGGAGCGGCGCCTCGCGGCCCGCACGATCGAGGGGATGCCGGCGTCGGCCATGGCGCGCACGATCCACGTACTCCAGGAGCTCAAGGGGAGGCTCGAACAGAAGTCGCTCGAGGTCGTGCGCTGAACCCCTATACAAATGTGCGAATCTTTATGCAGCATTCCCCTGCAAACTGGCTAGTTTTCCACACCTCCAGAGGCGCGTGCATTTGTGGATAACCGAACGAACGGCGGCCCGCCGATTCGCCGCACCAAGATCGTCGCGACCCTGGGACCCGCGACCGGGAATCAGACGACCATTGGCGCGCTGCTCCAGGCCGGAGCCAACGTGCTTCGCATCAATGCCTCTCACGGCACCGCCGAGCTGCGCGCGGAGTGGATCGCGGCCGCCCGGCGCGTCGCGAAGCAGATGGACCTGCCGATCGCCATCCTGCTCGACCTCCAGGGACCGCGCATTCGCGTCGGCGATTTGCCCGCGCCGCGGGAGCTCACGGCGGGTCAGCAGGTGGTGTTTGCCCCCGAGGACGTCGCGCGGGGCGACGAGCTGCCCACGACGTACGAGGGCCTCGCGACTGACGCCCGCATCGGCTCCCGGATCCTGCTGAACGACGGCCTGCTGTCGGTGGAGGTCACCGGCGTCGACGCGCCGCGCGTGCGCGGCCGCGTCATCGACGGCGGTATTCTCACGGCGCACAAGGGCATGAACCTGCCCGGGGTCCAGGTGTCGGCGCCGGCGCTCACCGAGAAGGATCGGGAGGACGTGCAGGATGCCCTGAAGATCGGCGTCGACTACCTCGCGCTCAGTTTCGTCCGCCGGCCCGAGGACATCGAGGAGCTCCGCGCCCTGGCGCCCGGTACTACGAAACTCGTGGCGAAGATCGAGAAGGCGACTGCGCTCGACAATCTCGAAAAGATCGTAGCCGTGTCGGATGCCGTGATGGTGGCGCGTGGTGACCTCGGCGTCGAGCTGCCGTTCGAGCAGGTGCCGCTCGTCCAAAAGCGGCTGATCGGCGAAGCGAATCACCAGGGCAAGCCGGTGATCACCGCGACCCAGATGCTGGAATCGATGGTGCACAACCCGCGGCCCACGCGGGCCGAGGCCTCCGATGTCGCCAACGCGATCCTCGACGGCACGGACGCCGTGATGCTGTCGGCGGAGACCGCGGTCGGGCAGTACCCGGTCGAGGCCGTGCGCGCGATGGACCGGATCATCCGGGAAATGGAGCGGCACCCGCTGCGGCAACGGGAAGAGCGGCGCATGGCCCGGGACGGAGTGCATACGGAGGACGCGATCGCCTGGGGCACGCACGCCGTGGCGCGCATGCTCAAGACGCCGCTCATCGTGACGCTCACCAAGGGCGGGTTTACGGCGCGCAAGGTCGCCGCGCTCCGTCCCCCCGTTCCGATTCTCGCAGTGACCACAGAGCTGCCGACCTATCGGCAGCTGGCGCTGGTCTGGGGCATCATCCCGGTGCTGGTGGACCGCGTGCCGGGCTACGACGCGATGCTGACCGTCGTGCGTGACCTGATTCTCAAGCGCCAGTATGCAAAGTCCGGCGACAGCATCGTCATGACGGCGGGCGTGCCGTGGGACGTGTCCGGCAGCACGAATCTCATCAAGGTCGAGCAGGTGTGAAGTGCGGTTGACCCTGCTCGGCACCGGCACGTCGTTTGGCGTGCCGCAGATTGGCTGTCGCTGTCCCACCTGCACATCCGCTGACCCCCGCGACCGGCGCACCCGCACCGCCGCCCTGATCGAGACCCGCGGCAAGCGCTTTCTGATCGATACGCCACCGGAGCTGCGCCTGCAGCTCGTCTCGGCCGGGATCGATCACGTGGACGCCGTGCTGTTCACGCACGCCCATGCCGATCATGTGCACGGAATCGATGACCTGCGCGCGCTCTCGGTTCGGCAGGGAGCGATGCTCCCCGCCTATGGCTCGCGCGCCACGATGGCGGAGCTGGTCGCCAAATTCCCGTACATCTTCGATCCGTCGATCGTCGTGCCGGCGGGCACGAGCAAGCCGGAGCTCTCGGCCCACGTCCTCCAGCCCGGCGTGACGACGTCGATTGCGGGCGTCCCGGTCCTGGCGCTCTCGCTCCCCCATGGGGCGCAGGAGGTGTTTGGTTATCGCGTGGGTCCGATCGCGTATCTCACCGACGTGAAAGTGATTCCCGAGAGTGTGGTCGAGGTGCTGAAAGGTGTGGAGGTGCTGGTCCTGAACGCCCTGCTGTCGCATCCGCATCCCCTCCATCTTTCGATCCCCGAGGCCGTCGAGACCGCCCGGCGCGTCGGCGCCCCGCGGACGTTCTTCACGCATCTCACGCACGAGCACACGCATGCCGGGCTCGCGGCCAAACTCCCGGCGGGCATCGCGCCCGCGCACGACGGGCTGGTTATCGACCTACCCGGGGCATAAATTCCGCCGCCAGGAGGCGGGAACGCTCATGCTCAAGGAAAACGACAAGATTGACGCGCTGGTGCGCAAGGCCGTCTTCGGAAGTGAGGACGACAAAGCGCACGCGCGATGGATGATTTGGGAGATGGGGCAAAAGGAAGGTGTGCGGCCCGCTTCGATCCACGAGCTGTACATGGCGCGGGGCCGCGGCGACGTACCCCCGTTTACGACGCCGGCGATGAACGTCCGCATTCTTTCCTACGACACCGGGCGCGCGATCTTCCGCGCGGCCAAGCGACTCGACGCCGGCGCGATCATCTGCGAGATCGCGCGCAGCGAGATCGCCTATACCGACCAGCGGCCCGCCGAATACGTGGCGGTGATGACCGCGGCGGCGCTGCGGGAGGGGTTCACCGGCCCCCTGTTCATTCAGGGCGACCACGTCCAGGTCAACGCGAAGAAGTATGCGGCTGACCCGGACGCCGAGCTGAAAGCCCTGCGTGCGCTGATCGAGGAAGAGCTGCACGCCGGCTTCTACAACGTCGATGTCGATACGTCGACGCTGGTCGATCTCTCCAAGCCCAACCTCGACGAACAGCAGCGCACCAACTACGAGCGCGCCGCCGAGCTGACGCAATTCATCCGGGACCGCGAGCCGGACGGCGTCACCGTGTCGGTGGGCGCCGAGATCGGCGAGGTCGGCGGCAAGAACAGCGACGTGCACGAGCTCAAGGCGTTCATGGAGGGCTACAACCGTACGCTCAAGACGCTCGGCACCTCGCCCGGCATCTCGAAGATCTCGGTGCAGACCGGGACCAGCCATGGCGGTGTCGTCCTGCCGGACGGCTCGATCGCCAAGGTGAAGCTCGATCTGGAGGCGCTGCAGGCGCTCTCGGTGGACGCGCGCAAGAAGTACGGACTCGGCGGCGCGGTCCAGCACGGCGCGTCGACGCTGCCGCCGGAAGCGTTCTCGCAGTTCCCGCAGTGTGAGGCGGTCGAGATCCACCTCGCCACCAATTTCCAGACGATCGTCATGGATCATCCCGCGCTCCCGCAGGATCTGCGGCGCGAGGTCAACGAGTGGGTCAAGGTGGAAGCCAAAGAGGAATGGAAGAAAGGCGACACCGAGGAGCAGTTCATCTACAAGAGCCGCAAGAAGGCGATCGGACCGTTCAAGCGGCGGTTCTGGGATCTTCCCGCCGACGTGCGCGCCGCGATCGGGGCGGATCTCGAGAAGACGTTCACGTTCCTGTTCGAGCAGCTGCGCGTGAAGGGCACGCGGGCCGCGACGGACAAGTACGTCAAACCGAAGCTCGATTCCCACGCGGCGCCGCGGGCGGCGCTGGTGTCGGCGCCAGATGACGCAGAGGCGGGTGAATGAGCGAGCGGAGCGGGGGGTTTGGCGCGTTCCTGTTCGGGATCGTGCTCGGCGCCGTGGCGGGATTCGTCTTCGCGCCGACCGAAGGCGGGGAGAGCACCCGCCGCAAGATGACCAAGGGGCTGCGCAATCTGAAAGAGCTGGCCGAGGACAAGGTCGATGAGGTGCGCGGACTCCTGAAGGAAGCGGAGGACGAGGCGGAGGAGAACGAGGAAGCAGAGGAAGAGCCGGAGCTCGGCACGCGCGAGCAGTTGCGTCGCCGGCTCGACGCCGCCCGCCGCCGCCGTGCCCGGGCTCGCCCACCGGTGCCCCCTCAGTCCGAGGAGGAGGACGAGCCGCTCGCGTGAATGGTGCAGGCGGCTGGCACCGCACGGTCACCGGCGTCGTCCGGCGCACCCTCGAGGCAGCCTACGAAGACAACATTCCGTTTCTCGCCGGCGCTCTGTCGTTCGATATCCTCCTCACTGCCATTCCGTTTGTCGGGCTCGTCCTCGCCGTCGTCGGGTACCTCGCCCAGCACCAGCTGTCCGTCCACCAGCTGAACGTCCACGAGCTGCTGGAGCGCTTCCTCCCCGCGGCGAGCGGCGGGGAGACCGGGCAGTTCGGCTTCATCGAGCGCGCGCTCGGCGACCTCGTCGCGCGGCGCGGACACCTCACGCGCCTCGCGGCGCCCCTGTTCCTGTGGTTCTCGACTCGTATGTTCGGGGGACTGCGGGCGGCCCTGAACGAAGTGTTCGACACGGAGGAGAACCGATCCTGGCCGAGGGCCAAGCTGATCGATATCGGTATGGTCTTCGTCGCGGGTGCGCTGTTCCTCGCGGTTGCGCTCGCGTCCACGAACCGCGGCGTCTGGTCGCAGCTCGCCTCGCTGGTGTTCAGCACCGCGCTGTTCTATGTGATCTTCAAATATCTGCCGAGCCGCCGCATTTACTGGCGGACCGGCGTGGTGGCGTCGCTGTTTTGCGCGATCGCGTTCGAGCTCGCCAAGCGGTTGTATGCCCTGTATGTCGCGCACTTCGTGACGTTCGATCGCGTGACGTCCGATGCCAACCTGATCGGTTTCCTGTTGTTCATTCTGTGGATCTACTACACGTCCTACGTGTTCCTGCTGGGCGGCGAGGTGGCCGAGACCTACGACCTGATGCGCATGCGACGCCAGCAACGCGTGCGCCTCGGATGACGCCCACTCTGATCGATCTCCGTTCCGATACCGTCACCACGCCGTCGCCCGGCATGCGGCGCGCCATGGCCGACGCCGAGGTCGGCGACGACGTGCTGGACGGCGATCCCACCACCCGCCGCCTCGAGGAGCGTATCGCGGAGCTCCTGGGCACCGGGGACGCGCTCTTCTTTCCCTCGGGCACCCAGGCCAATCAGACCGGCCTCGCCCTGGTTACCGAGCCGGGCACCGAGCTGCTGCTCGAAGGAAACGCGCACCTCGTGCACTCGGAGATGGCCGGCGTCGCCGCGCTGTCGGGCGTGCAAATTCGGCCGATCACCACGCCCGACGGCCTGCTCACCGCGGACTTGGTGCGCGGCGCTCTCCGGGTTCCGTCGCCACACGTCCCGCGCATCACGGCACTCGCGATCGAGAACACGAACAACACCGCCGGCGGGCGCGTGCTCGATGCCGCGGGGGTCGACGGGCTGACCCGCGCGGCGCGTGACGCCGGGCTCGCGGTCCACCTCGACGGCGCGCGGCTCTGGAATGCCGCCGTGGCGGCCGGCGTGACGCCGGCGCGGCTGGCCCAAGGCGCCGACACGGTGATGGTGAGCATCTCGAAGGGACTCGGCTGTCCCGTGGGGTCATGCCTCGGATTCAAGAAGGAGTGGCGCGCCCGCGCCTGGGAGATCCGCAGGCGCCTCGGCGGCGGGATGCGCCAGTCGGGGATTCTCGCCGCCGCGGGATTGTACGCGCTGGATCACAACCTGGCGCGCATCGGTGAGGATCACGCCAACGCTCGCCGTTTTGCGGAACTGCTTTCCGGCAGTCCGGCCGTCAGGCCGTCAGACCCACAGACGAACATCGTGATGGTCGACCTGCTGCGCAGCGGTGACTCACCAGAGTCGGTGTCGCAGCGGCTGGCGCAGGCAGGAGTCCGGCTCGCGCCGTGGGGACCGCGGCGGCTGCGCGCGGTCACGCATCTCGATGTGAGCCGGGCCGACGTCGAGCGCGCTGCCCGGATCATCCTGGAGACGTTGCGGTGAGCGCGCGGCCCGAGCCTCGCGCGCAAGCGATGCCCCTGGACCGGGCGATCCTGTGGAATCCGCCGGCGGCGCCGGGCACCACCTCGCCGGGGCGCCCGTCGAGCCGCTCGCCGTATCCGATCTTCTTTCAGCAGGAAGCCGTCATCGCGCTCCAGGATCACATCAAGAGCTCGCCCACCCAGGCGATCTTCGGTTTCCTGATTGGCGATGTGTACCGCGACCCCGAAACGGGAGTGCTGTACACCATCATCGATAAGACGCTGAAGCTCAGCCAGGCGATTTACGGCGACAAGACCGAGGTCGTCGTGTCGCGGCTGTGGGACCGCATGCAGGAGCAGCTCAAGAAAGCCGCCGGGACGCTGCTCGGCTGGTACCACAGCCATCCGGGGCAGGGGGGTTTCCTCACGACGCACGACGTCGAAACGCACGAGAAATTCTTCACCGATCCCTGGCAGGTCGCGATCCTCGTTGCGGCCGAAGCGGGCGGCGTGACGGGCCGATTCTTTCGCTCGACCCAGGGCAACGCCGACTGGCACAAGACGCCACTGCCGTTCTACGAGCTGCTGCAGCCCGACTCGATCAAGCCGGACGGAAAAAAGCGCTCGTTCATTGTGTGGCGAAACTACAAACCGTACGGCCCCACGCTCACAGGGCCGAAGCCCAAACCGGCGCCTGCGCCGGAACCGCCTCCGCCACCGCCTGAGGCGGAAGCTCCGGAAGAAGAGGAAGAAGTCGAAGCCAAAGCGCCCCCTCCGCCCGCCCCGGCGCCCGAGAAGCGCGGCTTCCGGATCATGCGCTCGAGCGCGGACGACATTCCGGTGATCAAATCGAGTGCGGATGACGAGCCGGCTCCGCCGCCGGTGCCGACTCCGCCTCCGCCGCCACTCAAAAGCGCCTCCAAGACCCGCCCTGCGGCACCAGTTTTCGTTCCGGATGAACCTCCGGCACCAAAGCCACCGCCGCCACCACCACCGCCGCCACCACCACCGCCGCCAAAAACCGACGAGATCCCGTGGACCGTGACGCCGGAATCGGTGCGTGCCGTGCCGCCGTCGCCCCCGCCGTCGCGCGCCGCGGCGCCTCCGCGGCGGATATCGTCGCCCACGTTCAGGCTGCTCGATGAGGATGAGAGGAAGAAGCCGGCACCGAAACCGCGCCGCTCCAAGCGGCGCGGCCCCTGGCTGCGGCGCGTCGCAATTCTCCTGTTGCTCGCCGGGGCAGGGGCCGGCGGGTATTGGTATTTCGCGCTGCGCAATCCGGGCGTGCCACCGCCGTGGGTAGGACTGCTCGATCGTGCGAAGCAGCTGGTCGCGCGCGTGACCACGCGGACGCCGGCACCGCCGGCGTCGCGGCGCCGGCCCACGACAACCGCCCCCGCCGTGCCACCCGCGCCCCAACCGGTGGCAGTGCCCCCACCGGCGGCCGCACCGGTGCCCGTTCCGCAGCCCGTGGCGCCGCCGTCACCATTCGCGCGCTTCGACCGGCTGACGGATTCGCTGTCGCGCGCCGTGCGCAATTTCCAGGACCGCGCCGCGTTGTTCGCGAGCGGCCGGATGGATTGCAACGGGCTCGCCACCGGGCTCGTCTCGGTCGAGAACTTGTGGGCGACGTACAACATCGAGCGTCGCGCGCGCATGGCGTCGTTCGATCAGCGCCGGGCGACACAGGATCAGGCGATGTACGCCTCCGTCGATTCGGTCGAGAGCGGCTTCGAGCGGTCGGGATGCCCGCGGCCCTGAGCGCAATGCTCGCTGCGCTGGTGCTGCAAGGCTCGGCACCGCTGCGCAAGAGCGACCTGGTGCGACTCCTGTCGGGCGCGGGGATGTCACCGGGGGAGCTGGCGCAGCTGGTGCGGCGCAACTGCCTCACGTTCGAGCCCACGGACCGCGATCGCAACGACTTCCGCCTGCTGGGCGCGGAGCCCTCGTTGCTCGCCGCGGTCGACGATTGTGCACGGCGCCGCGCGCCGCGGCGGACTTCCCCGAAGCCGGCGGCGGCGCCTCCACCAGCTCCGCCCCCGCAGGCCGTCATTCAGGTGCAACGCATCCTGATCAGAGTCTCGGCCGAGCGCAGCGGCTTTGTGTCGGGCGGAGGGCAGCGCGGCAGCGCCGGCAGCCGGCTGCCCCGCGCGCTGGTGTTCGAGGCGCGCGACTCGACGGGCGCGGTCCTCTCGGGTCAGGCGGTGACGTTCACGGGCATCAACGCCAACATCCAGCCCGCCGTCGCGGCCACGGACGCCGCGGGGCAAGTCCACGTGGGAGTGACGTTGGGCGAGCGCGTCGGCTCGGCGACGGTGATCGCGGCAATGGGCGTCGTCGAGAAACAGGTCGCGTTCAACGTCGTGGCGGGTCCCGCGGCGCAGCTCGTGGTGTTGTGCGGGTCATCGAGCCTGTCGGGCCATTTCGCGATCCGTCCCGATTCGAGCGTCGTGTTGCGCGTCTCCGCGCAGGATGCGTTCGCGAATCCCACGCCGCTCCTCAGCCTGCGCGCCGCGGTGGCGGACGCGCGCATCTTCCGGGTGGTGGGCGTGGCGCAGGACAGCGCGGTGGGCACCGTGACGCTGAAGCCTGACCAGGCGGGGACAACGAGTCTCGCCGTCATCGCCAATGGGATGCGCCAATACCTGACGGTTACGGTCCCACCTCGCGCTGCGCCTGGCACAGTTGATTGTCGATGAGGGTACGGCCCGCTGGCGAATGATCAATGTAGAATGATCAATGTTCATTGATCATTGATCATTGGACATTGATCATTTGGATGTGGAATGCCCCAGGCACCCCGCAACGAATCCCGGCATCGTTTAGCGCTGCTCCCTGCGGGGGCCTGACGCGGTTCACGAGCGGAAAGCCTGCGGACCTGGGGCGCCTGAAATATCAATGATTACTGATCAATGTTCAATGATCATTGAACATTCGCGCTCCGGTGTAGATTAGGACTCAATGATTGCACTAGCGCGCAAGTATCGCCCCAAGCAATTCGCCGATCTCGTCGCCCAGGACCACGTGGCCGCCGCACTGCGCGGCGCCGTGGCGCAGAGCCGCGTGGCTCACGGATATCTCTTTGCGGGACCCCGCGGCGTGGGGAAAACCACCGCCGCGCGCATTCTCGCGATGGCCCTGAACTGCGAGCGTCGGGCGGCGGCCGGGGAGCCGTGCGGCCAATGTGATTCGTGCCGCCGGATCTGGACCGGGGCGGCCAATCTCGACGTCGTCGAGCTCGACGCCGCGTCCAACCGCGGCGTGGATGACGCGCGCGACTTGCGCGAGCGGGCGATGTATGCGGCGAGCACCGAGGCGGGCTCCAAGGTCTACATCGTCGACGAAGCGCACATGTTGACGCGTGAAGCGTGGAACGCGCTGCTCAAGATTCTCGAGGAGCCCCCACCGCGTGTCGTGTTCGTGTTCGCCACGACCGAGCCGCAGAAGATCGCCAACACCGCGGCGCCGATTCTGTCGCGGCTGCAGCGCTTTGATTTCCGGCGCATCGGTCCGCACGCGATCGTCGCCCGGCTGCAGCAGGTCGCGCAGGCCGAGCAGCTCAAAGTCGAGGACGACGCGCTGCGCTTGATCGCCAAAAGCGCCAACGGTGGCATGCGCGACGCGCTGTCGCTGCTCGATCAAGTGGTGTCGTTCGGGGAAGGTCCCGTCACGGTCGCGCGCGTGCGCGAGGTGCTGGGCCTGATTCCCGACGAGCTCTACGCCGACATGCTCCGCGCCATCGCCGAACGGGATCCGTCGGGCGTCTTCCCGCTGGTCGAGCGACTGCTCGAAGCGGGCGCTGATCTCGGCGAGTTCGTGAACGGCGCGGCCGAGACCTTGCGCGCCCTGCTGCTCGTGGGCGTGGGCGGTCAGCCCGAGGGGCTGACCGAAGGGCTCACGGCGGTGGTGCGCGAGTACGCGCCGCAGCTGCCCCCCGCCGATGTGGTCCGGCTGCTCACGATTCTCAGCGATTCCGAGGAGCGACTCAGCCGCAGCGCGAATCAACGTCTGCTCGTTGAAGTGCTGCTGCTGAGATGGGCGATGCTGGATCGGACGGTCGAGCTCTCGGAGGTACTCGACGCATTGAAAGGTGTCGGACCGTCAACCGCGCAATCACCGGCCGCCGAACCGCCGCCATCGTCCAACCGTCCAACCGTCCAACCGTCCAACCGTCCGGCAAGTCAGAAGCTCGAGCCCACGCTCGACAACGTCCGTTCCGTGTGGTCGCAAGTCGTCCAGGATACGCGCGCCAAGTCTCCACTGCTCGGGAGTCTCCTCGCCGAAGCGCAGGTCGTCACGGTCGACGGCCGGACCGTGACGATTCGTCCCGGGAACGCCGTACATGCCGAGGGACTCGAGCGGCAACGCGAAGCGATCGCGCAGGCCCTCGGTGTGTACGTCAGCGAAGCCCCGCGCGTACAGATCGCGGTCGGTGGAACGGGGGGGGCTGGGGGCGGGGGCGGGGGCGGGGGCGGCGCGGGGCGGATGACTCCGCAGGGCGCTAATGCCGAGCGAATGAAGAGTCTGCGGGCCAAAGATCCGACTCTGAGCGCTGCGGTCGACGCATTAGATTTGGAGTTGCTCGAATAGCTTGCCAACGGTATCACGCGGGGTAACTTTCGACGTATGGCGGATTTATCTAGCCTGCTTCAGCTCTCCCAGCAGATGCAGGGGCGGCTGACCGAGATCCAGACTCAGCTGGCGCAGCAGACTTTGACGGTATCGGCCGGTGGCGGCATGGTCCAGGCCACGGTCGATGGTCGGGGGCACATTCGCGGCATCAAGATCGACCCCCAGGCAGTCACCCAGGGGGATGTCGAGATGCTCGAAGATCTCGTGCTGGCTGCTGTGGCGGAGGCGCAGAAGCGCGCGGCCGAGCTGTATCAGGCCGAGGTGCGGAAGCTGGCGTCGGGTCTGCCGTTCCCATTCCAGCTGCCGCTCTAGGCGTCGGTCCCGCCCCCGTGTCCGCCATCGAGGAGCTCGTGGCGGAGCTCGCCAAGCTCCCCGGCATCGGGCGTAAGACCGCCCAACGACTCACGTTCCATCTGCTGAAGCAGCCCGCGGAAACCGCGGAACGGTTGGCGGACGCCATCCGGCGGGTCCGGGGCAAGGTCATGGCGTGCGGGGCCTGCGGCAACCTCTCCGAGGAGGATCCGTGCCCGATTTGTTCGGACCCGCGGCGTGATGCGGCGCTGTTGTGCGTCGTCGAGGAGTCGGGCGACGTCAATGCGATCGAGCGGGCCGGCCGCTATCGCGGCCGCTATCACGTGCTGGGCGGCCGGATCTCGCCGCTGGATGGCGTCGGGCCGGATGAGCTGCATCTTGATCGGTTGCTCGCGCGGTTGCAGAACGGCTCTGAGGTGCGTGAGGTGATCGTCGCCACCAATCCCTCGATGGAGGGCGAGGCGACGGCCACGTATCTGCAGCAGCTGTTGAAGCCGATCGGCGTGCGCATCACGCGCATCGCCCGGGGCCTGCCGGTGGGTGGCGACCTCGAGTATGCCGATGCGGTGACGATTGCCCAGGCGCTGGCGGCACGGCGCGAGATGTCGGAGACCGACTGACCCACTAGGAGGCGCATGGCCGGGGCCGCGAGCTGGTCTTTCAACGAGAACGATTTCAAGCAAATCCAGACGCACCTCCTGGCGTTCCTGCGTGACTCGAACGCCCGCTGTGCGTTGCTCGTCGACCGCAACGGCCAGCTCGTCGCCACCGTCGGAGAAACGCCGCAATTCGATCCAACCGCGTTTGCGTCCCTCACGGCCGCGGACTTCAGCGCCAACGATCAGCTCGCAAAGATGATCGGCGAGGCGGAGTTCGCGTCCCTCGTGCATCAGGGCGAGCGCGAGTCGATGTATCTCGCGGACGTCGCGAAGCGCGTGATCCTGGTCGTGTTGTTCGATCAACGCGCCACGCTCGGACTCGTCAAACTCAAGGCCAAATCGGTGGTGGGAGAGCTCAACAAGGTGTTCGCGGAAATGTTCAATCGGGTCGGCACGGGCCAGGCGCAGCAAAAAGGCCTGCTCGAAGGGGCGGAAGACGAAATTGACAAACTCTTCGGTTAAAGGGACGCGCCCATGTCGATGATCAACTACGCGTCCCGCGAGATCAACTGTAAGCTCGTCTATTACGGACCTGGCCTCGGCGGCAAGACCACTAACCTGGAGCACATCTACGGGAAGGTCTCGCCCAATACGCGCGGCAAAATGATCTCCCTGGCGACCGAAACTGAGCGCACGCTGTTCTTCGACTTCCTGCCGGTCGATCTCGGCACGATTCGCGGTTTCAAAACGCGCTTCCACCTCTACACCGTCCCCGGGCAGGTGTACTACAACGCCAGCCGCAAGCTCATCCTGAAAGGCGTGGACGGGCTCGTCTTCGTTGCCGACAGCCAGATCGAGCGCATGGAAGCGAATGTCGAGTCGATGCAGAACCTGTACGACAACATGTCGGAGTACGGGTACGACCTGACGAGGATCCCGTTCGCGATTCAGTACAACAAGCGCGACCTTCCCAATGCCGCGCCGATCAAGGATCTCCAGGCGTCGCTGAACCCGGGCTGGCCGGTCGAGGACGCCGCACGCCAGAAGCAGACGCCCGATCCGGCCCATCCGGGCGAGAGCCTCGTCGAGAAAGTCGGCCCCGAGTGGGTCGGTCGCGCGCCGTATCACGAGGCCGTGGCGGTCCGCGGGGACGGCGTGTTCGACACCCTGAAGGCGGTCAGTAAGCTGGTCCTCAAGACCCTGAGCTAACGGTCGTTCCGATGCGCTGGACCCTGCCCAACATGATCACGCTGGCCCGTATTTCGCTCACGCCAGTGATCGCCCTGCTGCCGTTCATCTCCGGCTACTGGCCCAAGGTCATCGCCTTCGTCGTATTCCTGATCGCGGCGTTCTCCGATCTGGTCGACGGCTATCTCGCGCGGCGCTACGGCATGATCAGCGAGCTCGGCATGCTGCTCGATCCGATCGCCGACAAGCTGCTGCTGTTTGCGACGCTGATTCCCATCTTCTGGATGACGCGACACCCGACGATTCTTGCCGCCGACAAAGTCGATTACGCGATCAAATGGTGGGGGAGCTTCCCCGTCTGGGTCGCGCTGCTGCTGGTGGGCCGGGAAGTGCTCATCACCGCGTTCCGCTTCTTTGCGAAGCAACGCGGCATCGTGATTCCCGCGATGGGCGCCGGCAAGCTCAAGGCCGTCGTCCAGAACGTCTTCATCGGCGCAACGATCGCGTGGTTCGCCTGGAAGGACGCGATCGCGCAAATGCACCTCGCCGGCGCGTTTCGCAACTTCTGGGATCAGTTCCACGGCTGGTTCGTCGCCGTGACCCTCGCGGGCGCGATCGTGCTGACCGTGTATTCCCTCCTCGTGTACCTCTACCGCTACCGGACACTTCTCAAAGTCGGCAAGTGAAGCTCGAGGTCGTCACGATCGGCACCGAGCTGCTGCTGGGTCAGACCATCGACACGAACGCCGCCGAGCTGGGACGCGTGCTCGCCGCCGCGGGCGTCGAAGTCGTTCGTCACACCTCGGTCGCCGATCGCCCCGAGCTGATTCGCGCCGCCGTGACCGAGGCCCTCGATCGGACGGGCTTCGTGATCACCACGGGGGGCCTCGGTCCGACGCGCGACGACATGACGAAGCGCGAAGTCGCCGCCGTGTTCGGCAAGGCGCTGCAGCTGGACGAAACGGTGCTCCGCGCGCTCGAGGACCGGTTTCGTCGCCTCGGCCGAGCGATGCCCGCGGTGAACCGCACGCAGGCGGAGGTGCCGGAGGGTGCGACGGTGCTGCCCAACCCGCGTGGCACCGCGCCGGGGCTCTGGGTCGCGGACCGTGCCCGAGTCGTCGTCATGCTGCCGGGTGTGCCGTCGGAAATGCGGGGGTTGCTCGCCGAAGAAGTGCTCCCGCGTCTTGCGGCGCTCGGCACGGGACTCGTGGTGCGGTCGCGATCGGTGCGTACGACGGGCATCGCGGAATCGGCGCTCGCCGAGCGCGTGGGCGCCATCGAGGAGGAGATCGCGCCCCTCACGCTGGCGTACCTCCCGTCGACCGAGGGCGTGGATCTGCGTGTAACGGCGTGGGGACTGCGTGACGATGAGGCGGAGCGACGCCTCTCACAGGTGGCGGCGGTGCTGCGTGAACGCGCGGGCGAGCATGCCTACGGTGCCGATGGCGCCGACCTCGCCGCGGTCGTCCTCGATCAGCTGCGCGCGCGCAAGGGTCGGCTGGTAGTCGCCGAATCGTGTACGGGCGGGTTGCTGGGGGCCCGGATCACAGCGGTTCCGGGTGCCTCGCGCGTGTTCATCGGTGGCGTCGTGGCCTACGACGACGTCGTGAAGAGCGGGACGTTGGATGTCTCGCCCGAGCTGCTCGAGCAGTATGGCGCGGTGTCGGAGCAGGTCGTCCGCGCGATGGCTGAGGGCGTGCAACGGCAGTTCGCGGTGGATGCCGCGCTGGCGATCACCGGGATCGCCGGACCCACGGGTGGAACGGCGGTCAAACCGGTCGGCACCGTCTGGCTCGCCGCGCGATGGGGGGCTCACACGCGCGCGCTCAAACGCATCTTCCCCGGCGACCGTGGCGAGATCCGCGCGCGGTCCGCGCAGGCCGCCCTCGATTTGTTGCGCCGTGTGCTGGTGGACGTGCCATGAACCAGATCAACGCGCCCGACGGCACGCCGCTCGTCTACGACGCCTACGAGCCTGCCCGCCCCGCCGTCGCGGTGCTGTTCCTCCACGACTGGCATCCGCAACCGACCGGCGCCGCCGACCGATTCAGCGCGATGGGGACGCAGCTGCAGGCCGCGGGGTTTGCCGCCTACTGCCTGGATCAGCGTGGGCACGGTCGGTCAGGAGGTCGACGCGGGCATCTCTCCCGCTTCAGCCAACTGCTGGGCGACTTGCAGGCGCTCAGGCGCGCGGTCCGGCGCCGGCAAGACGTTCCGCAGGTTCTAGCCGGCCACGGCTTCGGCGCGCTCGTCGTACTTCGCTATCTCGAGACGCAACCGGGCGAGCCGCCGGCCGCGGCCGTCATCGAAAACCCCTGGCTGGCCTCGCGCGCGCGGCCGGCTGTCTGGAAACGTCTGGCGGCGAAGCTGGCGGACCTCTGGCCGACTCTGCCGACGGGACGCGGCGCCGAATTCATGACAGCCGGCGCACGGGCCGAGCTGCAATGGGCGCAGCGAGCCGTGCTCGCCGACTTTCAGCGCATCGAGCGCCCGCTGTTATTTATCCTCGGCGCGGCCGACACGGTGACCGACGCAGCTGTGGCCCGCGAGTTCGCGGACCACCTCACTCCACGCGCAGCAGTCCATTGGCATCCCGAGCTGTCTCACGATCTGGTCACGGCGCCGCAGGTTCTGGAAGAGATGACGCGGTTTGTCGGAGCGTACCGATCTGCGTAGCGCTTTCCAGACGCGGAGTGACGGGGTTATCTTGTTGTCAGACCGACGCTTCCATCTATGACCCATAAACGTCACCAGGGCCAGCCGCCGCCCGCCCTCGATCCTGACTCGCAGGAGCCGGTCGCCGCCGCCGCGCCACCGGAGGCTGAGGCTACCGGGCCGTCGGAAGTCGACGCCTGGAAGGACAGGCATCTGCGTCTCGCCGCGGAGTACGACAACTTCCGCAAACGCACGACGAAAGAGCGCGCCGAGGTGTGGTCGCGTGCACAGGCCGAGCTCGTGGCGCGGCTCGCGGACGCGTTGGACGACTTGTCCCGCTTCGCGCACATCGATCCTGCCGAAATCGATTCAAAGACGCTGCACGATGGCGTCGATCTCGTCGAGCGTAAGGTGTGGAAGGAGCTCGAGGCGGCCGGTGTCACGCGCATCGATCAAGCGGGCGTGCCGTTCGATCCCAACGTGCATGAAGCCGTCACGACTGGGCCCGCGACGAAACCGGAGGAAGACCACACCGTAGGCCAGGTGGTGCAACCGGGCTATAAGATGCGCGATACGTTGTTGCGGCCGGCCCGCGTCGTGGTGCTGACCTGGCAGGGCCAGTAATGGCAGCACAGCGCGACTACTATCAGGTGTTGGGAGTCGCCGAGACCGCCACGACGGACGAAATCAAGAAGGCCTTCCGGCGGTTGGCCAAGCAGTACCATCCCGACCGCAGTCCCAACAATCCGCAGGCCGCCGAGCGCTTCAAGGAGATCAACGAAGCGCACGACGTGCTCAGCGACGCTGACAAGCGGAAGAAATACGATCAGATGCGCCGCTACGGCGCGTTCAGCCCCGAGGGCGGCCGCCGTGGGCGTTCCGCGCCCCAAGACAGCGGCAACTTCGATATCTCCGATCTTGGCGGCCTCGGCGACATCTTCTCGTCGATCTTTGGTCGCCGGGGAGGCGCCGGACGCGAAGCCGAGCCCGAAGACACCGAGACGGAGGTCACCATTCCGTTTCGAGTCGCGGCGCTCGGCGGCGCCGTGCCGATCACGTTGGCGATGTCGGAGGTCTGTCCGACGTGTGGTGGCAACGGCGCGGCAAAGGGTGCGACGATCAGCACCTGCCCGGAGTGCAAAGGGCGGGGGACGGTGTCATTCGGGCAGGGCGGGTTCGCGGTGAATCGTCCCTGTCCCGTATGCCGGGGCAAGGGTACCGTGCCGTCGCAGCGCTGTCCCACCTGTCAGGGCGGTGGCGAAGTGCGCGTTGAAAAGCGGATCAACGTCGACATCCCGGCCGGAGTCGAGGAAGGCGCGCGCATCCGCGTGAGGAACCAGGGGCCCAAAGGCCGCGGCGATCTCATCGTCCAGATCCACATTGCGCCGGACCGCTTCTTCCGTCGCGAGGGACTCGACCTGATCGGCGTCGTCCCGATCAACCTGGCGCAGGCGCTCCTCGGCTCGCGGATCAAGGTCAAGACGCTCGACGACAAGCGCGTGGTGCTCCGCATTCCGGCCGGTACCCAGCACGGGCAGAAGTTCCGGATTTCCGGCCATGGCATCGAGAAGAACGGGCGACGCGGGGACATGTATGTGGAAGCCCATGTGACGCTGCCGGAAAAGCTGAGCGCCGAGGAGCAGGAAGCGGTAAAGAGTTTTGCGGAGAAGGCGGGGCTGAAGTACTAAAGCCTACGGCGCCGTGAACCGAGCCGGCTCGAGCCGCGGGGCGAGCATGTGAATGAGGGTCCAGGCGGTGACGTACGCGAATCCGCACACCGCGAATATCGACGCATAGTTGCTCCCCGTCGCGTCGAGAATGTGCCCCGTCAGCCACTGGAACAGCACGCCGCCCATCGCGCCCGCGAACCCGCCGATCCCGGAGATTGAGGCCACTGCCGCAGGGGGGAACATGTCGCTCGCCAGCGTATAGACGTTGGCCGACCACCCCTGGTGCGCCGCGGCCGCCACGCTGACGATCAGCACGGCCGTCCACATGCTGCCCGCGTACGGCGCGAACGCCGTCGGCACGATTAGGAGCGCCATGAGCAGCATCGCCGTCTTGCGGGCGCGGTTCGCCGTCCACCCGCGCTTCATGAGGCCGCTCGAGAGCCAGCCTCCCGCGATCGAGCCGACGTCGGCCACGAGGTAGACGACGATGAGCGGCAGTGCGACCTGCGCCAGCTTGATGCCGTACTTGGCGTCCAGAAACTTGGGCAACCAATACAAGTAGAACCACCAGATGGGGTCCGCCATCAGCTTGCCGACCACAATCGCCCACGTTTGCCGCACGCCGAGGAGGCGGATCCACGGAACGCGGGCTCCGTCGGGTTCGTCCGGGTGTGTGTCCGCGGGCGGACTGCGGTACAGGGCAAGCCACAGCAGCAGCCACAGGAAGCCGAGCGTGCCGACGGCGACGAACGCCCAGCGCCAGCCCCACGTCAGCGCGATCCAGGGAACGACGAGGGGCGTGACGATCGCGCCCGTGTTCGTGCCGGCGTTGAAAATACCCGTCGCGAGCGCGCGTTCGTCCTTCGGGAACCACTCCCCCACGCTCTTGATCGAACCGGGAAAGTTGGCGGACTCGCCCAATCCGAGCATCCCGCGCGCGGCCGCGAAGGCGGCGGTGGTGCGAGCGAACGCCGTGCTCATTGCGGCGACGCTCCAGAGGATCACCGCCGTCGCGAAGCCGCGCCGCACGCCCACGCGGTCCAGCCAGCGTCCCGCGATCAGGAAGCCGAAGGCGTATACGAGGGTGAACGAATAGACCACGGCGGCGTACTGCGACTCCGACCAGGTCAGCTCGCGCTGCAACGTGGGCGCGAGGATGCTCAGGACCTGCCGATCCATGTAGTTGATCGTGGTGACAGCAAACAGCAGGGCGCAAATCGTCCAGCGGTAGCCGAGGCGGTGTGTTGGGGGGGCGGCCGTGGACGTCACAGGGTGACGCCTTCTTTCCAGATCGCAATCTCGCGATAGCCGTGCTTCTCGTTGTTCGCGAGCGCTCGTCCCGATGCCACGTCGAGGATCAGCGCGAACAGGTCATCCGCGAGCTGGTCCATCATCGTGGTACCGTCGAGGAACGCTCCCGCGTTGAAGTCGATCCAATGCGGCTTCTTCTCGGCAATCGCCGTGTTGGACGAGATCTTGAGCGTGGGCACGGGGAAACCGAGCGGGGTGCCGCGGCCCGTCGTGAAGAGGAGCACGGTCGCGCCGCTCGCGACCAGGGCCGTGGACGACACGCCGTCGTTCCCTGGCGACTCGAGCAGCGCGAGACCGGCCGCTCCCGTCGCCGCGGGCGCGCCGTACCGCAGCACCTGCGTCACGGTCGCTTGGCCGCCTTTCTGGATCGCGCCGAGCGATTTCTCCTCGAGCGTGGTCAGGCCCCCCGCGACGTTGCCCGGCGACGGGTTCTCGTAGATCGGCTGCCCGTGGCGGATGAAGTATGCCTTGAAATCGTTGATCAGAGTGACGATCTGCCGAAACACGGTCTCGTCG
>DASWDA010000099.1:0-17540 GCA_036395695.1 Gemmatimonadales bacterium
CAGACCGGCTGGATGGAGATCCTCGGCTCCGGGATGGTGCATCCCGCCGTGCTCGAGAGCTGCAACGTCGACAGCGAGAAGTACACCGGCTTCGCGTGGGGCATGGGACCGGAGCGCATCGCGATGCTGCGCCACGGCATCCCCGACATCCGGCTGTTTTTCGACTCGGATGTGCGATTCCTGGAGCAGTTCCGATGATCGTCTCGCGCCGTTGGCTGGAGGCGCTGCTCGGGAAGTCCCTCACGGGTCAGGACGTCGCCGACCGGCTCGCCCGGCAGGTGGCGCCCGTCGATGGCGTCGTGCCGATCCATCAGGACCTGCGTGACGTCCTCATCGCGCGCGTGCTCGAAGTGAAGCAGCACCCCAATGCCGATCGCCTGTCGCTCTGCCAGGTGGACGCGGGCGGCGGCCAGCCGCTCGAAGTCGTGTGTGGCGCCCCGAATGTGCAGGCGGGCAAGACCTACCCCTTCGCGCCCGTCGGCGCGACGCTGCCGGGCGGCCTGAAGCTCGACCGCCGCAAGATCCGCGGCGTCGAATCCAACGGCATGCTCTGCTCGGCCAAAGAGTTGGGCCTCGGCGTCGATCACGCCGGGATCCTCGAGCTGCAGACGGATGCTCCTCCCGGGACACCGTTCCTCGACGCGATTCCGATCGCTGATGAACAAATCATCATCGACGTGTCGGCGAACCGGCCGGACTTGCTGTGTCATCGCGGTGTGGCGAGGGAGTTGGCGGTGAGTCTGGGGGCGACGGTGAAATTGCCGGAGATACCGACTGGAAGGTTGGAAGGTTGGAAGGTTGGAAAGAAACACCTTCCAACAGTCCAACAGTCCAACGCTGTTGTCGATGGTGTCGAAGTCCGCCTCGAGGATCCGGAAGGCGCACCGAGGTACATGGTCGCGGTGATCCGTGGGGTGAAGGTCGGACCGAGTCCCGCCTGGCTGGCCGCGCGCCTCCAGAGTATCGGCCAGCGGTCGATCAACAACATCGTGGATGCGACGAACTACATCCTGTTCGAAATCAATCAGCCCATGCACGCGTTCGACCTCGCGAAACTGCGCGGTCCTGCGGTGGTCGTGCGCAGAGCCAAGCCAAACGAGCAGATCGTAACCCTGGACGGAGTGAGCAGACGGCTGACGGCTGAAATGACCGCGATCTGTGACGCGGAACGCCCGCAGATCGTCGCCGGTGTCATGGGCAGCGCGGAATCGGAGGTCACAGCGGCCACGACCGATATCGTCCTCGAGGCCGCGTATTTCCAGCCCACCAGGATTCGGCGGACGCGTCGCGCCCTCGGTCTCTCCAGCGAATCGAGCTATCGCTTCGAACGCGGAATCGACATCCTCGGTCTGCCTGATGCGATCGCCCGCGCCGTCGATCTGATCGTCGCGATCGCCGGCGGCGCGGTGCGGGAACCGCCGCTCGATCTGTGGCCCGAGCCCAACAAGGCGCGCTCCGTCTTCCTGCGCGAGGCGCGCGTCGGCCACCTCCTCGGTGTCGACGTGCCGCGCAAAGAGATCGAACGGCTGCTCTCGGCCGTCGGCTTCGTCGCGGCCCCCAAAGACGACCGCCTTGCCGTCCAAATCCCGGGTTGGCGGCCGGACGTGACGCGCGAGGTCGATCTGATCGAGGAAGTCGCCCGGCTCCGCGGCTACGACACGTTCCCCGACGAGCTGCGGCCCTATCGTCCGGGCACGGTGCCTGACGCGCCCGCCGAGCTCGTGCTGCGGCGGATTCGCGAGCAGCTGGTGGCGAGTGGCAACGGCTTGCTCGAGGCGCGGACGCTTCCCCTCGGTCCGGCGGACGGCCCCGACGCGGTGGAATTGAAGAACCCGCTGTCTGCGGAGGAAGCGCATCTGCGGACCCGGCTCCTCCCCGGCCTGGTCCGGCGCGTCGAGCACAACTGGAGCGTGGGGAACCGGGATGTCCGGCTCTTCGAACTCGGCACCGTGTTTCGCAAACCCCCCACTGGTGCTCGTCCTATAGAAGAGCTGAGCCTCGCAATTGTGCTGACCGGTGCGCGTCACCCGTCCCATTGGAGCGACGCGACCGGGGGTGCCGGGGGTGCGAAACTACCTGATATGGACATATGGGACCTAAAGCAGCACTTTGAGTTAGCTGTAGGGGTCGCAGCCCCGTCCTCCGACGTGCAACCGGCCGTGAGTGGGGCCGGTTGGGTCGCGGTCTCGAGGGACGGAGGGCAGCCGGCTGGCACGGCCACCCCGCTCGCTGCTGACGCTCCAAAGTGGGCGGGGCCGCTGTTCGGACTCGAAGTTCGCATTGCCGTCGAGCCGTTGCCACTGGTCCAGTATCGGCCGCTGCCGACGCAACCGCCGGTCGTACGGGATATCTCTCTGGTTGTGCCTGGGAGCGTCACGGCGGCGGCGATAGAAGCAGTGCTGCGCCCTGTGGGCGGTCCAATACTCGCGCAGCTCGATGTGTTGGACGAGTACCGAGGTGCTGGCCTACCGGAGGGTACGCGCGGTGTCACCTGGCGTTGCACGTTCCGCGCGCCCGATCGGACTTTGACGGAATCTGAAACGGTCGCAGTACTTGAAAGGATGTTGAAAGCAGCGGAGGAGAGTCTTGACGTACGCCGGCGACAGGCCTGATGTCCGCGATGCGATTGACCAGCTCGAGGCGATCCTGCGCGACGTGGCGGAGGAGCTCGCGGGCTGGCGTTCGCGCGCCCAGAAAGCCGAATCGGAGCTGAAGTCCCGCGGCGGCGCGGTGAAGAACCCCGAGCTCGAGTCCGAGAACAAAGCGTTGCGGCAGCGGGTCGAGGGGGCGCGCACGCGCGTGCATGACTTGATGCAGCGACTCACGTTTCTGGAAGAGCAGGCGCGCGAGAACGGGGGAGGCGCGCACAAGTGACGGCGAAGAAACACGCCGTCCGGGTGATGATCGGCGGTGAGGAGTACACCGTCCGCTCGGACCTCACGCCGGAGTACACCCGCGAAGTCGCCGCCTACCTCGATCAGGCGTTGAAGAAGGTGTTGAGTCAGGGGCCGTTGGTGGAGACGCACAAGGCCGCGATCCTGGCGGCACTCGACATCACGAACGAGTTGTTTCAGGCGAAGCAGACAGAGCGGGAGGTCTCGGCGCGCCTGGCGGCCGTCGCGGACGATCTCGCCAAAATGCTACCGCCGGCGAAGCGGAAGGCGTTGACCGCCGGCTGAAAATCGTTCCTCACGCCCGTTTGGGAGTGAGGTGGAGATAGATCAAATGACGGAGCTGTGGAGTATCGTTGCAGCCGCGCTCAGCGGCGTGCTCGTCGCGGCACTGGCGTTCTACGTGTGGGGACGGCGCGTCGAGCGGCGAGCGGTGGATCAGAGCCAGCGCCTTGTGCTGGCGGCCAAAGAAGAGCTCATGGCGGTCCGCGAAAACCTCCATAAAAGCCTCGATCAGAAACTCGCCGGCGTCGACCAACGCGATCAGGAGCTGCGCAAGTACGATCAGCAGCTCCAGGATCGCACCCGCGCCCTCGGGAAGCGCGAGCAGGACATCAGCGCGCGGCTCGAGCAGGTGGCGCGCCTGACGGCGCAGGAGGCCAAGGCCGAGCTGATCGCCGGCATCGAAGGCGCAGCCAGGGATGACGCGGCTGCCCTGGTGCGCAACATCACCGAACAAGCCAAGAAGAACGCCGACCGCGAAGCGAAGAAAATCATCGCGCTCGCCATCCAGCGGATCGCCGCGGAACAGACGGCCGAGTCCAGCGTGTCGGCGGTCGTGTTGCCGTCGGACGAGATGAAGGGGCGCATCATCGGCCGCGAAGGCCGCAATATCCGCGCGTTCGAGGCGGCGACCGGCGTGGACGTGATCATCGACGACACCCCCGACACGGTGGTCGTTTCCTGCTTCGAGCCGGTGCGTCGCGAGGTCGGTCGCCTGGCGCTCGAGCGCCTGATCGCCGACGGCCGCATCCATCCCGGCCGGATCGAGGAGATCGTCAAGAAGGCCAAGGCCGACGTCGATACGAGCATCGTCGAGGCCGGGGAGCAGGCCGTGTACGACACCGGCATCCGCGGCATGCACGCCGAGCTGGTCAAGCTCGTGGGCCGCATGAAGTACCGCACGTCGTACGGACAGAACATCCTCGAGCACTCCAAGGAAGTCGCCTACCTGGCCGGGATGATGGCCGCCGAGCTGAAGCTCGACGTCCACCTCGCCAAGCGGGGCGCCCTGCTGCACGACGTCGGCAAAGTCCTCACCCACGAGCACGACGGCACCCACGTCCAGCTGGGCATCGAGGTGGCGACGAAGTACGGCGAGAATGCGACCGTCATCAACTGCATCGCCGCGCATCACGACGACGTCCCGCACGAATCCCCGATCAGCGTCATCGTGCAGGCGGCGGACGCGATCTCGGGATCGCGGCCCGGCGCGCGGCGCGAGGCGTTCGAAACGTACGTCAAGCGGCTCGCGCAGCTCGAGACGCTGGCCGCGGAGTTCAAGGGCGTCGAAAAAGTCTTCGCGATCCAGGCGGGGCGCGAGGTGCGCGTGGTGGTGACCCCGGACGCGGTGGACGACGCCGGGGCGGCGCGGCTCACCGACGAGATCGCGCGCAAGATCGAGCGCGAGCTCCAGTACCCGGGGCAGATCAAGGTGGTCGTGATTCGCGAGACGCGGGCGGTGGGCGTTGCCCGCTAACCTGATCGACGGGAATGCGATCGCCGCCGAAATGCGCAAGGAGCTCAGTCCCGAAATCGCAGCGCTAAAGAAGCAGAGCATCACGCCGTCGCTGGCTGTGCTGCTGGTCGGAGACAATCCCGCGTCGCAGGTCTACGTCCGCATGAAAGGCAAGGCCTGCGGGGAGGTGGGCATGCGCGGTGCCACAATAGGGCTCCCGAAGGAAACCACCGAGACAGAACTGCTCGATCAGATCAACCGTCTGAACGCCGCGTCAACCGTTCACGGGATCCTGGTTCAGCTACCCCTCCCCAAGCACATCGACACAAACCGTGTGTTACATGCCATCGATCCGCGCAAGGATGTCGATGGATTTCATCCCGAGAACGTCGGGAAAGTCGTAGCGGGCGATCCATCGGGATTTCGACCGGCGACACCGTACGGCGTCCAGCAGCTGCTGATTCGAACTGGCGTCGACACCAAAGGCGCGCACGCGGTCGTCGTAGGACGGTCCAACATCGTAGGCCGGCCGATGGCCGCGCTGCTTCTCCATGATGCGCCGGGCGGCAATGCTACTGTGACGGTGTGCCACTCGCGTACACGCAACATCGGAGAGCACACAGCCCAGGCCGATATTCTGATCGTCGCGATCGGCAAGCCAGAATTCGTGACCGGCGACATGGTGAAGCCGGGCGCCGTCGTCATCGACGTGGGCGTGAACCGCGTCGACGATCCGTCGAAAAAGCAGGGCTACCGTCTGGTCGGCGACGTGAAATTCGACGAGGCGATGCAGGTGGCGTCGGCAATCACCCCCGTGCCCGGCGGCGTCGGTCCGATGACGATCACGATGCTCCTCTACAACACCGTCCAGGCCGCGCGGCAATGGGCCAACCCCTAGACCTCTTCGCGGCCGCGTCCGCCGAGGGCGCGTGGACCGTGGGTGAGGTGACGCGCCGCGCCCGCACCGTGATCGAAGCGGGCCTGCCACCCCTGTGGGTCCGCGGCGAGATCGCCGGCTTCAAAGCGTGGCGGAGCGGTCACTGGTACTTCTCCCTCCGCGACAAGTCTGCGCAGGTGCGCTGCGTCATGTTCGCCAAACAGAACTTCATGCTCCCGGCGCCGACCGACGGCATGCAGGTGTTCGTTTTCGCGCGGCCGTCGCTGTACGAGGAGAAGGGTGAATTCCAGCTCACGGTGACGGAGCTGCTGTCGACCGACCAGGGTGGTCTATGGAAGCTGGCGTTCGAGAAAGCGAAAGCGTCGCTCACCAAAGATGGGCTCCTCGATCCGGCCCGGAAGCGCCGCCTGCCGCCGTTCCCGCGCCGCATTGCCGTGGTGACGAGTCCCGATGGCGCCGCGCTGCGCGACATCGAGGCGGTCGTCGCGCGCCGCTGGCCGATCGCCGAGCTGATCGTGGTGCCGGCGCAGGTGCAGGGCGCCAAGGCGGAGGCATCGGTCTGCTCGGCGCTGAATCGCATCAGCCGGCTACCGGTCGATGTCTTACTGGTGGCGCGAGGCGGCGGGTCGGTCGAAGACCTCTGGGCCTTCAACAGCGAGCGCGTCGCGCGCGCGGTGGCGGCCATGCCGATGCCGGTGATCTCGGCGATTGGCCACGAAACGGACGTGACGCTCTGCGATCTGGTCGCCGACTTGCGCGCTCCCACGCCGTCGGCCGCCGCGGAAGCCGCCACGCCCGACCGCGCAGAAGTCCTGCAGCAGTGTGATGTGCTGGGTCAGCGCCTCGCCCGGGCGCTGCGCACTGCGTCGCGGCATGTGGTCGAGCGGCTCGACCGTACGGGCGACCGCCTTGTCCGTTCCATGGACCATCGGTTGGAGAGGTCTCGCGCACTGCTCACCGCGCACAGCGCACGCCTCGATGCATTGAGCCCGCTCAAGGTGCTGGGCCGCGGCTACGCGGTGGCGAGGGACGAGCACGGCACGATCCTGAAGCGCGTCGCCCAGCTGCCGTCCGGCAAGGATTTCCGCCTGCGGGTAACGGACGGAGACGTTGATGCCCGAGTTCAGTAAGCAGCTCGAGCGCCTCGAGGCCATCGTGCGCCGGCTCGAAGCGGAGGATCTCGATCTGGACGAGGCGCTGAAGCTGTTCGAGGAAGGCGTCGAGCGGTTGCGGGCCGCGCGTGAGCAGCTGACGCAGGCGGAGCTCAAGGTCAAAAAAGTTCTCGAGATTGAAAGCCCTCGCTAAATATCTCGCGGACGCTCGCTCCCGCGTCGACAAGGTGTTGGCGGCGTCGACCACGGGCGACGAAGTCGTCCGCTACAGCTTGCTCGGCGAAGGCAAGCGGCTTCGTCCGACACTGGTATTCGCCGCCCACGACGCGCTGAACGGGTCGGCGGCGGCGGGACTCGCCGACCTGGCCGCCGCGGTGGAAGTGGTGCACGCCTACTCGCTCGTGCACGACGATCTCCCCTGCATGGACAACGACGACTTGCGCCGGGGGCGCCCGACGGCGCACCGCGCGTTCGATGTGCCGCGCGCGACCCGGGCCGGCTACGACATGGTGACGCTGGCCGCGCGGGTGCTCGGGCAGGGACTCGCGGCGCTGCGGCTGCCGCCGCCGCGGCGGCGCGAGATCTCGCTCGAGCTGTTTCGCGCCGCCGGCGCCGGCGGCATGATCGGCGGCCAGGCGCTCGATCTCGAAGCCGAGGCGAAGGCGCTGCCGATCGATGCCCTCGAGGAGGTGCACGCCCGCAAGACCGGGGCGTTGATCGCGGCGTCGTGTGTCATCGGTGGGCTGTCCGTGAGCGACGACATCAGTCGCGGCTACATCGAGGCGCTGCGGTCCTACGGGCAGGCGATCGGGCTCGCCTTTCAGATCGCCGACGACGTGCTCGACGCCACGGCGACCTCCGATCAGCTCGGCAAGACGGCCGGAAAGGACGCGGCGCACGCCAAAGCGACGTTTGTGACGCTGTTAGGGGTCGGCGCGGCCCGAGCCGAAGCGGAGCGGCTGGCGGCCAAGGCGGTAGACCACCTGCGGGATGCCGGGTTAGCTTCTCCCATACTGGTCGAGCTCGCCCACTACATCGTGACGAGGTCTAATTGATTCTCGAATCGATTCACGGTCCCAAAGACGTCCAGGCGCTGGCGCCCGAGCAGCTGCAGCAGCTCGCGGACGAGGTGCGGCAGCGTCTGATCGACGTGGTCTCGCAGACCGGCGGCCACATCGGCGCGGGGCTCGGCGTCGTCGAGCTGACGGTCGCGCTGTGCGCCGCGTTCGACTCCCCGCGCGACAAAGTCGTCTGGGACGTCGGCCATCAGGGCTATCCGTGGAAGATTCTCACCGGGCGGAACGACCGGCTCGTCACACTGCGCCAGCAGGGGGGCCTCTCCGGCTTTCTGCGGCGCGACGAGAGCCCGCACGATCAGTTCGGCGCAGGCCACGCCGGGACCGCGCTGTCCGCGGCGTTCGGCATGGCGGCGGCGCGCGATTTGAAGGGCGAGGAGTTCGAGGTCGTGGCCATCGTCGGCGACGGGGCGATGACCTGTGGCCTGCCGTACGAGGCCCTGAACAACGCGGGCGACTCGGGACGCGACATCATCGTCGTCTTGAACGACAACGGGATGTCGATCGCCCCTAACGTCGGCGCGCTCAACAAGTACCTCGGGTCCATCGTCGCGAGTCCGATCACGGTGCGGATCCGCGAGCGCGTGAAGCATTTGATCGAGCGTGCGTCCCACCTCGTCGGCGGCAGGAAGCTGGTCGACTTCGCCAAGAACGTCGAAGAGAGCATCAAGAACCTGTGGTCGCCGGGGATGCTGTTCGAGGAGCTGGGCTTCCGCTACTTCGGACCGATCGACGGGCACAACATCGCGCAAATGCTTCACACCTTCGCAACCGTGAAGATGCTCAAAGGGCCGCGCGTGGTGCACGTCATCACCGAGAAGGGCAAGGGCTTCCCGCTCCCCGAGCCCGACCTCGAGAAATATCACGCCCGCGCGCCCTACGATCCGGTCACCGGCAAACTGAAGCCCGTGAACCCGGGACCGCCGCAATGGACCAAGGTTTTCGGCGACGCGCTCACGCAGCTCGCCGCGGAGGATTCGAATTTCGTGGTCATCACCGCCGCGATGCCGTCGGGGACGGGTACGAACATCTTCCAGAAGAAATGGAAGGAGCGGTTCTTCGATGTCGGCATCGCCGAGGCCCACGCCACGACGTTCGCGGCGGGCCTCGCGACGCAGGGCGTCCGGCCGGTCGTGGCGATCTATTCGACGTTCCTGCAACGCGCCTACGACAGCATCATCCACGACGTCGCGATCCAGAAGCTCCCCGTCATTTTTGCGCTGGACCGCGCGGGGATGGTCGGGGAAGACGGCCAGACGCACATGGGGCTGTACGACATCGCGTACATGCTCGCCGTGCCGCACATGACCGTGACGGCCCCGAAGGATGCGGCCGAGCTGATCGGCCTGCTGCGTTGCGCGCTGCAGCACACCGACGGTCCGTTCGCGGTGCGCTATCCGCGCGACAAGGCGCCGGGCGAGGCGCCGCCGGCGGCAGAAGTGCCGCCGGTTCCCTACGGGACCTGGGAGCTGCTGCGCAAAGGCAAGGACTGCGCGATCCTGGCGGTCGGTGTCATGTGCAAGCCGGCGCTCGATGCCGCCAAGCTGCTCGCCGCCGAGGGCCTCGATGTCTCGGTCGTCAACGCGCGGTTCCTCAAGCCGATGGATCGTGAGATGCTCGACGCATTGGCCCGGGATCACAAGCTGCTCGTCACGGTCGAGGACGGCACGATCGTCAACGGCTTTGGCGCGGCGTTGGCTGCACTGGTCCAGACGACGGCCCCTGACCTTCGCGTCGTCGCCCTCGGCGTGCCCGACCGCACCTATGAGCACGCGCCGCGGGCCACGCAGCTGGCCGACGTCGGGCTGACGGGGGACGGTATCGCCGCCCGCATCCGGGCCCTCGCTGCCGAAGAGTCGCTCACCACGCGATGAACGTCGGGGTCGTCGGGAACCCCAACTACCCGGATCTTGGCGCGTTCCTCGCGACGCTGCAGCAGAAGGCAGGCACCGCGGGGCTCAGCCTGTATAGCGAGGACCGGATTCAGTCGCTGTGGCCCAGTCCGCTCGCGGCAATCGGCGACGCCACACTCGACTGTCTCATCACGCTCGGCGGCGATGGCACGCTGCTGCGGGGCGCCCGGCTGCTCAATGGCGCCGTTACGCCGATCCTCGGCGTCAATCTCGGCCGCGTCGGTTTCCTCACGACCGCCGGTCCCGACACACTCGATTGGGCGCTCGACTCGATTGCACGACGCGCCTACACGACCGAGCAGCGCCTCGCCCTGCAGTCATCGATCAGCGGCAAAGGTGCCAAGGGCGGCAGAGTTGAGCCGTTGGTGCTCAATGACGTGGTGGTCCACAAAGGCGGTGTCGCGCGCGTGGTACGGCTGAAGGTGGCGGTCGATGGCGACGAGGTCGCCCAGTATTCGGCCGACGGCATCATCGTCAGCACGCCGACGGGCTCCACGGCGTACTCCATGTCGGCCGGTGGACCGATCGTCGTGCCGACGGTCGACGCGATCGTGGTGACCGCGATCTGCCCGCATACGCTCGCGGTGCGGCCCCTTGTTTTGCCGGCGACCGCCGTCGTGACGATTCAGCCGATCCCGCCGTGGACCGAGGAGGTGCTCGTGTCGTTCGACGGCCAGGTCGGCCAGCCGATCCAGCCGGGCGAGCGGCTCGAGGTGCGGAGGGCGGAGCGGCCCATTCACCTGATCCGCCTTGGCCCCGAGAGCTTCTTCAAGCGGCTGCGGAAGAAGCTGCACTGGGGGGATCTCAGTGATCGGACTCGCAAGTAGAGCATTTAGTAGGGGCGCAGCATGCTGCGCCCCTACTCCAACACCCTTGCAACCGTGATCGACCCATGCTGAGAGAACTTCGCGTCCGCGATCTCGCCGTCATTGCCGACGTCACCCTCCCGTTCCAGCCCGGGCTCAATGTCCTCACCGGCGAAACGGGCGCCGGCAAGTCGATGGTCGTCGATGCGCTCGCGCTCCTGCTCGGCGAGCGGGCCTCGGCCGACATCGTCCGCCCCGGCGCCGAGAAGACCGTCGTCGAGGGAGCGTTTGAGTTCGTTGCCGCCGTTCACCGCCATCTCTTGCCGCCCTTCGCCGCCCTCGGTGTCGAGCTGGAGGAGGGGAGACTCGTCCTGAAGCGGGAAGTGCTGCGAGAAGGGAAGTCTCGCGCCTGGGTGAACGGCTCGCCCGTGACCGTCGGCGTGCTCAGCGAGATCGGTGCTCTGCTCGTCGACCTGCATGGCCAGCACGAAACGCAAAGCCTGCTCCGCTCCGATGCCCAGCGCGACATGCTCGATGCCTACGCCGATGCCGATGTCGAGCGCGTCGCGGTGCGGGACGCGCACGTGCGCCTCATGGAGCTGACCCAACGTGAAGCGGAGTTGACCAGCCGGCAAGACGACGTGCGCCGCAAAGCGGACTACCTGCGTCACGTGCTGCAGGAGATCGAGCGGGCCAAGCCGAAAGTGGGCGAGGACGAGGCGCTCGACGTCGAGGCGAAACGTCTGGCCCACGCCGAGGAGCTCGGCCGCCTGGCACGCGAGCTCGAAGAAACGGTGGACGCGGCCGGGCTCACCAAAGCACAAAAGATCCTGGCCAGTCTCCTGCGGGTCGACCCCTCGCTCGGCAAATGGCAGGAGCTGCTCGACGCGGCATTTGCGAGCGCTGCCGAGCTGGCGCAGGTGGCGCGCGCCTACGCGAGTGAGATCGAGGCGGATCCGGAGCGCTTGAGCACGGTCGAGCAGCGGCGCGATCTCCTCTACCGGCTCCAGCAGAAGCACGGTCCGAGCATCGCCGATGTGCTGGCGGCGCGCGATACCGCGGCGCGGGAGCTAGAGTTGCTCGATACCGCCGACCTCGACCTTCGGAACATCGGAGCGGATCGAGCGAAGGCGTCCGAGGAGTTTGCGCGCGCGTGCGCCGCGCTCACGGACAAGCGGACCGCAGGTGCAAAGAAGCTTGCGCGGGCCGTCAACAAGCTGCTCCCCTCGCTCGGAATGGAGGGCGGCAAGTTCTCGGCCGAGCTGCAACCACGCACCACGCACCACGCACATGGTGCCGAGGACGTGGTGTTCCAGGTCAAGCTGAACGAGGGGATGGAAACGCGACCGTTGGCGAGAGTGGCGTCAGGTGGTGAGTTGTCGCGCCTCATGCTGGCGCTCAAGGTCGTGCTCGCGGCCCACGATGTCGTCCCGACTCTCGTGTTCGACGAAGTCGATCAGGGAATCGGTGGGGAAGTGGGCGGCCGCGTGGGGGAGGCGCTGATGGACGTGTCTCGGGAAGGGCGTCAGGCGCTGGTCATCACGCACCTCCCGCAGATCGCCGTCTACGCCGACCAGCAGCTGGTGGTGGCAAAGGGAAAGAAAGGCGGCATCGCGACGAGTGATGTGCAGGTTGTGGAGGGTGAGTTGCGGGTCAAGGAGATTGCGCGGATGCTCGGCGATGCCGACATGGCGACGGCGCGGCGCCATGCCGTGGAGCTGCTCAAAACAGCCGGCGAGAAGTCCGCATCACAATCCGGAACACCGTCGCCACAGGCACGAGCCCACCCGAGCCGCTGACCGTCTGTTCGAAGGACAGGCTCCCCTCCACATCCCGTCCCTGGTACGTCACGGCGAAGCCGAGTCGTGCCCACCGCAGCGCGGTGCCCGCATCGAGGATTGACGCAGCGACCGGCGCACCAAGCCCGGTGGCGACAGCGATCGAATCTTGCGCCGAACGATAGGAATAGCGGTCGCGTGTCTGGGTGTAGTAGCCCGCCGTAAGTCCCGCACCGAAGCTGCGTGAGAATCGCAACAGCGGCGCGACGTCCACGCCCACGTAATCCCCGGGATCCCAGGCGAGCGTGGCGAGCGCCGCGTGCGGGATCAGCAGCACCGACTCCGGCCCGACTCGACGCGTGCGTGTGCCGGCTTGCTGGCGCCCCGCGCGCACCAGGGCATTGAGCCACAGCCGGTCGAACAGCGTGAGCTCCTGCGCGACCTGAATCTCGATGTCCGTCTGATGATCGCCGGTCGCCACGTCGAAAAGGTCATCAGGCGAGTCCTGATGCCCAGTCGGCAGTCGCACGAGCATCGCAGCGCTCAACGCGAAGCGCGGCGATTCCAGGAAGCGGTATTTCGCCTGCACCTCGACGTCTCCGGCGAAATACCGCAACCGCCGCGTCGTCTCGGCGATGGGTGCGAACGCGTACGTCGAGTCCTGTAAGATCGAATCGAGCCGCTGGGCAGCCTTGGCAAACCCTGGGCGCCCCAGGCTGTCGAGCGGATACGTCTCGCGCGTGTTCGCGCGCACGATCGGCACCTTCGCGCCCACGGCGAAGCGATTGGTGATGCCGAACTCCAGCGCCAACGGCGTGACCCGCCGCTCGACGCGGACGAACACCGGGGTGAAGAGGTAGCGGCAGACGACGACGCCTGTCCTCGTGCACTGGAGCGGCGGCTTGGTCTCGCTGAAGAGCGACGCTCCGACCTGCCGCTCGTGGCCATCGTCCGTAAACTCGCGCTCCCACGTCGTGATCACCGGCTCGAAGGTGACGCGGAGCGTTCCGGCGCGCGGGGTGTCGGTGCGCGGGCCAGCTTGTGCACGCACTGGCCCGGGGCGCACCAGGACGGCGCCGAGCGTGAGAGAGAGGCAGTACTTAAAGAGAGGCGGCAATGGAGGTGCATACCCCATTGCCGCCTTTTGCCGCCCTCTGCCGCCCTTCGCTGCCGTTTCTATCAGGGAATCGGCGGAATGTTCGTCGTATACGCCGCGTTGATAGCGGCGCGGAGCTTCTGGGCGGTCAGACGGTGCGTGAACGCACTCGGATGTACGCCGTCGCACGAGAACGCCGTCCCGAACGGGTTCACGTTGCATGGCTGGCCGATCAGCGGAAAGGCACGAACCACGGTATTGGGCTGGGGAAGCGCGCGCAGCGAATCGAGCGCGGGATTGGGATCGAGGTACGCCCAGCCATGCGCGGTTGCCTGCGCCGCGATGGTCGCGTTATAGCTCACTACCGCGGTGGCGAGCTTGACGAGCTCCTTGGGGACCACGACCGCAACAACAGTATCGGCGCAGTCGAGGTTGCGCGGTGCTCCGAGCGCCGCCGCGCCGAGCAGCGCGGCGCCATAGGGGAACGGCACCAGTGTCGAGTCGCCGCGCGCGCCGGGAATTCCGGTCGCAATCGGCGCGCAATTGTTGCTCACGGTGAACGCCGGCGGGAAGGCCGACCCCGGAACCAGCCCGTTCTTGATTGCCCAGTAAGTGGCGCCCTGGCTGAAGAACGGAACCGCCGTCACGTTCACGACGCCGATCAGAATGGCGCCCTGCGGTCCCGCCGCCTCGACCGAGTCCAGCATCGCGGTGTAGCGCGCCGTGAAATTCGTGTTCGAGGTGATCTTGGTGCTGTCGCCAGGGTTGGTGGAGCTCGTCGCCGCGCCCAGCACATCGTTGTTGCCGATCCAGACCGACACGAACGTCGGGTGCGCCCGTTCCAGCATCTGCGTCTGGGTGAGCCCGCCGAGGAAGAACTGCGTCAGGGTATTGGCATTCGACGCGGTGTCGAGGTTGTTGAAAAGGTCCTCGACCTCGGCGCCCGGGACGGCGGTGTTGCTGATGTAGGGCGGCGGATTCGCCGGAATCTTCCGCAACGCGCACGTCGTCGCGGTGCCGCCTCCCACGCGCGTCGGCGTCGGCTGCGCGAAGACGTTGGTGTACGGCGGCGGGCAACCCGGCTTGTTCATGAGCGGCGAGTAGAACGGCGAGTGCATCGCCTCCGCGAGGAGCACGGCATACGACTGCTGCTGCGTGCTGTCGTTGATCCCGCCGGACTGGAAGCCCGCGGTGATCGAGTTCCCCATCGACACGTACCGGGCGAACAACGGATCGACAGGCGTGGTGGCAAAGGGCCGGTTCAGCTGATCGTTGTTACAAGCGGCAGCAGCCAGGAGCAGACCGAGGACTGCGGCGGCCGAGAATCGCGTGGTCCGAGTCATGAGTCTCGAGGTCCTCAGAAAGTGATCGCAAGCCCGGCGCCGAACAGATGTGCCGAGAACTGGTAGACGCCGGTGTTGCCCTGGGCGATGTTCACGGTGCCGCGCCGATCGTTCTGCTTGATGAACTGATAAGCGAGATCCGCGTGCCAACGCGGCGACAGCGCGATCCCGGCGCCGACCGTGAACTCGTTGCGCGGGGCCTCAGGAAGCAGCGGCGTCACGAATTGCGCCGGTGAGGCGGCGGTGTGATACAAGTAACCGCCGCGCAGCTGCACTTTGGAGTTGTACTGGTACTCGGTCCCGAACCGGAAGCCGTGCGTGTCCTTGTTGGTCGGATGCAGCGCCAGGTCCGGCGTTCCTGGATTCGCGAAATCGATGTTGACGTCGCTGAACCAGCCCCACACGGTGTACTGGTAGTCGGCCATGAACGACCACGCATCGCTGACCTTGTAGGCAAAGCCCAGCGTGGCCTGCGGCGGCATATAGATCGAGGTGGAGACGGCCCCGTTGGACAGCGGGCCGCCGCTCGCGAATTCTGTTCCCAGCAGCAGGTCAACTGGCGTGCCGGCAGGCAAACACGCTGGAGGGGCACCTGGGCAGGCACCGATCGCGACTGGGAGGACGAGACCGGTCGCAACCGGCGAGAATGTCGCGTCGCCCTCGTACTTGATTTGTTTCCGCGTCAACCAGTGCCCCCCGATGCTCAGCTTGTCGGTCACCTGCCAGATCGCGCCGAAATTTACCGCGACGCCGTTGCCGTTCGCGTTGAGCGTCGCGTCCGCGAAGTCGGTTCCGGTTGGTACACCGAGCTGTCCAAAGGTCGTCCCCAATGGCAATCCCGCTGCTGAGTCCAAGCCGCCCGGGAGGAGCTGCGTCGAGAGATCGGCGCGCTGTTTCAGCTTCAGTGTGCTATGGATGTATGCGACGCCGATGCCGAATTTCAGTTTGGGACTGATCTGATACCCGATGGTCGGCTGGACGTAGATCGAGCGGATAACGGTGTTATAGCCCAGGAATCGGCCGGGGAAAGTGTTCGGATCCCACTTGGTTTCGAGGCCGTACGGGGCGTACAACCCGATGCCGGCCGTCAACTTGGGATTGATGGCGTGGGTGATGTAGATGTTGGGGACGGGGATCAGCGGGTTCTTGAGATCGCTTTTGCTGGCCAAGAAGTCGTCGGTGAAGTTGCCCTGTGCACCGATCAGCGTGACCCCGACGCTGACATGCGTGCCGGAGAGTCCCGCGAGTCCGGCCGGACTAAAGTAGATAGCGGAGCCGTCCGCGCAGGGCCGTGCTGCGGTGACGCCGCCGCGGCCCATCGCGCAGGTATTGTGCTCGTATACGCCAAATCCCTGCCCGGCAAGCGGGTGGAGAGGGGCGGCGACAAGCGAAGCAGCTCCAGCGAGCAGCACCAACGCAAACCGCCGCATACGAGTTCTCCGACCGCAAGAATTGGGTAGATGGTGAATCCGGTGGCGATACGGTAGCATTGCACGGATTCATTGTCAAACTCATGCCACGACCCGCGATAGACCTGTTTCACGAAACATTTGGGACAACACCTAGGGCCGCCGCGTCGGCACCGGGTCGCGTCAACCTCATCGGCGAACACACCGACTACAACGGTGGTCCGGTGCTGCCGATCGCCATCCCCGCGCGCACCACGGCGGCGGTTGGCCCCGGCGAACCCGGTGACGCTGGTGTGCTGGAGGCGGTTTCGACACGCGATCGGAAGGTCGTGCGGGTCAAATGGCAGGACGAGCTGCCCCGCAGCTGGGCCGCATACCTTGCCGGCGTGCTCCGCGAGCTGTGGTCGCTCGCCGTTGTCCCGCCGCACGGTTCCGCGCGCATCGCGGTCGCGTCCGATCTGCCCGTTGGTGCGGGTCTGGCATCTTCAGCGGCGCTGGCAGTCGCCGTCGCCCAAGCCCTGGCGCCGACACTCAAAGCCCGTCAAATCGCCGGCGTCGCGTTCCGGGCCGAGCACGACCACGTGGGAGTGCGCTGCGGCGTGATGGATCAGACGATCGCGGCACTCGGCAAGCGCGATCATGCGCTGCTGTTTGAATGCGCGTCGCTCGAGGCGACGCAGATTCCGTTTGGCGCGCGGCTGCTGCTCGTCGACACCGGCAAGCGCCACGATCTCTCGGCCGGCGGTCTCAACGCGCGTCGCGCC
The DNA here is from genome assembly GCA_036395695.1 of Gemmatimonadales bacterium. Classification (GTDB taxonomy): domain Bacteria; phylum Gemmatimonadota; class Gemmatimonadetes; order Gemmatimonadales; family GWC2-71-9; genus 20CM-2-65-7. The sequence goes on from DASWDA010000099.1 coordinate 16,825, forward strand.
GAGTGCGAGGAAGCGGTGAAGCGTCTCAAGGTCGAGCTGCCGGAGCTCGCGTGGCTGGCGAGCTGGCCGGCGGAGTGGCTGCTCCGTCTCAAGCGCGCGTTGCCCGAGCCGTTGCGCTCGCGCGCCGTGCATGTCGTAAGTGAGACGGCGCGCGCCCGCTTCGCGGCGCAGCTCTTGGCGCAGCGGAAGCTCAAACAGTTCGGCCGGCTGCTCTATGAGTCGCACGAATCGTGTCGGCGACTGTACGAGTGCAGCTCTCCCGAGCTCGACACCGTGGTGGGCGCCGCGAAGCGGGCAGGCGCGCTGGGGGCTCGGCTCACCGGTGCCGGGTGGGGCGGCGTCGCGATTGTGCTGGTGAACAAGACGGACAAGAAAACCGCGCCTGCGATCCAGCGCGCGTTCGAACGCGCGTACGGCAGGCCGGCGCCGATTACCGAGGTGACAGCGTCAGCCGGCGCACACGCCGAGCGGATCTAGTGGGTCATTGGACATTGAGCATTGATCATTGGACATTCCGGAGGTGGCTCGGGTGGCGAAATTGGTAAACGCAAGGGACTTAAAATCCCTCGGGGGCGACCCCTTGCAGGTTCGATTCCTGCCCCGAGCATAGACTCGCTATTGCTGTAGGGCCCTTCCCATCCCACCTTAGGTCCTTCCCTGACAGGGATATCCGGTGCGGTCACGACCCTTGGTCGCCGGATTGACGGCGGGCTTGC
>DASWDA010000100.1:0-1594 GCA_036395695.1 Gemmatimonadales bacterium
GCTCGATCGCGCGAAGATCAGCCACGCCGTGGTCTGCGGCCTCTCGCTGGGTGGCTACATCGTCTTCGAGCTGCTACGCCGATTTCCTGAGCGAATTCGCGCGGCGATTCTCTGTAACACGAAGGCGGTCGCCGATACGCCAGAGGCAAAACGCGGTCGAGATGCATTGGCCGCCCGGGCGCTGAAGGACGGCGCGGGCGTGGTCGCCGCCGAGCTCGTCCCCAAGCTGCTGGCCCGCTCGACACGCGAGCGTCGGCCAGACGTCGTCGGTGAGGTACAGGAGATGATTCTGCGCCAGCCGCTCGCCGGGATCGTCGGGGCGCTCCGCGCTCTGCGCGAACGCCCCGACTCGACGTCCTTGCTCGATGGGATCAGGATTCCAGTGCTCGTCGTCGCAGGCGACGACGATCAGATCGCGCCCGCCGCGGGAATGCAGGAGATGGCTCGAGCCATTCCTGGTTCCGAGTTTGTGCGTGTTGCTGAAGCCGGCCACATGACACCGCTCGAGCAGCCGCTCGTGGTGAATGCGGCGCTGGCCGGTTTCCTGGAGAGGGTAGGCTAAGAGCCCTTGCGCTGCGGTTTACCGGGCGGGTTTTCGCTCTGGAAGACGTCGCGATTCTTCGCGATGTAGTCCTTCCACTGCGGCGGCGTGTCCTCTTCGGGGAAGATCGCCGTCACCGGGCACTCCGGCTCGCACGCGCCGCAGTCGATGCACTCGTCGGGATGGATGTAGAGCATGTCCGGCCCCTCGTAGATGCAGTCGACGGGGCAGACATCCACGCAGGAGCGGTCTTTGACGTTGATGCACGGTTCGGCAATGATGTACGGCATTTCCTCTCCTCGGTGCGAATCGCAAACCTAGATTGAGACTTAGCTCAGTCAAGGGACCATCAGGTATCTATGATACCAACTGGTATCAGTTTAGGCCCTTCATCGCCTCGGAGTCTTGCGCCGCTGGTCCCTATTGGTATCCTAGATACTCGTGGGAATCATTCACCAGCGCCGCAAGGCAGAGACCCGGTCCCTTCTCGTTGCGGCCGGGCTCGAGCTGTTCGCCGAGCGTGGCTTCGAGATCGCGACGCTCGATGAAGTCGCCTTGGCTGCCGGATTCACGAAGGGCGCGATCTACCGCCACTTCCCCTCCAAGGGCGCGTTCCTGCTCGCGCTCTTCGAGCAGTATGCCGCTGTCGCCCGTGCCGGATCGGGTGCGCGGCAGGCGCCGTGGTTCATTCCGCTGACTGTGCAGTTCGCCGCCCAGGCGACGCGCGACCCGCTCCTGCGTCGCCGGCTCGTCACCGTGCTCTCGGAGGCGCCCGACGGTGCCACGCCCGAGGGGCAACTCCTCAAAGCGCTGGCGCGAATATGGCCCGGTTGATCGACCTGAGTCACGAGATCGAGCACGGCATGGTGACCTACCGCGGCCTGCCGTCGCCCACGATCAGCGACTGGCTCACACGCGACGCCTCGACCACGCGGTACGCGCCCGGCACAACCTTCCAGATCGGCAAGATCGAGCTGCTCGCCAACACCGGCACCTACATTGACGCGCCCTTCCATCGCTACCAGGAGGGACGCGACGTCGCCGGCTATGCGT
>DASWDA010000101.1:0-57362 GCA_036395695.1 Gemmatimonadales bacterium
CGCTGGCGGGCGAGCGACCGCGATCGCTTCGCGAGGCGGCTCATCCCCTGGGTCTTGTCGGCGGCGCGGCGCGCGGCGCGACGAGGGGATGGGGAGCAACTCACCGCGCTCGATGCCCTGGTCTCGCGGCTGGCTTCGGGAATGACCGCGGGTGAAGAGCTGCTGCTCGAGGATTTACTTGCGCGGCCGCAGACGTTGCTGGTGCACGACCTGCTCGCGTGGCATCACGCGCTGCCGCCCGCGGACACGGGAGACTCACCCAGCAACGTTGAGCTTGTGGCTGCGCTGATGGTCTGTGGCGAGGGTAGATTCATGGCGTGAGTCTCGACACCTTCCTCTTCGACCTCGACGGCACGATCATCGATTCGATCGAGCTGATCCTCCGCTCCTACCGGCACACGATGCAGCTGCACCGCGCCAATGAACCGATGCCCCCCGACGACATGTGGATCCAGGGTCTCGGCACGCCGCTGTGGGCACAGTTCGGACAGATCACCGAGGACAAGGAAGAGATCGAGAGGATGGTGCAGACCTACCGCACCTACAACCTCACGCATCATGACGCGCTGGTTCAACCGTACGAAGGAATCGTCGCTGAAATACGGCGCCTGAAACAGCACCGGAAGCGACTCGGCGTCGTCACCAGCAAGCTGCGCGACGGCGCGATGCGCGGTCTCCGCGTTTCCGAACTCGACCAGGCGTTCGACGTCGTCATCGGCTGCGACGACGTTACCCACTCCAAACCTCACCCCGAGCCCGTCTTGAAAGCCGTGGAGAAGCTTGGCGCCAAAACGGCGAGCACCGTCTTTGTGGGTGACTCGCGCCACGACATGGAGAGCGGGCGCGCGGCCGGCGTCAAAACCGCCGCGGTCCTGTGGGGTCCGTTCGACCGCGCCGACCTCGAGGATCTGTCACCCGACTACTGGCTGGAGAAACCCCAGGACTTACGCGAGCTTTACGAGCCATGAGCCCAAAATTCGTCCCCTTCGATCTCGAACGCTGGCAGAGCACCTGGGAAAACCGGGTGCGGTTCAATCTCTCCGAGTCCGGCGTCCATCCGCTCTCAGTCCAGGAGCTGCTCGGGCTGGCGGCAGCCTCCGCCGTGCCGCTACTCGAGGTGCGCCTCGGCTACGCCCAGTCGAACGGCAGCGATCTGTTGCGGGAGCGCATTGCCGCGCTCTACCCCGGCGCCTCACCTGACCAGGTGCTCGTCACGACCGGCAGCTCCGAAGCGAACTTCGTCACCTGCTGGCGGCTGCTCGAGCCCGGCGACAAGGTCGCGGTCATGATGCCGAATTACCTGCAGACCTGGGGCCTGGCGCAGAACTTCGGCGCACAGGCGAAGGCGTTTCAGCTCCATGAAAAAGAAGGGTGGGAGCCCTACGCCGAGGAGATTCGCACCGCCATCGCGCCCGGTACGAAGCTCGTTGTGGTGACGAATCCGCATAACCCGACGGGCCACGTCCTCGGCGATGCCGCCCGCAAGACCATCCTCGACCGCGCGGCCGAGGTTGGCGCCTGGATCCTGGTGGACGAGGTCTACCAGGGCGCGGAACGCGACGGCAAGACGACGCAGTCCTTTTGGGGCTCGGGATACGACAAGCTGATCATCGTGAACGGCCTGTCGAAGGCGTACGGCCTGCCAGGCCTCCGCATCGGTTGGATCGTCTCAAAGCCCGCGTTCGGCCAGGAGGCATGGGCCCGGCACGATTACACGACGATCGGCCCATCGGGCGCGTCGGATCACCTCGCCACCGTGGCCCTGGACCCGCATGTGCGCGAAAAGCTCATCGACCGCACCCGCCGCATCCTGCACGCGAACTTTCCCGTGATGGAAACGTGGCTCAAGGCGTTCGGCGACACCTTCAGCTGGCACGCGCCGCACGCCGGCGCGATCTGCTGGGCCCGCTACCGCGGCGCGATCCCTGCGCTGGAGGTCGTCGAGAAGCTGCGCGCCCAGCACAGCGTGCTGCTGTGTCCGGGCGATCACTTCGGCATGCCGGGCTTCCTGCGGTTCGGGTTCGGCGGCGAGCTGCAGCAGTTCCAGGAGGCGCTCGCCGAAACGGAGCGGGGGCTGCGCCGGCTCTTTACGGACTAGGACGATGGCGACGAAACCGAAAGAGCAGGAACGGGAAACGTCGGTGATTCGCGCCCCGCACGACGGCAGTGAAGTCGGCGTCGTGTCGTTGGCCGGCCCCGCAGACGTCCGCGCCGCCCTCGACGCCAACGTCCAAACCGCACGCGCCTGCCGGGAGCTCCCGGCCTACACCCGCGCCGCCGCGCTGCGCAAAATCGCGGATGGCCTCCAAGCGGCGCGGGCCGACTTCGCCCGCACGTTGGCCCTCGAGGCAGGCAAGCCGATCGCGCAGGCCCGGACCGAGATCGATCGCGCCATCTTCGTGTTCACCGATGGCGCCGAAGAAGCCACGCGCATCCAGGGAGAGGTGCTCCCCGCCGACGCGGTTCCTTCAGGAACCGGGCGCATCGCGATCACCCGGCGCTTCCCCCTGTCGCCGATTGCCGCCATTACGCCGTTCAACTTTCCGGTGCTCCTGGCCGCGCACAAAATCGCCCCGGCGATGGCCTGCGGCGCCACGATCACGCTCAAACCGCCGCCCCAGGATCCGCTGACGACGCTCCGTCTCGGCGAGCTGGTCAAGGCGTCCGGGTATCCGGACGGCGGCGTCAACCTCGTCCCCTGCCACGTCGAAGTCGCCCAGATCCTCATCGAGGATCCACGCGTCCGTCTCATCACATTCACCGGCAGCGCCAAGGCCGGCTGGGCGATTCGCGCGAAGGCCGGCACCAAACGCGTCGCGCTCGAGCTGGGCGGCAACGCGGCCGCCATCGTCGAGCCGGACGCCGACCTCACGTGGGCCGCGGCGCGCTGCGCGATTGGCGGCTTCACGTACGCCGGTCAGTCCTGCATCTCGACGCAGCGTATCTACGTGCACGAAGCTGTTTTTACGCCGTTTCTCGACGCCTTTACTCGACGGGTTCAGCAGTTAAAGGTCGGCGACGTCCTCGACGATCATACTGACGTCGGCCCGATGATCTCCGCCGATGCGGCGGAGCGCGTCGAGCGCTGGATCGCGGAAGCCGTGGGGGCCGGAGCCAAAGTGGAATTGGGAGGCAAACGCAGCGGCCTGTTCTTGCAGCCGACCGTCCTGACGCACACCACGGCCGAGATGAAGGTGAACTGCGAGGAGGTCTTCGCCCCGCTCGTCACGGTGACGCCGTACAAGAATCTGAACGACGCAATCTCGTGGGCGAACGCCTCGCCGTACGGGCTCCAGGCCGGTGTGTTCACGACCAACCTGCAGACGATGTTCAAGCTGCATGCCGAGCTCGACGTGGGCGCCGTGAACGGCAACGATATTCCCGGATTCCGCGTGGATCGGCTGCCCTACGGCGGTGCCAAGGCGTCAGGCCTCGGGCGCGAGGGTGTGCGGTACGCAATTGAAGAGATGACGGAGCGCCGAGTCCTAACCCTGAAGCTCGATTAGACCACCGCCCGCAGCAGCAAGTAGCTGAGGCCGCCGATGCCGGCGGCCGCCGGAATCGTCGCGACCCATGCCCAAACGATCCTTCCGGCGACGCCCCACCGCACGGCCGAGAAGCGCTGCACGGCGCCGACGCCGGTGATCGCCCCCGTGATTGTATGGGTCGTGCTCACCGGGATGCCGAAATGCGACGACACGAACAGCGTAATCGCCCCGGCCGTCTCGGCGCAGAAGCCGCCGAACGGCGTGAGCTTCGTGATGCGCTGTCCCATTGTCTTCACGATGCGCCACCCGCCGGCCATGGTGCCCAGCCCGATTGCGGCCCCGGCAGCCAGAATGACCCACGGTGGAATGTGTTCGGCATCAGTGAGGTGAAACAGCTTGATCGGGAAATTCACGAACAGGGCCTGGCTCGACACCAGGAGCGCGACGATGATGCCCATCGTCTTCTGCGCGTCGTTCGTGCCGTGGCCCAGCGAATACGCGGCAGCCGACACGAGCTGCAGCACTCGAAACGCCTTATCGACCCTGCGTGGCAGCGATCGGCGCAGGATCCAGGACAGCGCCACGGTGAGCAGCAGCGCGAGTATGAATCCCATCACCGGTGCCACCACGATGAAGATGAGCGTCTTGGTCCAGCCGCTGGCGATGATCGCCGAGAATCCCGCTTTCGCCACCGCGGCTCCCGCGTACCCGCCGATCAATGCGTGCGACGAGGAGGTAGGCAGGCCGAGCCACCACGTGACGAGATCCCAGACGATCGCCCCGATCAGGCCGCCGAGGACCACTGTGGAGTCGACGACGTTGAGGTCGATGAGTCCTTTGCCGACGGTTTTCGCAATCGCGGTGCCGAACACGAACGCCGCCACGAAATTCCAGAATGCGGCCCACACGACCGCGGCACTCGGCGACAGCACGCGCGTCGAAACGACGGTGGCGATCGAGTTGGCGGCGTCGTGAAATCCATTGATAAAATCGAAGATCAGGGCGACGAATAGAATCGCCAGCACGAACCAGACGGAGGCGCCCATCAGGCGTGCTTGATCGTGATGGACTCGACCACGTTCGCGACGTCCTCAGCCTGGTCGAGCGTGCCCTCCAGATTGTCGTAGATCTCTTTCCATTTGATCAGCTCGATCGCGTCGCGCTCTTTCTCGAACAGCTGCCCCAGCGCCTCGTGGTAGATCGAGTCACCCTCTTCCTCGAGCTGCTTCGCTTCCACACAGTACTTGATGACGTCGTCGCCCTTCTTGAGCCGGCCTACTGCCTCGGCGAGCACACCCATCATGCGCTCCAACACGTCGACGAGCCGCAGCACTCCCGGAGGCGCGGTGCCGAGCCGGAAGATCTGCGCGCGCCGCGCGGTGCCGTCCATGGCGTCCATGACGTCGTCGAGATCGGACGCGAGCTGGTGGATGTCCTCGCGGTCGAGCGGCGTGATGAAGGTGCGGTCGAGGCGGTTCACGACCTCATGCGTCACTTGATCGGCTTCGTGTTCGAGCCGCTTCAGCGCCTCAACGTGCGGCGTGCGGCGATCCGCCGCGGCCTCAAACACCTTCCGCAAATACCCGACGGCTTCCTTGTTGCGGTTGGCCACATCGATGAACAGATCAAAAAACTCTTCTTCGCGCGGCAGGAGACGCACGGTATCTCCGGTGGGCGGTGGACCGCAAAGATAGCGGCCCTGTGGAATGACAACTAGGTTATCAGCCTCATGACTGCCACCCCGGTGCAGCCTCAGCGGGTCGAGTTCGTCCGGGCGATTTCGCGCCTCGACGCCACCGCGCTCGTCGTCGGATCGATGATCGGATCCGGCATCTTCATTGTGTCGGCCGATATCCTGCGGCAGGTCCATTCCCCCGGTGTCCTGCTGTTCGTGTGGGTGCTGTCGGGAGTCGTGACCCTGCTGGGGGCGCTGTCGTATGGCGAGCTCGCGGCGATGTACCCAAAAGCGGGCGGCAACTACATCTATCTGCGCGAAGCGATCTCACCGCTCTTCGGCTACCTCTATGGTTGGACGCTGTTTGTCGTGATTCAAACCGGCACGATCGCGGCGGTCGCGGTTGCCTTAGCCCGCTTTACCTCGGTGCTCTGGCCGGGCCTCTCGCCGGATGTGTTTCCTGGTCTTGGCACCACCGTGCATCTGCCGCAGCCGATCGGCGACATCGCCGTCGGTATCTCACCGCAACGCATCTTCGCCATCGGCTCCATCGTGCTGCTCACCTGGATCAACGTGCGCGGCGTCAGGACGGCGGCGTTCATCCAGACCACCCTGACGGCGATCAAGACGGCATCCCTCGCCGTCCTGATTCTGCTGGGGATCACGATCGGGCGAAACGCCGCGGCGATCGCCGCCAACTGGGGCGCGAACTTCTGGGCCGGCGGCGCCCTCACGCTGTCGGTATTACCGGTCGTGGGCGCGGCCATGGTCGGGTCGTTGTTCTCGATGGACGCGTGGAATAACGTCGGCTTCGCATCCGGCGAGCTCAAGAATCCCGAAAAGGACGTGCCGTTCGCGATGGGTGCCGGCGTCTTGATCGTGACGACGCTGTACGTCCTGGCAAACCTGTCCTACCTGGTGGTGCTGCCCCAGGACGCCATCGCCCACGCACCACAGGACCGCGTCGGAACAGCGGCACTGCAGGCGATGTTCGGCGCGCCGGGCCTGTACATCATGGCAATCGCGATCATGATCTCGACGTTCGGCTGCAACAACGGGCTGATTCTGTCGGGGGCGCGCGTGTACTACGCAATGGCGACCGACAACCTGTTCTTCAAGTCGGCAGCCAATCTGCATCCCACGTATAGGACGCCCGCGCTGGCATTGATCGTCCAGGCGATTTGGACCTGCGTCCTCTGTCTGTCGGGCACCTACGGACAGCTGCTCAACTTCGTGATCTTCGCTGCGGTCGTCTTCTACACGGTCACGGCGGTTGGAATCTTCCGACTGCGGCAAAAACGGCCCGACATCCCGCGTCCCGTCAAAGCCCCAGGCTATCCCTTCTTGCCTGGCCTCTACGTTGTGCTGACCGGCCTCATCGCCGTCGATCTGCTGGTACAGGACTCGACCCGCACCTACGCTTTCCTGGGTCTGATCCTCGTGCTGCTGGGCGTGCCCGTGTACTTCGCGTGGAGGCGCTACGTAAACCCGGCCTAAAGGCCTGGTTGCTGAGCACGATCTTCGGCTTATATTCGGGTGATGGCGGTGCGCAATCCCCGGGAAGCCCCTCCCAAGCCCCCTCCCTGTCCTGAGTGCGGCGCGAAAATCGCCCACCAATCCGGCTGTCTAATCTGCATCCAATGCGGCTGGGCTCGTTGTGGCTGAGCAGATCCCGCTTCTACAGTCCAACCGTCAGACCGTCCAACTGTCCGCCGCCGTCCTCGACGAGCGCCTCCGTGGCACTCGGTTCGTTTCGCTCGCGGCCAAGCGAGTCCTCAACCCGCCCGCGGCGACCGGCATGGACTACTGGTCGCTCAATCCGTACGTCGGCTGCGAATTCGGCTGCAGCTACTGCTACGCGCGCTACACCCATCGCTACGTCGTCGAGCGTGCCCACGATGCCGGCAAGCTCACCGACGCCGAGTTTGCGGATTACCGGGGCGCGCACGGCTGGGAGGCGTTCGAACGGCGGATCTTTGTAAAGGAGCAGGTCGTCGGCGCGCTTGACGCCGATCTCAAGCGCGTCCCGCTCGGTCAGTGCATTGTCATTGGGACCGCGACCGATCCCTATCAGCCCGCCGAGCGCCGGTTCCGGATCACGCGGGCGGTGCTACAGCGGCTGACGCGCTGCGAAGGGTTGTCGTTCGGTATCATCACCAAGAGTCCGCTCATCGCGCGCGACTGCGACCTGTTGGCTCGGGTCCAGGACCGCAACGCGCTCCAGGTTCACATCTCGCTGATCACCACCGATGCCCGGCTCGCGCGCAAGCTCGAAGCGCGCTCACCGGTTCCCACGGCGCGGCTCCGGGCACTGCGCAAACTGGTGGATGCCGGCATCAATGCCGGACTCATCATCGCGCCTGTGCTGCCCGGCATCACCGACGGTGTGGCGCATCTCGACACGCTGTTCGCCGCCGCGCATGAAGCGGGCGCGCGATTCGTTCACGCGGGCGCGCTCCGGCTCTACGTCGCCGTGCGCGAGCGCTTCCTGGCCGTGCTCGGCGAGCACTTTCCGGATCTCGTGCCTCGCTACACCCGAGCGTACGCGCGCCAGACCAATGCGCCGAAAGTGTACGCCCAAGCGTTGAGCCGGCGTATCGAGAAGCTGCGCCGCAAGCATGGATTCAAGAATCACACGGGAATGATCGATCGCTATCGCCCGGCTGGGATGCCGGTGCAGGGCGAGCTGGAGCTGCGGGGGAGTTTGCCCTAGTTGCGTGTTACCAGGTGAAAGACGCGCGTCTCGCCGCAGATCGGCGTAGTGACGTCGTAGATGTAGCCCCGCACCAACGCGGTGCCGCCGCCGGCTGCTGCCTGATCATCGAGCGCTATTGCCGCACCCGGGGAATAGAGGCCGAGAGGGCGGACACGTAAGCAATTCTGCGAGTCCCGTTCGATAGTCGCGTACCCCCCCGCGTTGCGGCGCGATGGGTCCGCGCCACTTGGCCGCACCATGACCGTACCGTACGCGCTTGCCAAGAGGCGCCCCGCCGCCACCTCAAGGGTGAAGTCCGGCATCGGCGCGCGCATTTCGTAGGTGCGCGGAGACCCCGCGAGGAGACCCGGTGCGATGCCGGCCGTGTCCAGTGCCAGCACAGCAAAAGCGTTTCCCGTCGCCCCAGCGCAGAAAATGTGATCGTTCTCGAACGTGAAATACGGAGCGAACGTGACAGCGGTTTGATTGGCCGAGGCGCCGGGTCGAAACTGCGGGTTTATGGCGCAGATTCCCCAGACGACCAACCGCGTCCGGAACGGCTGACCGGCGTTGACCTCGGCCGGCCAATCCATCCACTGCACCGACACCGGGTCGACCTTACCGTTGGGTCCGTCACACGCGACCAGCAGACCGAGCGCTATCGCGGCGAACATTGCAGGGCGCATAGACCTCCTCCTCGAAACAGACTTCCCAGATACCTACCCTAGGAAGCCGCCCCTGGGTCACCTTCCAGCCACATGCGCGCGACCGCCCGAATCGTCCCGGGCGCATTTCCCTCGGCCCGGTTGTTCGCCAGGATGTAAGCCTCGACCCGTCGTTGGTGGGCCTGGCTCACGAGACGCACCAGATCGTTTCGCAGACTCGGGACCGGCTCCTGCACGCGGTCATACGGCTGGAACTGCTTCACGGCGTCGCCATAGCGGCGACCCGGCTTCAGGAGCGCCCGCGCCACTGTGAAGTTCGCTGGGAAGGTCCAGCCCAGATCGACCTGTTCGCCGATCGACGGCATTTCCGTCCAGGAATTGAACACGTGCGCCACACCGTGCCGCTTCAGTACTTCGCCGTGCACGCCGGTGAGCAGCTCGGGATTGCGCAGCTCGACGGCGTACGAAAAGTCCCGCGGCAACTCCTTCAAGAAATCATCGAGCTGATCCGCCCACTGCAGCGGATCGGGCAGATCCTTGCCACGCATGGATTGGAACTCGAACACGAAGCACCCCGCGTGATCGCGAAACACCCGGCTGTAGGGACCGATCACGTTGTCTTTGAACAGGCCGGGGTTGAGAAAGTCGGGATTGCGCATCCCCGCGAGGCCCGGCTGCGGCGCGTCTTGGCCGAGGCGTTTGGCGGTGATGCGATCCCAGACCTTGCTGACGCAGGGGAAACCGGGCGGCAGGGCCCGGGCATACGACTGCAGCTCCGCTTCCGAGGGCGGATCGTAGAACGCGCTGTCGATCCCGACGGTGCGAAACAACGGATAGCGACAGTACTCCTCGAGGCGGCTGGCGGGCTGCGGTCCTCGATAGCGGCGATGGTAGACGTCGCCGAACCAGCCGTCATAGGTCCAGGTGGACGTCCCAAATCGGATGTTCGACGGGATTCCCTGAGCGAGCTCGACAACCTCGGGGCTTGGTGCCGGAAGTGCTTCAGGCCCAAAGAGATCCGCTTGAGTCATACTCAAAGTTTACTCTCTCGAACCTGGCTTGCGAGTGATGATATCTTCGGGATATATTCGGGTCCCCTTGGGACTTTTGTCAATGTCACGATCGTCTACGAGCTCGCTCGCTGCCTGCGTCTGGATTCCCCTCTTCCCGCTCCGCTGCGAAGAGGCTCGTCAAGGTGGACTGGCCAACTATCCCACGGCGCTGCTCGCACCCGATACCACGCGAAAGCTGTGGCAGGTCTCGTCGCTCGCCCGCCACGCGGGCGTAAAGCCGGAGATGACCGTCAGCCAGGCGATCGGCCTCTGTCCGACGCTGCGGCTCATCGAGCCCGATCCCGTCCATTACGACGAGCGCTTCTCGAGTCTGCTCTCGTCACTCAACGACGTGAGTCCCGTGGTGGAACCAGCCGAACTTGGTCTCGCATACCTGGGGACTGATGGTTTGGCGGGGATTTACGGCTCACAGCACAAGATCATCGAGGCGATTCGTCAGACCGTCCGACCATCCGACCGTCCGACCGTCCGACTGGGTTTCGGTCGCGGCAAGTTCACCGCGTGGGTAGCCGCGAGCCGCGCCAAACCGGGCGACGCCATCGTCGTGGCCCCCGGTGAGGAGCAAAAGTTTCTCGCTTCACAGCCCATTGCCGTTCTGCCACTCGATTCCGAGATCCATCGCCGTCTGCGCCTGCTCGGCCTGCGCACGCTCGGCGCACTCGCGGCGCTCCCCGAAGCAGCAGTCACGGCGCAGTTCGGGACCCTGGGAAGACGGCTGTGGCGGCTAGCGGCCGGCCGCATCGCCGAGCCGGTCGAAGCACGGAACGCGCCGGAGCCGATCGTCGCCGCGCTCACGTTCTTCACACCGATCGGCGAGCGTGAGCTGCTGGTGCATTCGCTCGACCAGTTGATCGCCCGCGCGCTCAAGCATCCGCGTCGCATCGGCTGGCGCGTGCACGCCGTCCGCCTGCGCGCGGATCTGGAAGCGTGTCAGATGGATTCGGCCCCTACAAATCGTTCCTGGCTCGTCAACGTGTTATTGAAGGACCCGACGGCCGATGCCGGCCGCATCGGCGCACCACTGAAAACCCGGCTCGAGCAGTCGCCGCCTACCGGCGCTGTCGAGCGTCTCATCCTCGAGTTCACCGCGTTCGCTCCCGGGGCCACCGAGCTGCAGCTGTTCGCGCGCGATGCGCAAGCCGCCGCCCGCGCGGGACAGCAGCGCGCGTTGCAGCACGCCGCCCGCGAGGTCCGCATGCGCGTGCAGCGCGCGTGCCTTTACCACGTCATCGAGGTGCAGCCATGGTCACGCCTGCCCGAGCGCCGCTACGCACTGATCGACTACGAGCCGTAAATGAGCCGCGCACCGTAACGGTGGATTTGAATGAATCCGGCCTGATGACGGTCGGATGGCCGGACGGCCGGACGGTCAAAGTCGAAGCCATTCTCGAATCGTGGCGCATCGATGACGAATGGTGGCGTCATATGATTGCACGCGCTTACCTGGAAGTGATCCTGGAAGGCGGCAAGCGTCTGGTGCTGTTTCAGGATCTGATCACCGGCCAATGGTTCGTGCAGATGCCGTGATGTACGCAGAGTTGCATTGTCATTCAGCCTATTCGTTTCTCGATGGAGCCTCCCCACCCGACGAGCTTCTCGCTGAAGCGCATCGGCTGGGCTATCCGGCGCTCGCGCTCACCGACACGAACGGCATCTACGGCTCGCTCGCGTTCGCGCACGCCGCGCAGCCGCTCGGCCTGCAGGCAATCACCGGCGCCGAAGTCACGCTCTCGGACGGCGCGCATGTGGTGTTGCTGGTTGAGTCGGCTCACGGGTACACGAATCTCTGTCGCTTGCTCACGGAAGCGCACCTCGGTGCCGAGCGGCTCGACCCGCGGCTGCCGCTCAGCTCGCTCGAGGCGCGCCATGAAGGGCTGATCATTCTCTCCGGGTCTCGTCGCGACGGTCTGCTCTCGAGAACATTGGAAAACGAAGGACTGCGTGCAGCGCGCAAACTCGCCGCGCGGTGCAAGACGGTGTTCGGGCCCGATCGGTTCTTTGTCGAAATCCAGCGAAATCGAGTCCGTGGCGACTTGGCACAAAGTCGGGCATTGATCGACATCGCGGCGGATCTGCAACTTGGTGTCTCGGCATCTGGAAACGTTCAGTATCACGTCCGGAGCCTTCACCGCTTACACGATGTGATGGTCGCGATCCGCCATCGCACGACGCTCGACGGCTCGCACCGCGTGCGAAATCCGAACAGCGAGTTTTACTTGCGGACACTGGAAGAAGTCGTGGCGCTGTTCGCTGACTGTCCCGATGCTGTCGCCACAACAGTGGCCATCGCAGAGCGGTGTAAGGCCTTCGACCTGACCCGCGACCTAGGGTACACGTTCCCTGACTTCCGCGGGGCGGATCGAGCGCCCGCGCCGCAGGTCTTAGCCGAGCTGTGCCGTGCCAGGATGCAGGAACGCTACCCGCCCGGCTCGGTCTATTACCCACAGGCGGTGCGCCGGCTCGACGAAGAATTACGGCTCATCGAGCATCACCAGCTCAGCGGCTTCTTTCTCGTCTACCACGACCTGTTCGATCTTGCGCGCGACGTCGCCGCCGATGTTCGGCGCGGCTCGCGCCGCGCCTCGGGCAACCTGTTGCCCGGCCGGGGACGCGGCTCCTCGGTCTCTTCGATCGTGTGCTATCTCCTCGGCCTGTCGCACATCGACCCGATCGCCAATAAGCTCTTCCTCGGCCGGTTCCTGAACGAGACCCTGGCATCGGTTCCCGACATCGACCTCGATTTCCCGCGCGAGATCCGTGAGGAGCTGATCCGCCGCGTGTACACTCGCTACGGCTCGGACCATGCCGGCCTCGTGTGCACGTTCCCGACGTATCGGCTGCGCTCCGCCGTGCGCGAAATCGGCAAAGCGCTCGACTTGCCGCTCGGCGAAATCGAATTGGTCGCCAAACTGTCGGACGGTCGGTCGGAGGGACTGGCGGACGAGATGGAGCACCTCCCAGGGTTTGCCGGTCGCAGAGATGCGCCGCTCTGGAAAGAGCTGTGCCAGCTGGCGCAGGAAATTCGCGGGCTGCCGCGGCATGTGTCGCAGCATCCTGGGGGCATGATCATCTCCTCGCGCCCGCTCATCGAGCTGGTGCCGCTCGAGCGCGCCGCGATGGAAGACCGCGTCGTCTGCCAGTGGGACAAGGACTCCTGCGACGATGCGCGCTTCATCAAGATCGACTTCCTCGCGCTCGGCATGCTGTCGCTCGTGGAAGAATGCGTCGAGCTGATCGCGCGCCGCACCGGGACACCACCCGATCTGTCGCGCATCGATTTCGAGGACCCGGCGATTTACGACCGCATCTGCGCCGGCGACACCATCGGGCTGTTCCAGATCGAGAGCAGAGCGCAGATCCAGATGATCCGCCGCAGCCGGCCGCGCAATCTCGAGGACCTCGCGGTCGAGGTCGCGATCGTCCGCCCGGGGCCGATCGTCGGCGGCGCGGTCAATCCGTACGTGCGCCGGCGCGAGGAGCAGCGCCGCGCGCACGCGTCTGGCCGGCCCTACGAGCCGCCCGTCGATCATCCCCTGCTCCGCGAATGCCTCACGGAAACGCTGGGAGTGATTCTGTATCAGGATCAGGTCCTGCAAGTCTGCCAGGCACTCGCCGGATTCTCGTCGGGACAGGCGGAAGCACTGCGCCGCGCGATGAGCCGCCGCCGCTCGCACGACCTCATGGCCGGCTTCTGGGAGGAGTTTCGCGCAGGCGCGCTCGCCCGTGGCGTCCCCGAAGCCACGGCCGAGAAGGTGTTCGGTCAGGTGATTGCGTTCAGTGAGTTCGGATTCCCCAAGTCGCACGCCGCGGCGTTCGGATTGCTCGCGTACCAGTCGGCGTGGCTCAGACACTACCACCCGGTCGAGTACTACGTCGCGCTCTTCAATAATCAGCCGATGGGCTTCTATTCGATCGACGCGCTGGGCCGCGATGCGATGCGCAACGACATCGACCTGCGACTCCCCGATATCAACGTGAGCGACGTCTGGTGCACGGTTGAATCGTCAGCACTCCGAGTCGGTTTGGGGTTCATTCGCCATTGGAGCGAAGAGACCGCCACGGCAACCGTCCTCGAGCGAGAGCAACATGGCCCATTCAAAAGCGTGGGTGATTTCATCCGGCGCGCGCCGGCGACGCTCAAGCGCACCGCCATCGAAGCCCTCATGTGGGTCGGCGGCTGCGACGGTTTCGGTCTGACGCGACGCGAGCTGCTCTGGCAGGTCGGCCTCTGGCTGCCTCCCAAGGCCTCCCAATCGGGTGACGGCCGCGGCCGGCGTCAGCTCGAGCTCGCCCTGAATCATCCCCATGAACACCTGGCATTCGGCGGGCTGGCCGCTCACGAGCGCTTGCTGGCCGAGTACGCCACGCTCGGGTTCTCGGCCAGCGGGCATCCTTTGTCGTTGGTACGGAACGCGTTACCACCTGACCTGACACTCAACCGGGACCTGGGAAATCTCAAAGCCGGCGTCAAATGCAAGGTGGCCGGCCTCGTGGTCGCCCGTCAGCGTCCCGAGACGGCCAAAGGCATCGTCTTCATGCTGGTTGAAGACGAAACGGGAATGACGAACGTGATCGTGCGGCCCGATGTCTACGATCGCTACCGCGCCGCCGTCCGCGGGGAGCCGTTCGTCCTGGTAACCGGTAAGTTGGCCAAGGACGACGGGACCGTGAACGTGCTGGCGGAGAAAGTGGAAGGACTGCGATTGGGAGGGGCGCAGCATGCTGCGCCCCTTCACGACTCGCCTACTCCGCTTTCCTTTCTCCGCGCCATGCGCCGCGTCGCACCCGATTCGAAGGATTGGGGATGAGTGCTCGACAATCCTGCACACTCGGCTTTCGCGTGAAGTCCGGCTGGGCTGCGGCCGTGCTGATCGCGAATTCGGCGAAATCACCCACCGTCATCGACAGCCGGGTGATCGAGCTGGCCGATCCCAACGTGGCGGACTCGCGCCAACCCTACCACGCCGGGGTCGGTACGGCGCAGACTGATACTATGAAAGTCACAAGCTTGGTGCGCGGCATCGAGCGCTTCTCCCGCCACGCGATCGCCACCTTGGTCGCCGAATACCGTGGACGGCATCAGCTGCGCAGCGCGGCGGTCGTCGCCTCCTCACTTACCGATCCGGCCTCCATCGCCAACCAACACATGCGAGCCCATGCGTCCGAGGGGCGATTGTTCCGGACCGTCCTGGTTGATGGCCTGGAAAACTGCGACATCAAGGTCCGCGTGGTGTTGGAGCGGGAGGTCTATGAGCTGCTGGGGAAGGCGCTGCGCGTCCGCCCCAGCGCGGCCAAGCACAGGGTCACCGCGCTGGGGGAAAGCGTAGCGCGATGGCGCGCTGAGCAAAAGGTGGCCGCCGCCGCTGCGTGGCTCGTCGCCTGATGGCGCTTTGGTTTCTCAATCGCCATCCTGTAGACATGCGAATCGCGTTGTGCTGCCTGCTCGTCGTCGCCTGCGGTGGGAAGCCGGGCCCGGAGAACACGTCGCCCGCGGGTGCGGCGCCGCAGGGCGGTCCACCGCTGCGGACGTTCGAGCGCACCCTCCACGCGCTCGACCTCAACGGCGCGCGCCTCACCTATCGACTCACGGGTGATAGCGGCGCGGCGCCGGTCGTCTTCGTCCATGGCTCGTTGGGAGACCTGAGGTCCTGGGCGGGCCAGGAAAACGTCTTTGCGCAAGTGTATCGCGTCCTCGTGTACAGCCGTCGCTACCATCCCCCCAATCCCCAGGTGAACGACGACCAGCCCTACTCGCCGAAGCTGCACTCTGAGGACCTCGCGGCCTTGCTCCTGACGCTCGACCTCGCGCCTGCGCATGTCGTGGGTTCGTCGTACGGCGCCTATACGGCGCTGCAGCTGACTCGCGACCACCCGCAGCTGGTGCGTTCGCTCGTGTTGGCGGAGCCGCCGATTGTCTCGCTGCTGACCGGCTCCGAAGAGGGGGATGCCGCGCGGCGCGCCTTCTATACGAATGCACTCGATCCGGCTCGGGCCGCATTCGCGCGCGGCGACTCGGTGACCGGGCTGCGGTTCTTTTATGACGGAACCGCGGGACGGGGTGCGTTCGATCGGCTGCCAGCCGCCACGCGCGCGGATATGCTGGCGCATTCGTTCGAGATGCGCCACGAAATGCTCGCCGAGCGCTCGGCCTACTATCCAACAGTTTCTTGCGCGGAGCTGGGACGGATTACGACTCCCGTCTTGATCGTCAGGGGCGAGCGCAGCCCTCGCATGTTCCAGCTTATCAGCGATGAGCTCGCGCGCTGCCTGCAGAGCGACACCACCGTTGTCATTCCCGGTGCCGCGCATCCCCCGCAAGCGGGGAATTTCAACTACTTCAACCAGGTGGTAGGGCGGTTTATTATGACGCATTGATCGGCGGGGGTTGACGCCGCCGGGCCCGCCTAAGCAGCGTAGTCGATACCGTGTTGCGCCGTCTCTGCTTCACGAGTGCCTTCGTCCTGTTTGTCCCCGCACTTGCAGCGCAGGGCCGCACCGACGCATTCATCACGACCGCCCGTGCGCACATCGCCGCGCATCAATTCGACGAAGCCGATACCGCGCTCGACCACGCACTCGGGGCATCGGCGTACCTGATGGATACGGTGCACGTGTTTGTGTGGCGCGCGATTCTCGCACACATGCGCGGCAACGATAGTCTCGCCCGGGTGAATTTCCATGCTGCGCTCGCGTCGTATTCGGCCCTGCAAGTCAACGGCCTGGATCAGATTGCCACGGGACTCTCCGACGTGTTCGAATCGGAAGCCCGACGGATCCGAGTCTATCCCGACAGTGAGCTGGACGAGCGCGCGTCGTGGCTGTCGGGCCCCAAACTCGCCTATCCGCCCGAACTCCTGCGCCGGCGCGTGGCAGGGCATGCCCTCGTGCGCGCGGTCATCGACACCCTTGGCGAGGCCGAGGGGTTCGGGTTGACTGTGCTCGAGTCGCCGGATCCCGCGTTCGACGAGCCGTTGCAGCAGATGATGCTCGCCGCGCAGTTCACGCCCGGGCGACGCAAGGGGCAGGCCGTCCGGAGTCGGGTGACCGTCGGGTTCGATCTGCACCCGCCCGCCCCCGAGAATCCCACGCGATTGATAACGGCGGCCCGCGAGCAAGTGCACGCCCATCACGCCGACAGCGCACTGGCGCTCACGGAACAAGCGTTGGACAGTCTCAACCAGCCCACCGCCGGCGAGCGCGTCTACGCCCTCCTCGTTCGGGGGACGGCGCTGCATCAGAAGGGACGCGACAGCCTCGCGGCGCTCGCCTTCGACGCCGGCATCACGGGCTACCGCGTGCTTACCGCGCGCGGTGTCGATCTCGCGCCCTTCGTGAAGCGCCTGGCGGACTCGATCCGCTTCAGTCGCCGCAGCGCGACGCCGGCCGGAACGCCGTCCCCGTTCGGCAATCCCGCCGCGGTTGGCGTCGTGGACGAGCAACCGGCGCTGATCTCCCATCCGCCCATTCGGTATGCCCCCGAGATGCAGGCACTGCGTGTCGGCGGGACGGCAATCGTCGAAGCCACCCTCGATACAACGGGCCACGTCGTTCCTGCGACCGTCACGGTCGTGCAGAGCCCGAATCCCGTGTTCGATGCGGAGACGAAGCGGGTGGTGCTGGCGTCTGTCTATCGGCCAGCCCGAATCCACGGACGGGCAACATCCGTGACGATTCGTCAGCCGATCACGTTTGCCGCCTATTGACGCACCAGCGAGAATGAAAGCATGACAACTCAGCTCGCTACACTCGCCGGCGGCTGCTTCTGGTGCCTCGAGGCGGTCTTCGAACAGCTGCGCGGCGTCACCAAGGTCGTCTCAGGATACTCAGGCGGTCATATGCCGAACCCCAGCTACGAGGCCGTCTGCACTGGCACAACGGGACACGCGGAAGTAGTGCAGGTGACGTTCGACCCGGACGAGCTCTCCTACCGCGACCTGCTCGGCGTCTTCTTCACGCTCCACGACCCCACGACCCTGGATCGCCAGGGCGGCGATGTCGGCACGCAGTATCGATCGGCCATTTTCTATCATGACGACGAGCAGCGGCGCACGGCCGACGAGGTCGTGCGCGAGCTCGAGGCCGAGCACGTGTTCGACGAGCCGATCGTGACGAAGCTCGAGCCGCTCAAGGCGTTTTATCCCGCCGAGGAGTACCACCGCGAGTACTACAGAAGGAATCAGAACCAGCCCTACTGCCGCGCCGTCATTGCGCCCAAGGTCGCGAAGCTGCGGAGCAAGTACTTCCAAAAACTGAAAGCCTAGCCCGCCGCCTTACTCTTGCCGAGGTAGGTGCGCACGAGCGGCACCGGGCGGCGCCGCAGCAGCGCGCCGCGCAGGATGTCGCGTTCTTCGGCCGGGACATCCACCAGGAACCGCTCCTCCCCGTCCCCTTCTTTTACGACGATCGGCACGCCGCCCTGGTACAGCACGCGGTTCGTCGTGATCGCAGGCAGGGCTTCGTCCGGCGTGAGGATCCCGACCAGGTTGAGCGGATCGGCCCCGCTCACGGCGATCAGCTCGCCTTCTCCCTGCTCCTTGCGGGTACTACGCAGCAGACCAATCGCTTCGGGTAGCGCGTACTGCTCCCCAGAGAATCCGCCGACAAACCGCCCGCCGCGGATCTCGCCACGAGCCTCGAGGCGCCGATAGACGCGCAGGATGTCGCGCCACGGCGCGAGCAGGGTCTCGCGCTGCACCAGCCGCCGAAACACGACGCCGTACCGCCTGAGCAGCTGCCAGGCAATCGTCTCGGCAATTTGGGCTTCGGCTATCGGCGGCCTGCCGTGCGTCCGCGCCCAACGGCCCGCGGTCTCGACCCCGAACGGTGCGATCCTGCCGCGGCGCCGATAGCCGCCGCCGAGCGGCCGGCGGCGATCCGACGGCACGAGCAGGGCGCGGAGTCCCGCGAAGCTGTCGGACGAAACGAGGCCCCACGCGACCAGCTCGGCGAGTCCTTTCTCGACTTCGGTCCGCAGCAGCCCCGTCGCATTGACGAGATCGCCAAAAAACAGCGCACCGCGCGAGTCGAAGGCCGCGAGCAGGGCCTTCCCGGTCGATGACAGCGGCAGCGTTGCCGGATCGACTTCTGGAAGGCCGGCTCGCCAGATCTCGCCACGTTCACGCCGGAACAGCGCGATGGGCGTGCTCTTCACGGGGCCAACCTTTCTGTTCCGCGTTCCACCTTCCCCGTTCCGCGTTGCGGTCAGCCGTCCCCACGCGATCTCGCCCGAGAGACACAGGCCGTCCAGCCAGAGCGGGTCGTAGTCGGTAAGGCGGGCCGGCAGCACTTCAGACTCCCACGCCCCCGCCGCCAGCTCGAAGCCGTCGAGCAAGTCGAGGACGGCGGCCAGACCTTCCGGCCCCTCCGCCCGCGATCCCGTCGCAAGACGCTGCCACTTGAAGAGGAACCGCAGGAAGTCGGCAGCCGCGACCGGCTCGATCTCTTTGCGCAGCCGATCGAGGGTGTACCGATGGATCCGCGCCAGCAGCCGCCGCTCGCACCACTCGAGTCCCTCGACGCCCGCCGAGAAGCGGCCGCGGAGCGCGAATCCTTCGTGCTCGAGCCCCGCGAGCGCGAAATCCACGTCGCCGGCCGGAAGCCCGAGCGCATCCGCGATGTCTGCCCCGGTGGTCGGGCCGACCACCTCGAGCCGCCCGCGCACCAGCTCCCGAATCGCGTCTTCGCGTGTCCAGGCTTTTGCCTGGTCGCGCTGCGGCGGGATGACCGCGGGATCGTGAGGCGCGCCGGGAAAGGCTGCCTGTACCATCGGCAACCGCTCAGTCGCCACCCACAAGCGGCCGTCTACCGTGGTCACGCGGCCGGCGGCGACCAGGCTGTCGTACTTGTCCTTCCAGGACGCGCTTGTTCCGGCTTCGACGCTCGGCACCGCGCCCATAATCAGCAACGCATCATGGAGCTCGTCCCCGGTCTCTGGATCGGGCCAGGACTGTTCGCGCACGAGATCGATGGCGGACTGATCGAGCTTGCCGAATTCGTCGGCCGTCTTCACATCCAGCCCGCGGCGCGTGATCACGGCCTGCGTCCGGCGCTCCTCGAGCGGAGCATCGTCGAGGAATGCGTACGGCCGTGCGTTGAGAACCTCATGACACATGGGGGACGGCTCGGTCGTGTCGCGCGCGATCAGCGTGAACTCGCCTCCCTCCATGCCCTCCAGCACGCGCTTCAGCCCGGGGAAATCCATCGCCTCGAGCAGGCAATCGGCAATCGTCTGATTCACCAGCGGGTGGTCGGGGATCTCGCGATCACCCACCAGGTTCTCGGGGCACGCGAGCTGATCGGGGAAGACGGCCGCGACCAGGTCTTCGGCTTCCATGCGCTGCAGCGGGGTCGGCACTTTCCGGCCGCCGCGGAAGCGCAGCACGGCGAGCGCGCGCGTCGCGTTCCAGCGCCAGCGTGTCCCGAACACCGGCGCGTCGAGCATCGCCTGCACGAGCAGATGCTCCGCCGTCGCTGGCTTGAGATACTGGAAGACGTCCTCGAGCGGGAAACTGTGTTGCGGCCCCAATGACAGGATGATCGCATCCTCGGTTGCCGCCGCCTGGAGCTCGAAGTTGAAGCTGCGGCAGAATCGTTTGCGGAGCGCGAGTCCCCACGCGCGGTTGATCCGGCTCCCAAACGGCGCGTGCAACACGAGCTGCATCCCGCCGGCTTCGTCGAAGAAACGCTCCAGCACGAGACATTTCTGCGTCGGAATCGTGCCGAGGGTCTGACGGGTGGCCGCGAGGTACTCGACGATGGTCCGGGCACCGGCTTCGTTGAGGCCGATCGTTCCGACGAGCCACTGGATCGCGGCCGCTGGATCGTCCAGCCGGTCGGCGATATCCTGGCGCAGCCTGGAGACTTCTTCCGACAGCTCGATGGTACGCCCGGGTGCTTCCCCGAGCCAGAAGGGCAACGTCGGCGGCTGACCCTTGGCATCGGCGACGCGCACCTGCCCCGATTCGACCTTCACGACCAGGTACGACATGTTGCCGAGCTGGAAGATGTCGCCCGGGGTGCTCTCGATCGCGAAGTCCTCGTTCAGTGTACCGACGAACGTTTCGGTCGGCTCGAGGATGACGCGATAGTCGCCGAGATCGGGGATGGCGCCGCCCGACGTGATCGCGGCGATCCGCGCGCCCCGGCGTCCCGAGAGCTTGTGATTCACGCCGTCATAGTGGATGTGCGCACTGCGCCGGCCGCGGCGGGTCGTGAAGCCCTCGGCCAGCATCTGGACCACGGCGTCGAACTCGGCCCGCGTGAGATCGCGATAGGGATAGGCGGAACGCATCCGCTCGTAGAGGTCGGCTTCGTTCCACTCTTCGCCCGCGGCGGCGGCGACGATTTGCTGCGCGAGGATGTCGAGCGGCTTGTCAGGGATGATCAGACGATCGAGCCGGCCCTCGCGAGTCGCCCGCAGCAGCGCCGAGCATTCGATCAGCTCATCGCGCGACAGCGGGAAAACGCGCCCTTTCGGAATGGCGCCGAGCCGGTGCCCCGCCCGGCCCACGCGCTGCAGCAGCGTGGCGATCGATCGCGTCGATCCCAGCTGAATGACGAGATCGACGCTGCCGATGTCGATCCCGAGCTCGAGCGAGGCGGTGGCGACCAGCGCTTTCAGCTCACCGCGCTTCAACCGCTCTTCGGCCTCGAAGCGCTTTTCTCGCGACAGGCTGCCGTGGTGACTCGTGACATGGTCGGCGCCAATCCGCTCCGAGAGCTGCATCGCCAGCCGCTCGGCGAGGCGCCGCGTGTTCACGAATACGAGCGTCGTGCGGTGCTGCGAAATCAGCTCGGCAATGCGGCTGTTGACTTCCTCCCATACCTCCGCCGACATCACCGCCTCGAGCGGGGACGACGGGATCTCGAGCGCGAGGTCGAGCTGGCGGATGTGGCCGGCGTCTACGATCGTCGGCTGTGGCTGCCCGGTCCCGACGAGGAATTGCGCGATCGCTTCGATCGGCCGCTGCGTGGCGGATAGCCCAATGCGCTGCGCTCGCTTGCCGCTGAGCGCGTCGAGCCGGGCCAGCGACAGGGACAGATGGCTGCCTCGCTTGTCACGAGCAACCGCGTGGATTTCGTCGACGATCACCGTCCGGACCGACCGGAGCATCTCACGGGCGCGCTCGGAGGTGAGGATCAGGTAGAGCGATTCCGGGGTCGTGACGAGGATGTGCGGCGGGTGCTTGAGCATCGCCTGCCGCTCCGACTGCGGCGTGTCGCCCGTCCGGACCAGCGTTCTTACCTCGACATCGGGGAGCCCCTGCTCCGCCAGCGCAGCCCGGATTTCCGCCAGCGGCTCCGAGAGGTTCTTCTGAACGTCGTTCGAGAGCGCCTTGAGCGGTGAGACATAGAGGACCTGGATCTCGTCGCGCAGCTCACCGTTCAGTCCCTGCCGCACCAGCCCGTCGATGGCGGAAAGAAAGGCCGCGAACGTCTTGCCCGATCCGGTCGGCGCGGCAATGAGGACGTCGCCGCCCTGCTGAATGACGGGCCAGGCGCCGCGCTGTGGCTCAGTCGGCTCGGCAAACCGGTTCGAGAACCAGCGTGCAATGGCGGGATGGAAGCGTGACAGCGGCATACTAGCGGAGAGCCTCGGTCAGGTGGCGCCGCGCAGGGCGACGATCCGTTCGATCGTCTCGCCGATCTTGTTATTCGGCGTGGAGGCTCCCGCTGTAATGCCGATCGCCAGGCGTCCGTCGGGCAACCACCGTTCGCGCCGCGCTTCATTGGAATGCGCCCCGACCGGGCGATAGCGGATGCTGCCGTCGTCGACATCGATGCAGGCGGCGTCCTCGATGTGATAGGTCGTGACCGTCTCATGGCAGATCGCCGCGAGGTGGGTCGTGTTGCTCGAGTTGTAGCCCCCGATCACGACCATCAGATCGAGTGGCTCGGCGATCAACTTGAGTACGGCATCCTGCCGCTCCTGCGTCGCCGAACAGATCGTGTCGAACGTGCGGAAGTGCTCCGCCAGCGACTCTGCTCCCCAGCGCCGGGCCATACTCTTGCCGACTTCGGCCGCGATCGCGAGCGATTCGCCCGATAGCATCGTTGTCTGATTCGCGACGCCGACGCGCTGGAGATCGCGATCGGGATCGAACCCGGGCGTCACCTTCCCGTTGAACTGCTCCAGAAACCCGTCCCGCGTCCCCCGTCCCTCGATGTATTCGCACACGACACGGGCCTCGGTCATGTCTCTTACGACGATGTATTTCCCGCCCGGATATTTATTGACCTGGCTCGACGTGGCCTTCGTCTCTTCGTGGTAGTTCTTGCCATGGATCAGCGCGGTGAAGCCATCGCGCGCGTACACCTCCACCCGCTTCCAGACGTTGAGCACTGATCCACACGTCGTATCCACCAGCACGCAGCCGATGCCACGGAGCCGTTCGAAGTCACGCACCGTGACGCCAAAGGCGGGCAGGATGACAACATCAGCGGCGCTCACGGCGGTGAAGTCGAACTCCCCGTCTCCGCCCTCGGGGCGATGCAGGAACGCGACGCCCATGGCGGCCAGCTTTTGATTGACGTGCGGGTTGTGGATGATCTCGCCGACGAGGAACGTGCGCCTGTCCGGAAATTTAGTGCGGGTTTCGTAGGCGTACTCGACGGCGCGATCCACGCCGTAACAGAAGCCGAACTCGCCGGCAAGCCGAAACGTCAGCTCGCCGACCTCCAGCGCGTACCCCGATGCGCGGATGCGATCGACGACGCGGCTGTGGTAGTCGGCCGTGAGCGCCCCTTCGATCGCTCCCTTGAGCCCGAATCCCTTGCGGAAGTAGGTTTGTTCCACGGCCTCAATCTAACCGGACACCGCGGCCGCCGCGGATCGCGTCGAGCACGCGTTGCACCTGCCAGCCGTCTTGGAACGTGGCCGGCTCGCCTTGCGGCCTGGCTCCCAAAATCACTTGCACCATCTCGCGCAGCAACCGGACGAACGAGCGAGCCCACATGTTGTTGGGTTTCATTTTCTCCCAGAGCTCGTCCGGCGCGGAGATGTCTTCGAGCGGTCCTCCCGATTTGCCGAGCTCGAGCTTTGTCTCGCCACTCAGCAACAGCGTTCCCTCACTGCCGGTCACCTGGCCGATATGGCCGGGCCCGTGGTGCGCGACGGTGCTCAACGTGATCGTGGCGACGGCGCCGCGTCCCGTTTGCAGCACGCAGCTCGCGAAGTCGTCGGCCGTCACCGAACGCGCCGCCCCGGTTTCATCCTTGCGCTGTGTCACGAACGTCTCGACCAGCCCGGCGACGTATGTGATCTCGCTTCCGCTCCAGAACCGGCACAGGTCGATGAGATGCGATCCGACCGCCCCTAGAATGCCGCCGCCGCGCGAGGCGTCGAACCACCAGTTCCACGGCGCGTCGAACGCCTGCGGCCGGCCGTCCCCGCGGAGGTAGGGCTTGAGCGACAATTCGACGTGGCGCAGCTCTCCGATCGCGTTGGAACGAATCAGCTCGCGCGCCCGGCGCCGGTTGGGCTCATAGCGCAATTCGTGGTCGATCCAGGCGAGGCTGTCGGGGTGCTGTGCCGATGCTGTCACCATCTGCGCCGCTTCGAACGCATCGATGGCCATCGGCTTTTCGCACAGGACGTGCTTCCCCGCCTCGAGCGCCGCGATCGCGAAGCGCGCGTGTGAATCGGGCGTCGACGACACGATGACGAGATCCACGTCCGGCGAGCGGGCCAGCTCGACGCCGTCCGCAAACACATGCGGCAGACCGAACTCGCGCGCTACCGCCTCGGCGTTGGCGCGGTTCCCGCTCGCGATCGCGGTGGGCTTGGCGCCCGGCACCAGCGCGAGCGCGGGCAGCTGCACGCGCCCGGCGAATCCGGAGCCGATGAAGCCGACCCGCACGTCGCGCGTTGCCGTCACAGCTGGAAACCGCACGACGTGGTGTCCGTCACGAGCGGCAGTGGAACGTCGCGGTAGTTGATGCGCGTGGGTGTGTGAATGCCCGTCTCCGTTCCGGACCCTTGGATATGCCCGGCGACTTTTCCCGCCGCGAGACGCACCTGAACTGCGCCGGTATCGAAGAAGAATCCGTGCGACGCGTCGCGCAGCAGGTAGCGCACCGCGACGACGGCACCCGGCGCGGTCGTGTCGCCCGGAGCGAGCACGGGAAAGGAACCCGACACAAGGCTGTCGCGAAAATGCAGGCGCACGAGCACGCCGCTGCCCTCGGGACTCACGGCCTCGAGCAATACGGTGCGGCCGTCGGCACAGCGATGTGTCGTGGCGGGAAGTGAAAAACGGACGGTGTCTCTCGGCGGAAACGCGACCATCGCATCGAGCAGGAGCGGTTGCCGCGAGCCGCCACCCGCGCCGTCGCAACCCACGAGCAGCAGCAGCAGGGCAGGGGCCGTTCTCAGCGGGGCGATGGATCGACTCCGAGAAACGTCCGCGCGGTTTCCGGACGCAGTGTGTGGGGCGCCAGCGAGGCGATCAATCCCGTGGGCAGCGGCGTGGGCTTCAGTTTCTTCCGATCGACCGCCACCAGCACCATCCATCCTGCGGCGCCTAACGCCCGTGCGTCTGCCCGGAGCACGTCGAAGTGCAGGGTCAGAGATTTCGTCCCGAGCTTGCCGACATAGGCGGCGATGCGCAGTCGGTCATCGAGGCGGGCCGGCCAGTAGAACTCACTGTGCACGGCTTTGCGGGGAAGGAAGATGTCGTACTCGTCGAACACCCTGGCGTAGGCGAGACCGCAATGCCGAAACATTTCCGTTTCGGCGACCTCGAACAGCCGCACGTAGGACCCGTAGAAAATGATCCCGGCGAAGTCTACGTCTGACCAGCGGACGTATTCCTCAATGACGAACGGCTGCGGCTCGTGGTCGGGGGGGGCCATCCCCCGGGGAAGCTAGGAGCCTAGGGAGAGGCGCGGAAGCCGTCCATCCCGTAGGACTTGAGGCGTCTCCACAACGTGGTGCGGCTGATCCCGAGCCGTCGCGCCGTTTCCGCAAGCTTGCCGCTCGTGTCCTGCAGCGTGTCGGTAATGGCCTGGCGTTCGCGTTCGGCGAGCGTCAATGCACCTGTCGGAGGGAGGATCGCGGCTTCGCCGAGACTTTGCGTGCCGTTCCTGAGCGGCGAGAACCGGGCTCCGAGACTCTGCAGGCGATTGCGCACATCACCGTTCTGCCCGTCGATCACCCGTCGGGCTGACGCGTTGGCGTAGAGCAACCGGCCCTGCTGGTCGAAAATGACGATGCCCTCGGCGACCGAATCGATGACCGCGCGCACCAAGGGGGAGAAGGTTGCGGGCAGGCTGCCCGCGGAACTGACGGGTTTGTCGATCATTGGTTGGTTATCCTCATACAAAACATGCGTCTCCAAGGTTTCATGCAGGAGGAACCGGGCTGTTAGATTCGTGTCAAGATGAGACTCGCTCATAGGTCAAAAGGTTGCTGGTTTGTTTCGGCTTGCGTCCTCCTTACTGACTCGCATTATTGACCACCAGGACAAACACGTGCCTAAAGACGCAGCCCCCACCCGTGCTAACATTCTCGCCGCAGCGGTAGAAACGCTGCAGCGTGGAGGCGTCGAGGGGTTCACCCTCGATGCCGTCGCTCGTCGCGCCGGAGTTGTGAAAGGCCTAATCCTCTATCACTACGCATCACGCGGCCGGTTGCTGCGAGCCGCCGCCGCTCAGATCGCGACGTCGCGCAGTGCCGCCCTGCAGCGCGCCCTCGCAAGTGCTCCCGGTACCGCGGGACTGGACGCCTGCTGGGAGGAACTCCGGCATCAGGCCGAGGATGGTACTGCCCGGGCCTGGATCAGCCTCTCGTCCGCCGGTCTGATCGACCGTTCGGCCGGGAACGTCGGGTTTGAAGACGCCGCCCGAGAGGCCATCGTGGACGGTTGCGCCCTCGCGCTGGCGACGGGCGTTCCGCTCGCTGATGCGAGAGACGCCTATGATGCGCTGTGGTTAACCCTGCTCGAGGTGACCGCGAAGAGCTAACGCCGTCTGGGCCGGCGACCGCCGCGCATTACCCGCCCACGCTGCGCGCTCCCCAGACTCCGCAACCCCTGCCGCAGCTCGTCGAGTGAGCCGGCGCGTACAGCCTCGTGCTTCCCGCGTGTCACCGTGAAGCGCACCGGCCGATCGAACGGCGGCAAGTCCTTGGGTTGGAGCCGGCGCGCCTGACCCTCTTTCAGCCGCAGGCGAACGACGCCGACGCCATGCTCGACGTCGTAATCCACTGGAACGCGGTCGCCATACAGAAAGACCGATGAGGGCAGGGCGTCGAGCCGCTCCCGTTCGTCTGCGGGGATGGCAGCGTCGGGATCGAGGGTAATCCGCGTTCCAATAAAGGAATCCCAGGAATGCACGCCTGTGACTTGCGCCGCGATCTGCTCGGCGAGGCGGTCGCGGTCGGCCTGGCTCAAGCGCCCACCTGAGCGGCGCCAGTAGTGGCCGAACCGCTCCACCGCCCGCCTGACTTTCCCCTGATCGGGGTGAGGTGTTTCGCCGGCCAGCAGCGCCTCGATGAGGGCTCGGCGCGCCGAATCTGCGAGCTCCTCCGGGAACGGGCTCGGCAAGTGCTCGACCTCGCGATCGAGCGTGAACCCGAAGTACTCGACGGTCCGGACGATCATCAACCCTTCCCGGCGCCGTTGCCGCTCAAAAACCACATCGGGCCTGCCTTTGCGCGCGTAGCGCCGAATCGCCCGCTCCGGAATCTGCGTCCCTTCGATGCTGGCGCGCGGGTTTCCGAAGCGGTCGGCGAAGTACCGCAGCGATCCGGCGATGGCGCCCCAACTGCCGCAGACAGAGCTACGGCTTACTCGGGCTTCCCGCCCATCAGCCGTCTGCTCGTCGATCACGAGGTCGAACGGCATGATTTTGGCCAAAAGGTCAGCGAAAAAATCGAGCGTCTTGCGGTCACCATAGGGCAGCTTGGCAGGGAGGGGGGCCTCGAGTTGGCGATAGACGGATGCCGTGCCGAGCGCGATGTCTTCGATCGCCTTTACGAGCACGCCACGATCCTCCGCCCACTGTTCGATGTCCTCTTCACGAAACAGGTGACGCGCCAGCCCGTACACTTCGCCGAGATATCCGTGCTTGTTGACGGCTTCCGCGTAGACGTTGTAGGCCGTGAGGTGGTCGGAGCCCGGGACGGTGAGGCCAGCCAGCTGCCGCTCTTCTCTCGTCATGCGGTGCAGCGACTCGATGTTGGACGCGACGGCGACGAGCGGCACGAGGGGCGGCTCCGCATGATAGAGCAGCTCTCCCCAGGGACGCTCGACCGGCATCTCCTCTACCGCGCGACCGTAAGTCGTTAACCTGCCTTGCTCTATGAGCCCACGGTCGGTGAGCAGCTCGACGCTCCCCCGGTACGCCCGGCGGTCCAGTGGGACGGGCAGCTCGAGCTCGGTGGCATCGACGCCGATCGCGGCGCACGTAATCGCCACGCGCTCCGCATCGCCCGCAAGCTGGAATTCGGGCGCGGTGGGGCGCAGATCCTCGAACGCCAGGTCGCGGTCACTCAGGATGTAGACCTCACCGTGCTCTACGCGGCCGTGGACGCGGCCCGCCATCTGTAGAATTTCGTTCGCCCCGAGGTAGGCGCGCGTCAGCACGTTCTTGCCGCGCTCGACGACGTTCGTGTAGCGGGCGTCGTAGACCACCACGGTATCAAGGCCGCGAATGTTGAGCGCGGACTGTCCCGCCGCGGTCATAGCCAGGAGGAATGGACGTTTGACCAAACCGTCAAGAAAGGGCCGGATGACCCGAATCGGCTCGCCGCCATGGTAGAACGCGGTGGCGAGATTGGGCCAGCGGTCGCCGAGCTCCTTGGCGATCTGCTCGACCTCGGCGCGCGTCGGCACGAACACGGCTACGCCGCGACGCTCACGCATGACGCGCTTTATGAACCGATCGTTTAAGAACTCGAGGGGCTGTTCTGCCAGGACGCTGACCTGCGCTGCCTTGGCTGGATCGAACGCCCTCGTCTCCAGGACCTGCGCCGAGGCGAGGTAAGCGGCATAGAAGCTCGGATCCACCGTCGCCGACAGCCAGATGAACCGGCAGCGGGCACGCTTCCCCAGCGCCAGGCACAGCTCCATCTCGGCGGACGTCTGGTGAATCTCGTCCACGACCAGCGTATCGCGCTCGGTAATGAGGCCATCCTGGAACCACCGGCGCGCGATGCCGGTCGTGACGATGACGACATTCCAAGTCGGCGTCTCCGGTGTGGCTTCGCGCTCACGATTGACCACGCCCACCTTGAGCGGTGCCTTGAGGATCGTCTCCGCCATGCTGCGGATGGCGAGTGTCTTCCCCGTCCCCGTCCCTGCCACGATACCAAACCCCCGGCCACCTCCCGCCAGGCGGCGAATGTCATCGCCGTGCTCGCGCTCGAGCAGCGTTTCGAGCGTCAGCCCAAGGGCGAGCTCGATGGTCTCGCAGGCGGCCCGCGTCGGAGCGATGACAATGACCCGTCCGGTGGATGGCTCGGCTGCGAGGAAGGCCTGGGGGTCGGGGGGAAGGAAATGGTCGCGAGATGTACGCACCCCGGAAGATAACCAGCGCTAACGGGGCATCGGGCTCGGTGGCGTTGTCACACAGATGATCTGCAGCTTGAGCGGGACTTCTGGAACCGAATCAACCGAACTGGGCAACGGTCGGCACCCTTCCAATAGATCGATTACCTGCCTTACGGTCACCCTTGTCCCGTCGCCGACGGCAGGCACGCTCGTTCTTGCCCGAGGCAGCGGGGCGGGAACGGAACCCGCCGGCCCGTTATGGTGGGGGATGCATCCTGTCAGGAGGAGGATGCAACCGGACACAACGAGCCGGCGTGACGGTCGCACTCGACGATTACCAGTGCCGGTGATAGCCGCGATTGTAACGACGATGCGGGCGCACGATGACGACACGGCGTTCGCGGTAGTAGCGCGGTTCGACGACGATGACGCGGGTTGGGCGATAGCGGTAGTAATAAGGATGTGCGTATCGCACGTAATACGGCTGGCCAATCACGACTTGTCCATCGAAGTACGGATCACCAAAACTCAGCGAGACGCCGACCCGTGTTTGGGCCTGCGCGACGCCGGTAGCAAGACCGAACAGCAAAGCAACGGCAACGAGTATGCGTTTCATTGTTCCTCCTTGATGCGCCGCTCTTAGGGAAAAGGCGTGCCAGGGTGGGGAAAATGATCTAAGTCATTAATGGATAGGATGTTACATGATGCCACGACAGTTCTGCGGTGTCCGGTGATTGCGACAACTGTCCTGTATCAGTCGCCGAAGCTGACACCCAGGTCGCGAGCGGTGGCGATGCTGTCGGAGTCGAGCGGCACGCGGCGCGGCTGCGCGAGGGCCTCGTCCAGCGGGACCGCAACAATCCGTGGCGGTTGCAACGCCACCATCATTCCGAACCGCCGCTCGGCGACGAGGCGCACGGCCGCCGCGCCGAACCGCAGCGCCAGCATCCGATCGAACGTGGTGGGACCACCACCCCGCTGCAGATGACCGAGTACCAGCGATCGCGTCTCCTTCCCGGTCATCTGCTCGATCGAGTGCGCCACTTTTTCCGCGATGCCGCCAAGGCGCTCGTGCGCGGGATCGATCAGCGACACGGTCCCACCTTTTGGCGTGGCGCCCTCCGCCACTACGACGATACTGAAATGTCGACCCTCGGCTTCGCGCCGCCGGATCTTGTCGCAGACCTTGTCCATGTCGAAGGGAATCTCGGGGATCAGAATCACGTCTGCCGATCCGGCGATGCCGGAGTTCAACGCGATGAAGCCGGCGTAGCGGCCCATGACTTCCACAACCATCACGCGCTCGTGGCTTTCCGCCGTCGAGTGCAGCTTGTCGATCGCCTCGGTGGCCGTGGAGACGGCCGTGTCGAATCCGAACGTCGCGACCGTGCCGCCGACATCGTTGTCGATCGTCTTGGGGACACCGACGACCGGCAGTCCCTTCTTCCAGAGAGCCTGTACGATGCCGAGGGTGCCCTCCCCGCCGATCGCGATAAGGGCGTCGAGCCGGTTGGCGCGGAAGGAATCGAGCAGCTCCTGCGTGCGATCGCGCTCTTCCCACGAGCCGTCGGGCCGCTGCATCCGCCACTTGAGAGGGTTGCCACGATTCGATGTGCCGAGGATCGTGCCGCCGAGGTGGGTGATGCCGCGGACTTCGTGCGGGCCCAGGGGCATGAGCTCGGCCTCGCCGAGCAGACTGCCAAACCCCCGCTTGATCCCTACGCACTCCCAGCCGCGATGCACCGCGCTGAGCACGGCGGCGCGGATGACGGCGTTCAGTCCGGGCGCGTCACCGCCGCCGGTGGAGATGGCGATTCTCACTGCGTGTCGGAGCCACCCTCGCGAATCAGCCGCACAACCTCACCTGGTTCAGCGTGCCGCTTGGTGGATTTCTTGGAGTAGACCCGTCGCCCGTCGACGTCGACCTCGAAGACGCCACCCGAGGATTGAACCAACCGCACCTCGGCGTGCGGGTACGCATTACGGATTTCGGCCGCCAGACCGGTGGCCCGAGGCTCGTAGTTTCAGATGACGCAGTATTCAATTGTGACGGTCATGGCGTAAACGATAGTCGCGCTTGACACACCGCGCCACGGCGCCGACCTTGCGCCACAGCACATGCGGCCCGCGCTGATCATTCGTATCGCCGTTGCCACCGCCGCGCTCGTCAGTTTCGGCGCCGGGCTTGTCGCCTACGTCAACGGGTGGGTGCCGGCCGGTGAAAACCTCCCGCTCGCCGGCGCGCTGCTGATCCTCGTCGCCGCCATCACGCGCCGCTACGGCATCGCGCTTCCCGGCAACGGCTTCTCCTCCTTCGTCCTCGGCGTCATGCTGTTCGCGATTCTCGATCGGGGTTGGGCCTTCGCCGCGATTGTGGCGCCGTTTGCGATGCTCGTCGGCGACGTGCTGCTGCGCCGCCTGCCCGTGCGCACGGCGCTGGGCAACGCCGCCCATCTCACGGCGGGGTCGACGTTCGTCGGCTTCATGTACAGCCGCCTCAGCGGCGCAACCGCGGGGGCGGCGCTGGCCGCCGACAATGCCTGGGTCGTGGCGCTCACGATCGTCCTGCTGCCGGTCATCGTCAACGGAACGTTTTACCTCGAGCTCGCGCTCGGCCAGACGATCGCCTGGGTCGACGCGCGGCTCACGCTCCGCTGGGAGTCGATCGTCTACCTGGTGTCGGCTGCGCTGTCCCTCGGCTGGCTCGGCGCCGTCCACGCGACGATTCCCGCTGAGACGCGCGTCCTGCTCTTCGCGGCTCTCGCGCTGGCGATAGCGGGCAGCCTGCATGTGCTGCGCCTCGGCGTGCGCGCCGACGAGCTGCAACTGATTCAGCGGCTCGCGCAGGCCATCGCGGCCGAGCTCACGCTGAGTCACAGCTTCCAGCGCGTCCAGGAGTTGACGCGCCAGCTGGTGCCGTGGGAGCAGATGGGATTTGCCCGCTACGACGCGCGCACACGGCAGATGGAGCTCGTCGCCGACACCGCAGCGCAAGCGGGAAGCACATTTCGATTTGATGCCGATGCCGGCTTGACCGGCGAAGCGCTGCGGCTGCGCCGGCCCGTGGTGGCGCACGGCCTCGCCAGAGACCAGGTCGTCGTGCCCGGCGGCGAAACCCCCGGTTCGGAAATGCTCGTCCCGCTCTACCACGCGGGGCAGCTCGTCGGCCTCTGGAGTGTGCGGCACTCCGATCCCTCGATGTACCGCCAATCGGATGGCGATCTGCTCGAGCTGCTGGCGCCGCAGCTCGCGCTGATGGTCGCAATCGACGGCTCGCTTCGTCCCGTGACGGGCGCCTCCGATCAGACGATGCAATATGTGCAGACCCTCACGGCAACGACCGAGGAGATCCACGCCTCGAGTGAAGAAGTTGCCGCGTCCGCCCAGCGGGCGAGTCACGGCGCGGGACAGGCCGCGACGCTGGTCAGCGCCGCCGCCCGCGAGGCCGGACAACTGAAGGACAGCGCCGCGGAGCTCTCCGCCGCCGGCGATCGCACGCGCGAGGCGGGCTCGCAAATGGAAAAGACGACCGACCGGGTCCGCACGGCCACGCAGGACGCCGTCCGCCAGCTCACCGACCTCGGTGCCACGACGGAAGAAAGCGCCGCCGAGGTCGGACGGCTGCGCGAGGTCGCAGCGCAGGTCGAGAGATTCTCCGAGACGATCGGTTTCGTCGCGAACCAGACGAACCTGCTGGCGC
The DNA here is from genome assembly GCA_036395695.1 of Gemmatimonadales bacterium. Classification (GTDB taxonomy): domain Bacteria; phylum Gemmatimonadota; class Gemmatimonadetes; order Gemmatimonadales; family GWC2-71-9; genus 20CM-2-65-7. Next base: position 32,787 of record DASWDA010000101.1, read on the forward strand.
TCAACGCGACGATCGAGGCCGCGCGCGCCGGCATTCACGGCCGCGGATTCGCGGTCGTGGCCGATGAAGTGCACAAGCTGGCGGAAGCCAGCGGCCGCGAAGCGCGGAACGTCGGCAAAGCGGTGCAGGACACGCGCCGAGCCCTGGACCGCGCCGCGCAGCTCATCGAGCGGATCCGGGGCGACCTTGGCCAGCTCGTCCAGGGGTCTGCGGCGTGGGTCCAGGACCTCGATCGGATCGCGGAGGCCGCCGCCGAGACGGCGCGCGCCGGAAAGCAGGTCGCGGAGGTCGGGCGCCAGAGCGCCGCCCTGGCGACGCGTATCACCGAGTCGCTCGGGCAAGCGCGGGCGGGAGCCCTGACGTCCAGTCAGGAAGCGCAAGCGGTCGCCGCCGCCGCTGCCGAGCAGCTGCGTGCTATCCAGGACCTCGCCCACGGCGCCACCGAACTGTCCAGCCTCGCCGAGCAGCTCGCCCAGGCACTCCGGTTCATCCGCGGCGGAAACGGCCACCCCTAGACCCTTCGGCTGGTGATCGGGGCTACAGGGGTTTCTTCCCGCGGGACCGATTATTAAAGTGCAAGTGCCGCCAACCCCCGGGGAGACACATGCGCGCGCGGACGCCACTGCTGTTGCTCTGTCTCAGCGTCGTTCCAGTCCTCTGCGTCGGTCAACACACGCACCAGTTCGAAATTAGCGCGTTCGGCTCCTATACCCGCTATGACCACGCGTTCGCACTCGCCAAGCAGATCGGCGGCGGCGGACGGCTCGGCTATTTTTTCAGTCGGGGCGTCGGCCTCGAGTTCGAACTGGGGTACCAGCAACCGACACCCTATGCCGGGGGCACCAACGCGACCGCGACGCTAGCGAGCGGCAGTCTCGTGCTCAACACGGGCAACGAGCACAACCTCTTGTATGTCCTCGGGGGCTACACCCGGCTCGAGTTCAGCGACCGCGCAGGCTTCAACTTCTCCGATAACGGCGTGCACGGTGCGATTGGCGACCGGCTGTTCATTGGCGAGCGAGTCGCCCTCCGGCTGGAAGGGCGGGCGATCTACTCGCCCAGCACCAGGTTCGCGAGTGGCAATTGGGCGGGACACGTCATCGCCTCCGCGGGGCTCTCGATTTTCACCGGACCGAGCGCGCTGCGCGACGCCGATCTGGACGGCGTCGCCGACCGGAAGGACGCGTGCCCCGGAACGCCCGTCGGTGCGGTCGTCGATGCACGCGGATGTCCGAGCGACTCCGACCGCGACAAGGTCTTCAACGGGCTCGACGCCTGTCCCAATACGGTCGAGGGCGCCGAAGTGGACGCGCGCGGTTGTCCGAAGGACACGGACGGTGACGGGGTCTATGACGGGATCGACAAGTGCCCGGGCACGATGACGGGCGCGCGAGTCGACGCCCAAGGCTGTCCGACGGATTCCGACCGCGATGGTGTCCCCGATGGCCCTGACCAGTGTCCGAACACGCCCGTTGGCGCCACCGTCGACACGACCGGCTGCCCGGTCGATAGCGACCACGACGGCGTGGCCGACGGCATCGACAAGTGCCCCAACACGCCGCCCCGCACGGAAGTCGATTCGGCGGGGTGCCAGCGCGCCTCCGACGCCGATGGCGACGGCGTCGACGACACCAAGGACAAGTGTCCGGGAACCGCGGCGGGTACACGGGTCGACGCGGCCGGCTGTCCGATCCTCTTTACGGAAGCGAAGACGCCGGTGGTACTCCGCGGCGTGACGTTCGAGACGGGCCGCTCGGCGTTGAAGCCTGATTCGTACACGATTCTCGACATCGTGGCGGCGTCGCTCATCGCCAACGCCGACATCAAGATCGAAATCGGCGGACACACCGACAATACGGGGGCCTCGGCGACGAACGTGCGTCTGTCGCAGGCGCGTGCCGATGCGGTGCGCGCGTATCTGGCGAGCAAGGGCGTCGCGCCCGAGCGGATGGTCGCCAAGGGGTATGGTGCATCGCAGCCGGTCGCGCAGAACACGACGCCAGCCGGTCGCGCGCAGAACCGGCGCGTCGAGCTGCGGCAGACCAACTGAGGCGGAGGCACAACGTGAGAAGGCTCGCCCCCCTATTTGCAGTCGTGGCACTGACGGCCACGCGGCTGGACGCGCAGTACGCCCGGCGCTACGAAGTCGGCTTGTTCGGCGCCTTCACGAAATACGACAAAGCCTTCGGTCTGGCCGACAAGCCAGGCGGGGGGGTACGGTTCGCGTACGCGCTCACGCCCATGATCGACCTCGAGGTCGAGGCACTGTTCCAGTCGCCGCAGGACGTCGGGACCGCCCACATCGAGCCGCTCATCGGCAGTGGCAGTCTCGTCGTGAACGCGCTGAACGCGAGCCGCATGTCCGTCTACGTCCTCGGCGGCTACTCGCGGCTCGATTTCGGCGGCACGAATCCCTACCGCTTCACCGATGGCGGCTTCCACGGCGGGGCTGGCGCCAAGTTCTTCATGAGCTCGCGCGTCGCGCTGCGCGTCGAAGCGCGTGGCATCTACACCCCAAGCACGACGAGCGCGTTTCCCGGCGGGTCGAAGAACGCCACGCATTTGATGGCGTCCGCAGGGTTCGCGTTCTTCCAGCCGGACGCCGCCCCCGCCGGCGACGCCGATCACGACGGGGTCGCGGACAAGAATGACGCCTGCCCCGACACGCCGCGTGGCGCGAAGGTCGACAACCGCGGCTGTCCCGCCGATGCCGACAGCGACGGCGTCTTGAACGGCATCGACGCCTGTCCCAACACCCCGGCGGGCGTTGCGGTTGACGCCAAGGGATGTCCGCTCGCAGCGGCGCCCCCGCCCCCGCCCCCGCCGCCGGCCGCGGCGGCCGGCCCGCCGGATTCCGACGGCGATGGGGTAAACGATCTGCTCGACAAGTGCCCGGCGACGCCGGCCGGCGTGAAGGTCGACGCGGACGGATGTCCGATCGATTCGGACCACGACGGCGTCTGGGACGGGGTCGATAAGTGCCCCGACACCCCAGCCGGCGCCACCGTCGATCCAAACGGCTGCCCGTCGGACTCCGACGGCGACAAGGTGTTCGACGGCATCGACCGCTGCCCGGATACCCCAGCCGGCACGCCGGTCGATGCGACGGGTTGCCCGTTGGATAGCGACAAGGACGGCGTGCCCGACACTCTCGACAAGTGCCCGAACACACCGACCGGGATTCAGGTCGACGCGAACGGCTGCCCGAGTGAGCACGACACCGACGGCGACGGGGTGGTCGATTCGCAGGATCGCTGCCCGAATACGCCCACGGGATCGCGCGTCGACCAATTCGGCTGCTTGCTGCTGTTCGAAGAGCATGCGCCGGCCGCGCCGGGAGCTCCGCCGGCTCGCCCGACTCTCATTCTCCAGGGCGTGAATTTCCAGACTGGACGGTCGGTGCTGACGGCGTCGTCCTACGCGGTGCTCGATCAGGTGGCGGCTTCGCTCGTCGCGAATCCTGCGATTCGCATCGAGATCGCAGGCTACACCGACTCGACCGGCAGGAAGCTGACGAACATGCGCCTGTCGATGGGGCGTGCGGGGGCCGTGCAACACTACCTCGCGCGCAAAGGCGTGAACCCGATGCGGATGCGGGCGCGCGGATTCGGTGCGTCGGGCTACATCGCGCCGAATTCAACGCCTGACGGGCGCGCACAGAACAGAAGGGTAGAGTTGCACAAGTTGAACTGACATCGGACGGTCGGACGGAGGACTGTCGGAGTGTGGAACGACCCCGGTCGCGCGCAGCGGCCGGGGTCGGTAGTTTTTCTCACCCACGTGACCCGAGATTCTCCATGCGCCGACTCTGGACCACCGCGCTTATTCTGTCTGTCAGTCCAACCGTCCGCCTGTCCGCCCAGGCGCGCCCCTGGCAGTCCACTGACTACTATCGGCTGATCGGCGTCAGCAGCCCGGCGCTGTCACCCGACGCGCGCCGAGTCGCGTTCGTCGTCACGACCGTCGTCGAAGACAAGGACCGGCGCCACAACGAGATCTGGATGGCCCCGGCCGACGGCGCGTCGCCCGCCTTCCGCTACACCAGTCCCTCGACCGAAGCGTCGAACCCGACGTGGTCGCCCGACGGATCGCTGCTTGCCTTCTCGAGCAGGCGTGAGGGCTCGGACGACGACATCTGGTTCCTGCGGACTTCTGCGCCCGGGGGCGAAGCATTCCAGATCAAGGGCGTACACGCGATGCCGGTGTTCTCGCGGGACGGCCAGTGGTTGGCCTATACCTGGCGCGGCGAGGAACCGGACAGCCTGAAGAAGGAGCCGTGGCGGAGCCGCGTCTCACCGACGGCCATCACGCGAGGGCCCGATCCGAAGCGGTTCGACGGCCGCGTCTACACGTCGATCCCGATCGTCGCCGATGAGCGAGGCTACCTGCCGCCGCGCGAGACGCGCCGGCCGAGTCACCTCTACTTCGTGGCACGCGCCGGTGGCACACCGCGTCAGCTCACGAGCGGAGATCTGAGCCAAGGCTCGCCGGTCTGGTCGCCGGACGGCAAGACGATCGCGTTTGAACAGGACTCGACGGAGAATCAGGAAGTCCGCGACGACGCGATGCCCGCGCTGTTCCTGTACACGCTCGGCGACAGCAGCGTGCGGGCATTGCGCACCGGCTTCGTGCAGAGCAGCTCGCCCGCCTGGTCGCCCGACGGCAAGACGATCGCGTTCGTGTGTTCGAAAGGCCGCGGAATGAAGAACGACATCTGTGTGGTTCCGGTGGCCGGCGGCGCCGCGCGCAACCTGACCACCGAGTGGGGCCTCGACCCGAGCGGCCCCTCGTGGTCGCCGGACGGCAAGACGATCTACTTCAATGCCGAGACGAGCGGCAACGTACATCTGTTCGCGGTGACCTCGACTGGCGGCGCGGTTCGTCAGGTGACGAACGGCGAGCGGCAACTGCGCGGGTTCACGCTGAGCGCCGACGGACGATCGCTCGCCTACACGGGGAGTGACGTCACGCATGGGACGGAGCTGTACATCGCGGCGCTCGGCGGTGCCGAGCGGCGGCTGACGACCTTCAACGATTCGCTCTTCAAGCAGGTCACGGCGATCCCGGCCGATACGTTCTGGTTCACGGGGGTCGGCGGACTGAAGATCGAAGGGTGGCTGATGCGGCCGCACGGCTATCAGCCGGGCAAGACCTATCCACTCGTGCTGTCGATTCATGGCGGGCCGCACTCGAATTACGGCAACGTCCTATTTCCCGAATTCCAGATGCTCGCGGGTCAGGGCTACTGGACGCTCTTCACCAATCCGCGCGGGTCCACCGGCTATGGACATGCCTTCACGTTCTCGACGCGGGGACGCTGGGGCATGGAGGACTACCAGGACCTGATGCAGGCCGTCGACGTCGCGATCGCACGCGCCAAGGGCGGCGTGGACACGACGCGCATGGCGGTACTCGGGGGATCGTACGGCGGGTTCATGACCAACTGGATCGTCGGCCACACCCAACGGTTCCGCGTGGCGCAGACGGACCGCTCGATCTACAACTGGTACTCCTGGTATGGCTCGTCGGACGCGCAGGGGCTGACCGACTACGAGTTCAACGGCGCGCCATGGGAGAGCGACTCCCTCTACCGCGTGTTGTCCCCGATGAAGTACGCGAACACCATGCAGACGCCGATGCTGATTGTGCATTCGGAGGACGACAAGCGCGTGCCGATCACCGATGCGGAGCAGCTGTTCATGTCGCTGCGCAAACGCGGGATTCCGGCCGAGTTCGTCCGGTATCCGCGCTCGTTCCATGGATTGTCGCGCACCGGCCCGCCGTGGCTGCTCGTCGACCGGCTGGAGCGCATCCGGACCTGGTTCGCGCATTGGATCGGCACGGGCGAGGCCGCGCCCGCGGCCACGACGAGCCAGCATTGATGCTGCGCAGGATCGCATTGGCGGTGCTGGCGGGCATCCTGCTGGCAGGGCCGGCTGCCGGACAACAGCGGCGTAGTCGCCGCCCTTCGCCGCCCCCCGCCGCCGCCGTCATTCCCACGCCGCGCTCGGTGCTCGGGTTCGAGCCCGGGGACGATCGCAAGCTCGTCGAGTGGCCGGTCCTGGTACGGTATTTCGAGGCGCTCGCCAAGGCGAGCGACCGGGTCGACTACCGCGAGCTGGGCAAGACGACGCTCGGCGCACCCTTCATCGCGCTCGTGATCTCGAGCCCCCAGAACCTGCGCCGGCTGGATTACTACCGGCAGCTCAACGCCAACCTCGCCGACCCTCGAACGTTCCGTACCAGCCGTGCGGCCCGTGACGCGCTGCAGGGCGGCAAGACGATCGTGCTCATTACGTCGAGCATCCATTCGACTGAGGTCGGCGGCCACCTCTCGCCGGTAGCACTGGCGTACCGCCTGGCGACCGACACGGGTGCGACGACGCGGGCGATCCTCGACAATGTGATTCTGTGGCTCGTGCCGTCGCTGAATCCCGACGGCGTCACCATTGTGGCCAAGTGGTACAACCGGACGCTCGGGACGACCGCCGAGGGTACGTCGCCGCCGGAGCTGTATCACCACTACACCGGGCACGACAACAACCGCGATTGGTACGCGTTCACCCAGGTGGAGACGCAGCTGACGGTGGACTCGCTGTACAACGTGTGGCATCCGCAGATCGTGCACGACATCCACCAGATGGACGCGAATGGCGCGCGCCTGTTTCTGCCTCCCTACCTCGACCCGGTGGAGCCGAATGTCGATCCGCTCCTGATCGACGGTGTGAACGCGCTCGGCACGGCCATGGCGTGGGAATTGGGGGGCCAGGGCAAGACGGGGATCTCGATCAACTCCACCTACGACGCCTGGACGCCCGCGCGCGCCTATCAGCATTACCACGGCGGGGTGCGCATTCTGTCCGAGACGGCGAGCGCGGATCTGGCTACGCCGGTGGACATTCCCTTCGATCGCCTGCAGGCGCACGAGCGCGGCTACAATCCGCGCGAGCGCTCGTGGAACTTCACGAATCCCTGGCGCGGCGGCCGCTGGTCGCTGCGGGACATCGTCGCCTACCAGACTGAAGGCGCCTACGCGCTGTTGGTCCACGCGGCGCGCGAGCGCGAGCGGTGGCTTGCCAACTTCTTCACTGTCGAAACACACGCGATCCGCGGCTGGCGGGAATGGCCCTACGCCTACGTGATCCCGGCACGCCAGGACTCGGTGGCGCTCAGCGCGATGCTGAGCATCCTGCGGCGCGGCGGCGTCGAGATTCGCTCCGCCACCCAGTCGTTCAGTCTCCAGGGCCAGCGGCACTCGGCCGGAACCTATGTGATCGTGCTGCGGCAACCGTACGCGGCGTTCGCGAAAACGCTGCTCGAACCGCAGCACTATCCGGATCGCCGGCAATATCCCGGCGGGCCCCCGGAACGCCCGTATGACGTCACCGCGCATACGTTGCCGTTGCTGATGGGCCTGACGGCGATCGTCGCGAACGACTCACTCCGGGTCCCGCTCTCGGCGCCGGTGATTCCGCGATCGGTGAGCCCGGCTCCGCCACTCGCGCGCGACTCCATCCGCGTTGGCCTCTACAAGTCTTACGACGCGACGATAGACGAGGGCTGGACGCGCTGGGTATTCGACACCTGGAAGGTGCCGTACACGTCGATCGTCGATTCCGTCGTGCGCGCGGGCAAGCTGCGCGATCAATTCGACGTGATCATCCTGCCCGACCAACGCCCGAGCGAGATTCTCGAAGGGTTACCGCCGCGCTATCCCGCACCGTTCGCCGGGGGCATCGGCCCCGACGGGAGCGAAGCGCTGCGGCAGTTCGTCGTGGACGGCGGGACGCTCATCGCGCTGAACGAAGCGAGCCGGTTCGCCATCCAGGCGCTGCTCTTGCCGGTGCGGAACGTGCTGGAGGCCGTGAGTGACGAGGACTTCTACGCACCGGGTTCGGTTTTCCGGCTCGAGCTCGACACCGCGAGCGCCGTCGCGCACGGCATGCCGCGCGAAGCGATCGGCTGGTTTCAGGGCAGCCCGGCGTTCGAGGTGCTCGACTCGAGCGTGACGCACGTGATCGGACGCTGGCCGGAAGATCCCGCGCGCGTCTTGCTCTCGGGCTGGGTGCTGCACCCGGAACGCGTCGCGGGAAAGGCCGCGATCCTGGATGTGCACCAAGGAACAGGACACGTGATCCTGTTCGGAATGAGACCGCAGTATCGCGGCCAGAGTATTGCCACTTACCCGTTGCTATTCAACAGCTTACGGCTTAACTGAGAGCCAAATCCTTGCCCGGCCAGGGGTCAATTTCCTATCTTGGTTGCCCCTATGAAGTTGGCTCGGCACGCAACCGCTCTCTTGCTCTGGGCCGCGACACTCGGTCCCGGCATTTTTGCGCAGGGCTTACCGACGTCACCGGAAACTCTGCAGCTGCGCGGCGTCGAGCTACGCTACGTCCTTCCTGATCCGCTGTTCGACAATGCACGAGCGCAACCGATCAAGGCGCTGTACGTCAACGCGTGGGCCTTTGGATCGAGCAAGCTGGCCCAGCTCGTTCGGCTCGCCGACTCGACCGAAATCAATGCGTTCGTGGTGGACATCAAGGACGATACCGGTTGCCTGCTGTACCCGTCGGACGTCAAAGTCGCGCAGGAGATCGGCGCGACGAAGTGCGTGCGCACGAAGGATGTGGAGTCGCGCCTCGACACGCTGCGCGCGCACGACATCTACGCCATCGCGCGCATCGTCGTCGCGAAGGATCCACTCCTCGCCGAACGGCGGCCGAAGTGGTCGGTGCAGAATCGCGACGGCAGCGGATTGTGGCGCGACCGGATCGGCATCGCCTGGGTCGATGCGTACAACGACTCGGTCTGGATCTACGCCGCGCAGCTCGGGCAGGAGGCCGTACGGCTCGGCTTCAATGAGGTCCAGTTCGATTACGTCCGCTTCCCCGACGAGCCGAAGGAAGCGATGGCGGAAGCGGTCTTCGCCGCGCGCAAGCCGCATGAGACCCAGCGGGAGGGCGTGCAAGCCGGGATTGCGATTCTGGCGCATCGGATTCAGCCACTCGGCGTCCCGGTCACGTTCGACATCTTCGGCCTGACGGCATCGGCGACGGGCGACCTGGGCATCGGACAAGTGTGGGAAGATTTCGTCAGCATCGCGGATGTCGTGTTGCCGATGGTCTATCCGAGCCACTACTACAAGGGCAGCTACGGACTCGCGTGGCCGAACGGCGAGCCGTATCGCGTCGTCCGCAACGCGCTCACCGAAGCACTCGAGCGGTCACGGCCTCTCGCAAAGGCGGCGACGATCCGTCCGTTCCTCCAGGCTTTCACGCTCGGGCGGCGCAAGCCGCGGTACACTCCACATGAGATTCGCGAGCAGATTCGCGCCGCCGAAGAGCTGGGCATCGACACGTGGGTGCTGTGGAACCCACGCAGCGTCTATCAGCGCGATTCACTCCGGCCTTACCGGGATCAGGTGGTGACAGTTACCGGCGGCGCGCAGTAGCCCCATATTCACCACCATGAGAAAAACGTTGCTCTGCCTGGCGTTCGCCGGGGTTCTCGCAGCGTGCTCCGATGCCGGCAGCGTGGATCCCGACGCGATTCCCGGACCTGAGCTGGTCGCCGTCCGCATGGCGCTCGACTCCGCGTTCCTGCACGACACCTCTCTGGACCCGGCCTTCACCGGCGACTCCGGCCTCTACGCGCTGATGTCGGTGCTGGTCTTCCCCTTCATGGATCGCGCCACGCGCATCCCGGCGGGGTCGGACACCACACGAGTTGTGGGAATAGAGTTCGACATCGATGCGACGCAGGGCGGGACACAGGTGACGAGCAATCTGACTGCGATCCTGGCCTGGAAGGGTTACCACGCCGCCACGAACACGATGGACACGGTGTTCTTCCTGCTCGGGTCGGGCCGCGCGCCGGTTACAGACTCGCTGTGGTCGCGCTTCACGCTCGATACGGCAGGCACGGGGACCGGTTTTGTGATCCATCAGGCCACCGATTCAACCGTAACGACGTGGCTCTCGCGGGGTGGGCATTTGCATACGACGTCGAGCGTCTATGGCACCGCGCACGGGACAGCGACGTTCAACGTCGCGCGCGGCACGTTGAACGGTGGTTTCACGATTACTGCGAAGGTGATTCCCGATTCGACGACGACGGTGACATCCGCGCTGGACTTTGGGAGCGGCGCGCGCGCCGTGAAGGTCAAGATCCGCGGAACCCTGCCCTAGCGAGTAGTCTCCAATACCATCCCAGGCGACCAGACCGTGATGTAGCCGGTGATCGCCGAGGCCGCGACCGTGTAGGGATTGGCGAGGTAGAGCTGACCCGGGCCTGAGCGCCCCGGGAAGTTGCGGTTGATCGCGCTGATCGTCACTTCTTCGCGCGTCTTCGACACCCCCGGTCCCGCATTGATGCAGGCACCGCATGAGGGCTCGAGGAACGTCGCGCCCACCTGCCGGAAGACGTCCAGGTAGCCGCGTTCCTCGCAATAGCGCTTCACATCCTGCGAGCCACACTGAATGAAGAAGCGCACCCACGGCGCCACCCGCTCGCCACGGCCCGCGGCCTCGGCGAGCACGCGGGCGTACATGTCCATGTCTTCTTTCTTGCCGGCGGTGCAGGAGCCCGCGTAGGCGATGTCGACCTTGATCCGCTGCGTGACGTCGTCGATGTAGAGCCCGTTGCCGGGGTCGCCGGGCAGGGCAATCATCGGACGGATACTCGCGGCATCGATCTCGATGACTTCGCAGTACTCGGCGTTGGGATCGCTCGTGAGACCCGCGCACAGCTGCTCGGCCTCGGTGCGAGACATCTTGCGGTAGTCCATCAGGTAGTCGACGGTCTTTTCGTCGGGCGCGACGTACCCCGTGAATCCGCCAACCTCCGCCGTCATGTTGGTCATCGTGGCGCGTTCGTCTACCGACAACAATGCGACAGCATCGCCACAGTACTCGACCAGCTTACCGATCGCCTTGCCGGTTTTGACGTACGGGTGCCGCAGCACTTCCAGCATGAAGTCCTTGGCGGTGACGTTGTCGGGCTTCTGACCGCTGATCACGATCTTTACTGTCTCGGGCACCTGGAGGCGGACGTCTTTGGTGATCCAGGAATTGAAAATCGCGGTCGTGCCCACCCCGAACGCGATACACCCCACAGCCCCGGCGTGCGGCGTGTGGGAATCGGAGCCGATGATCACCTGAGCGGGGAGCGCATGTGCCTCGAGAATCTTCGAGTGACAGATCGCCTCGGAGCCGTGGTGGCCGAGGCGCAGCTCGCCGTACAGCTTGATGCCCTGCGCCGTCGCAAACTCGCGCTGTTTCTTTTCGAGCTGCAGCGCGACCTCGAGCAACCCCTCCTTCACACGCTCCGGCGTCATGGCCTCGGGCAAAAACGTGAGATGGTCCCGGAACATCAGGATCGAGCCGGGATCGTTGACTTTGGCGTCTTTCCCCACGAGCTGCTCGAAGAAAATTGCGGCCATCGGGGTCACGTACTCGTGGCTGAAGCGGATGTCGGTGAGCACGAACCCTTCGTCACCGGGCTTCACCGCGGGCACGCCGATCTTGCCCTTTGCCGGATCGACGACCCAGCGCCGCGCGAGAATCTTCTCGCCGAGCGTCATCGCGCGCGCCGGCGTCTGGGGCGGATGGAGCACGACCTCACCCTTCAGGCGGGCCATGTTGTAATTGAACAAGCCGCCGTGCTCGATGATGCCGCGGGTGATCTCGCCCTCACCTGCGGTGAATGTGGAGAGCGGGATATCTTCGCCGCGTTTGACCTTGTCCAGGATCGCGAAGTCGGTCGTCGTCAACACGCCGAGGTTCTGGCAGTTCTCGCGATAGATGCGCTCGATGCTTTCGGCGACCACGAGCTTGATGCCGGCGCACATCTCGGCGTAGGGCGACTGCTCGCGCGATGACCCCTTGCCCCGCCGCTTGCCGCTCACCGCGGCGACGAACCCGCCGCGCTTCACGGCGCCACGACTAATCGGGAACTCGTCGCGGCACTTGAGACCAAGGTAGGGGAATTCGCCCAGCGTCTCGTCATAGTAGTAGCAGATGTAGGCGGGAGTGATCTCGTCCGTCGAGATGTCGTCGCGCAGCTTGGTCGTCGGCGTCCAGGGCGGATCGTTTCCCTCGAGCTGCGCGCGCACAAAGCCCGGATCCTCGGCGAGATAGAGGATCCGGCCCTTCAGTCGCACATTTGCGTCGCGCATAAGCGAAGTATCTTCCTGGACGCTCATGTTCGCAACCGCGGTACTCCTTCTGCAAGCGATTTTTCAGAGCCCTCGCCTCATCGAAAGCTCCGGCGTGGCGGTGAGTCGCGCGTACCCGGACGTCCTGTGGACGCATAACGATTCGGGTGATAGGCCGTACCTCTACGCAACGGACCTAGGCGGCACCGATCGAGGGGCCCTCCTCGTGCCCGGCGCGGATGCGATCGACTGGGAAGACATATCCCTTGGCCCCTGTCCGGTTGCCTTTTCTCTACCGGCGTCGGCGTGCGTTTATCTCGCTGATACCGGAGACAACTTCGAGTTTCGGCCCTTCGTCACGATCTATGCAGTTCCGGAACCCCCGCCACCGGAACGGGCGAGCGACACGTCGGGCACCACGAGAGCGCCTGCGGTCCTCCGACTGCGGTATCCAGATGGCCCGCACGACGTCGAGGCGGTCTACGTATCGCCTCGCGACACGGCGGCGTACCTCGTCAGCAAGGGTGTGACGCGCGGGAGCGCGATTCGCGTGTATCGCGTCGACCGCCGTGCCTGGCGCACGCCCGATACGACGTCCGACATCGTCGTCGCGACTCTGGTGCAGACTCTCGATATCCGCCCCAGCTCCGAGGCTGGTCGCGTTGTCACCGCGGGGGCCATCCGCCCCGACGGCCGGGTCGTGGCGATACGCACCTATACCGAGATCTACCTGTTCTATTCTGGCGTGGGCGGCCGGCTGCTGCCGGCCCGCGACCGACCCTGCAACATCGCGGGACTCGAGATCGGCGGGGAGGCGATCGACTTTCTGGACGACTCGACCTTTGTCCTGACCAGCGAAGCAGGGAGCCATCGACCCGGTACCATCGACACCGTCAAATGCGCGCTTTCACGGGAGCAAGGCAACCAATGACGAACAGATGGTGGAATGCTGTCACGATGCTGGTACTCGCGGCGAGCACCGCAATGGCGCAGCGTCCCTCATCGATTCCGGTCGACACAACCGCCATGGACGCCCACCTGCGTTTCCTCGCGAGCGACCTGCTGGAAGGCCGCGCGCCCGCGACGCGAGGCGGCCGGCTCGCGGCCGCATACATCGCCGCGCAGTTCCAGGCGTTGGGACTCGAGCCCGCCGGAGCGAATGGGACCTACCTCCAGCCGGTTGCGCTCGTGGGGATGACGCCGCAGCCCACGCTCGTGTGGGGCAAGCCGGGCACTTCACCTGACAGCCTCGTCTACCGCGACGCCTTCGTCGCGTGGGCCGAGCGGCCCGAGGTCGATATTTCGGCGAGTGGGGACGTCGTGTTCGTCGGCTACGGGATCCGCGCTCCCGAATGGCAATGGGACGACTACAAAGGTGTCGATCTGCATGGCAAGGTGCTGCTCATGCTGGTCAACGATCCTGGCCTGGTCGACTCCACCGTCTTTCTCGGCAAGATCCTGACCTACTACGGCCGCTGGACCTACAAACTGGAAGAAGCAGCCCGGCAGGGTGCGGCGGGCGCGATCCTGATTCACACAACCGAGAGCGCGACCTACCCGTGGGAGGTCGTCCGCGGCTCCTGGTCGGTCGAACAGTTCAAGCTCGATCAGCCGCGTTCACCGAGCATTGCGTTCGCGGGCTGGGTGACGGAAGCAAGCGCACGCGCCGCCCTCACCAAGGCTGGGCTGAATCTCGACTCGCTCAGTCGAGCGGCGGCACGCCGCGATTTCCGCCCGGTGGCCACCGGGATCACGGCCGCAGTGCAAGTGCGCAGCGCCCTGCGGCACGTTGAATCCGAGAACGTCGCGGCGCGCCTGCCCGGCCGGGATCCGCGTCTGGCATCGCAGGCTGTGCTGATCACGGCGCACTGGGATCACAAGGGCATCGGTCCGGCGATTCGGGGTGATTCCATTTACAATGGCGCCGAAGATAACGCCTCCGGCGTCGCAGCCATCCTGGGTACCGCCAAGGCGCTCACCGAGCTGCCTCGGCCCGCCCGCTCGGTCGTGTTCGTCGCGACGACCGCGGAAGAGAGCGGACTGCTCGGCAGCGAGTCCTACGTGCAGCATCCGTTGATTCCCCTTGGACAGACCGCCGCCGTGCTGAACCTCGACGTGACGAATGTGCGCGGCGCGACGCGCGCCATCGGCGCGCTGGGCAGGGATCGATCGACGCTGGGGCCGGTGATTGCTGCGGCCGCACAGGCCGAAGCGCTCACGGTAGAAGCGAAGCCGGATGTTCGTGGTTCGTTCTTTCGATCCGACCACTTTCCATTTGCGCGCGCCGGCGTGCCAGCGCTGTCGATCTTTGCCGGCGATGATTTTGTCGGGCGTCCGAAGGGTTGGGGTGAGGAGCAGGAAAACATTTACAATCAACAGCGCTACCATCAGCCGAGCGACGAGTATCAGCCCACGTTCCGCTACGACGGCATGGCGCAGGAGGTGCGCGTGACCGTTCGAACGGCACTTGCAATCGCGAACGATCCGGCCATGCCTCGGTGGCTGCCGTCCTCCGAGTTCCAGCGACCACAACCGTAGGGTGCAGCGAGTTGCACGCTCGGGGGATTATCGGAACATCTTGGACGGCAAGGGGTTAATCTCCGCCGATTGCCTATTGGCCGGGGGGCGGATAAGTTTGCGCCCGTTTTTCACCCGGCAGCACCTGCTGGTCCGACCTCGTACCATTGGAGCGGCGGTTGGAGATTCCCTCCACGCATACAGTGCCTCTGTCGTGGTTGTATGAGGCCGCCAGTCTCCCTATTCAGTATCGGACGCTTACTGAAGTCGTGCCTGAGCCGGCGCGCGACTTCGAACGCGTAGCGACCCTCCGCGACGAGTTACTGCATTACAAGGAAGCGCTCGCCATCGTCCGCAAGCAAAAGGACACCGGGCTGTGGGGGGGAAATCTGCTTGCGCCCGCGGCCTCGAAGTCGATGGGCTGGAAGGAAGTGGGCACAATCTTCCAGTATCGCCGCCTGCTCGAGCTCGGCTGGCCGGCCGACTCGCGGCCGTTCCGGTTCGCAGATCGGTTTCTCTTCCGCCTGCTGTCCCGTGACGATGATCCGACACTGCTCGTTGAATTCCAGCGCGCCGCGAAGGGTGACCCTGGTCTCGGGCTGTGGGCGCGGAGCATGGGTGCCCAGGGCGCAGCGGCGGCGCTGGCCCGCGGCGCACACCAGGATGACCCGCGCCTGCGCGGGGCGGCACATCGCGTCGCGAGCGACATCTCGATGTATCTGCGGAGTGATCTGGCGCAGAAACCGTTCAGGAAGGCGCGCGGAAAGACGGTGCTCGACCCGCTCACGTATCCGCCGACCGTATTCTCCATCGAGGTGCTGGCGTTCATGCCGGCCGTGCAGCGAGAGCGCGCGGGGTTCCTCGAGCGTCTGGCCGCGTACTTTTCCGTTCCCACGCCCCGCCGGTCGTTTTTCATCCAAGCTGGGAAAAAGGTGTTTCGGCCGCTGTTCGAGGTCCTTGGGGATCCGATGCACGCCGATGCTCAGGGCCGGGTGAGCGACGTGGCGTTCGCCGTCTACTGGCTGGAGCTGCTCACCCGGCTCGGGATCGTCCGGCAGGTGCCGATTGCGGCTAAGGTTTTGGCCCGGCTCTACAGCGAATGCGACGACCAGGGCATCTGGAGCCCCGCGGGACTCCGCGTCATGCCCAAATCAACCAATGCGGTCGTATCGCATTACTTCCCGCTCGAGGGGCCCGGGAAGAGTCCGGCCCAGCGACAGACCGACGTTACGTTCCGCCTCGCGCTGATCGCGAGGCTCTTGGGAGTACCGTTGAACGTTGTCTGAATAAGTAGTAGTATCTACTACTACAGTGACGCTCGATCTGACTCCTTTTGGCTTCACGCCTACCGAGTCGCTCGTTTACGCGACGCTGTTACGGTTGGGCCCTTCGACCGGCTATGCCGTGGCCCGGGGTGCTCGGCTGGCTCGAGCGAATGCCTACGGTGCCCTCGAAAGCCTGGTCTCTCGTGGCGCCGCCACCCGAACGCCGCCGCCCCAGCGCCCCGCGCGCTATCGGCCGACCGATCCCCAAGGGCTCGTCGCGCAGCTCGCGACGTTGCAAGGCGAGGCGCTGGACCGGCTCAGCCGAGAGCTGCGCGACATGTCACGGCCCGGCGATCCCGTCACCCGCGAGGTCTCCGGTGGTCGCGCTGTGGCGAACCTCATCATGCAGCTGGTCGCACGGGCGGAGCGCAGTGTAAAAGGAATCATGGCGCTCGAGCTCTGGCGGCCGACCCTGCCCGCGTGGCGTCGCGCGGGAGAGCGGGCCGAGGTAAGCGTGCGTGTCCGCGGGGGCATGCCGGCCGATGCGCCCGCCTGGCTCGAGCCTGCCGCGGACGACGCTCCCGCTGCGACAATCCTCCTAATCGACGTCGCACAGCTGGTGATGACCACGGGAGAGGGTGACGGGATCGCGGGCTTATGGACATCTCACCCGCTCATCGTGCTCCTCGCGCAACGCGCGCTCTAGACCCGTGACTCGGCTGCCTCAGCTCTTCTTTATTGTGTTGCTTCTGGCTGCCTGCCGCGCGTCCGCGCTTCCCGAAGCGCAGCGCTACCCCGCCGGTACGCCGTTTCGCGCGCAATATCGAACCGTTGACGGCACGCGCTTGCGCATGATCGACACTGGCAACGGCACGCCGGTCGTGTTCATTCACGGCATCGGCGCCTCCCTGTACGGTTGGCGGCACCAGCTGGCGCCGCTCGTCGCGGCGGGCTATCGCGTGGTCGCATTCGATAATCGCGGCTTCGGGTTCTCAGACAAGCCGGCGCACGGATACAGCAACGCGGCGTATTCACACCTGGTCGTGTCGCTACTCGACTCACTCGGTATCGCGAGCGCGGTGCTGGTCGGGCATTCGATGGGTGGCGCCATCGCCGCGGAGGTCGCGATCGCGCATCCGGATCGGGTACGCGGGATGGTGCTGATCGACGCCGCGGGCTTCGGCATTCGGTGGCCCGGCGTCCTCAAGATGGCGCGCTGGCCCTTGCTCGGCGCCGTCATGACGACATTCCGCGGACGCTGGATCACCAGCCGAATTGTGCGCTCGACCTTTGCCGATCCGGGTAAGGTCACCGCAGGGGACGTCGATCAGTATTACGCGCCGGTTCCGGATCCTGACTATGGACGCGCCTTGCGAGGCGTGCTCCGAGAGTTCAGGTTCGACACCCTCGGTGGACGCCTGGGAAGCGTGCAGACGCCCACGCTCATCTTGTGGGGCAACGCGGACCGATGGATCGCGCTCGGCGACGGTACCCGGTTTGCCCGTGAACTGCCGCGCAGCGAGTTCGTCGTCCTCGAGCGCACGGGACACGACGCGCCCGAAGAATCGCCCGATCAAGTGAATCCCTTGCTGCTCGATTTTCTGAAAGAAGGCCTATCCCGCATTCCGGAGAACGTCGCATGGTCCACGCCGTCATCGCGCTTCTTGCGCTCCAGCAGCCGCTAGACTCCGCTTACACCGCCAAAATCCGTGAGCTGACCACCGAGCCCCGCTTCAACACCGAGCTCACCGATCACCTTCCCGCCGACGCGCGGGTGCCGACACCGTTCAAGGTGCTCGGCTACGTCCCCGGGACCGTGGGGCGGCTTTCCTACGTCGCCGACATCACGCGCTACTTCAGGACGCTGGACGAGGCCTCGCCGCGCGTGAAGGTCTTCGACCTCGGCACCAGCGACGAGGGGCGGCCGATGATCATCGTGGCGATCGCCGACTCCGCCACGATCACACAGCTCGAGCACTATCGCGACATCACGGCGGCATTGGCCGATCCCAGACGCCTGAACTCCGACTCGGCGCAGCGGCTGATCGCGGCGGGGAAGCCGATCTACTACCTCACCGGTTCCATTCACTCGCCGGAGACCGGTTCGCCGGAAATGCTGATGGAATTGGGCTACCGCTTAGCCGTCGAAGAGACGCCGGTCATCCGGCAGATTCGCGACAGCGTCATAACACTCATAACGCCAGTGACCGAAGTCGATGGGCGTGACCGCATGGTCGACGTCTATCGGTATCGGAAGGCCAACAAGAACATCGCCCCGGGACTGATCTATTGGGGGAAGTACACTGCTCATGACAACAACCGGGACGGCATCGTGATGTCACAGGTGCTGACCCGGACCATGATGAAGGCCTTTTTCGCCTGGCATCCCACCGTGCTGCACGATCTCCACGAATCGGTGCCTTTCCTCTATACATCGACCGGCACCGGTCCGTACAACCGCGAGCTCGATCCGATCGTGATCAGCGAATGGAATGAGCTTGCGTTCCAGGAGATCACGGCGCTGACGAGCCGCGGGCTGCCGGGAGTCTGGACACACGATTTCTACGACGGCTGGACACCGAACTACATGTTCTGGGTAGCGAACGGCCATAACTCGATCGGCCGCTTCTATGAGACGTATACGTCGCGCGGCGCCGAGTGCCACACGGTGAAGCTGCCCGACCGTCAGACGTCGGTCGAATGGTTCCGCCCCAACCCGCCGCTCAACGGCGTGCGGTGGTGCATTCGCAACAACATCAATTACCAGGAGTCCGCGTTGCTCATCGCGGAGAACTACATGGCGCGCAATGGCCATCGCTACCTCGACCAGTTCTACCGGAAGGGTGTGCGTGCTGTCGAGCGGGGCCGGGCCAAAGATGGACCGAATGCGTTCCACATCCCGGCGAATCAGCCTCGCGCGGTCGAAGCCGCGAATCTCGTCAACCTGCTCCGCTTCCACGGTATCGAGGTCCAGCGTGCGTCGCAGGCGTTCAAAGCCGGCGGGATGGATGTCGCAGCCGGCGACTACGTCGTCACGCTCGATCAGCCGTATGGACCGCTCGCCAAGAGCTACTTCAGCAAGCAGGACTACGGCGCAAACGACCCGACACCCTACGACGACACCGGCTGGACGCTGCAGTACGTTCGCAATGTCGCGCTGCACCCGATCACCGACACGACCGTGCTCCACGCGCCGCTGCAGCCGCTGACCGCGGACGCGCGGGTCAGGGGTCAGGTATCCGGGGTCAAGGCGCCGACTGCCTATCTCATCGCACCGACGACGGAGTCCGGCCTCACGCAATTCCGCTTCGCGCTCCGTGACGTCCGCATGTTCGCGAGCGAGGATTCGTTCTCGGTGGGTCAGCGCACGTTCGGACGCGGGACCACGATCATTCCAGCCGCCGCCAGTATCGAGCGACGGGTGTCGCAGGCCGCGGAGTCGTTAGGGCTGAGCGTCGTCGGGGTCGGTGCGGTGCCGCAGGTCGCCCGCCATGAGCTCGACCTGCCACGAATCGCGCTGGTGCACTCGTGGCTCAACACGCAGAACGAAGGATGGGTGCGGTACGCCTTCGACGTGCTGAAGATTCCGTATACCTATCTCAGCGTCCAGCAACTCAACCGGCGCGACCTGCTCCGGCAGTTCAATGTGCTGGTGCTGCCGCACGTGTCGAACAATGCGCAGCAGATCGTCAACGGGCTCCCGATGAACGGGCCGCCGATTCCGTGGCGCCGCAGCGCGTTGACGCCGAACCTTGGCGGCCAGGACTCCACCGACGACGTGCGGCCCGGCATCGGCCTCGAGGGGATGGCCACGCTGAGCCAATGGATTGCCGCGGGCGGCGTGGTCATTACAGAAGGGGGCACATCAGCGGTCTTCACCGATTACGGGGTGACGCGCGGAGTGGATATCACACCGGCCAAGCAGCTGCGCGCCACAGGTGGTATCTACCGTGCGGTGACGAAGGATGCTCGCAGTCCTATCGCCTACGGCTATGGTGATACGCTGGCAGTTTACTTCAATCAGTCGCCGCTCTTCCAGGTGGATACGTCCAGCGACATTCCCGAGGATCAGGATCCCGACCTCACCGCGCAGCAGGCGCGGATGCGGCCACGCGTCGTCATGTCGTTCGATCAGAAACGCGACTCGTTGCGGCTGTCGGGGTTGCTGGTCAACGGCGAGGAGCTGGCGGGCAGGCCGGCGGTGCTCGACGCGCCTGTCGGTCAGGGGCACGTCGTCCTGTTTGCGATCCGGCCGCTGTGGCGGTGGGAGACGCAGGGGAGCTTCGCATTGGTGTTCAATACGATTCTGAATTGGAATGATCTGGGCGTGGCGTGGCCAACCGCGCCGAGGCCGAGCACCGGGGCAGTGGCGGCGCCGGATGAAGGACCTTAGATTTCGTCAACCAAACGGTTGATGAAATCGCCTCATGCCACCCAAGCTCGGTAATGACAGAGCATTACGAATCGTGGCAGCCGCCCGCGAGGAGTTCGCCAAGCGTGGCTTCGCGGGCGCGCGCGTAGATCAGATCGCGCGACGGGCAGGCGTCAACAAGCAGCTGCTGTTCTACTACTACCACTCCAAGCGCGGTCTTTTCCAGGCAGTGCTGGCCCAAACCGCCAGCGACCTGGAAGCCGCGTTCGTGCGACTCACGAACCCGGCCGGTGGACCGCTGGAACGGCTCAGACTCACGCTGGCCGCGCAGTTCGAATTCCTCGCCCAGAATCCTCAGGTCGTCGCGTTGCTCGGGCAGGGAACCCGGTCGGACGGTGGGGCCGCGTTCGCGCCCGCGATCAACCGGCTGGTGGTACTGCTCGCCGAGGGTCAGGGGTTGGGCAAGGTGCGGGACGATCTCGACCCGCACCTTGCTGCCGCCCAGGCGCTGATCCTGATGGTCGGCTACCTGAGCATGGAAGCGGTCGTCGCGGCCAGCGCGCGGCCCCTCGGTGCCGACGAGCCGTCACTGCGCGAGCGCTGGCGCGACGCCGCGGTCGACCTAGTTGTGGCCGGAGTGAGCGCGAGCTAAGGCGAGCGGAGCTTCCGTCTCGAAGATCAGGTGTCCCGCCTCGAACCGCGCCCCTCGCAGCGCCAGGCTCAACACATCGCCCAGCTCCTCCACCAGATGCACATCGAGCGTCTTGCGGACCTCCTCCGGCAGGTCCTCGAGGTCGGGCTCGTTTTCCTTCGGTAGAATCACCGACGTAATCCCTGCCCGTACCGCCCCAAGGACCTTTTCTTTCACGCCGCCGATCGGCAGCACGCGTCCTCGCAGAGTGACCTCACCGGTCATGGCGATGTCGTGCCGTGCCGGCCGCCGCGAGAGCGCCGAGACCAAGGCCGTGGCCATGGTAACGCCGGCAGACGGACCGTCCTTCGGAATGGCACCCGCGGGAACGTGGACGTGAATGTCGGTATCGACAAACGCCTCTTCCGGAATCCCGAGCAGGTCGGCGTGCGACTTGGCGTACGTCAACGCCGCGCGCGCGGACTCCTTCATGACATCGCCCAGCTGTCCCGTCAGGACCAGCTCGCCCTTCCCGCGCATGACGCTGGCCTCGACGAACATGATGTCGCCCCCGACGGGCGTGTAATACATCCCCGTCGCCACGCCAACCTGATCCTCGCCAGCCATGCGCTCGGGGTGCACCTTCGGCCGCCCGATGAGATCCGGAATGTCTGCTCGCGTGACCGTCACCGTCTGCGCCGCGCCGTCGGCGATCTTGCGGGCGACCTTGCGTCCGAGCTTGCCGATTTCGCGCTCGAGCTGGCGAACGCCTGCCTCGCGCGTGTAGCTCGCGATGATCTCGCTCAGCGCGGCGTCGTTCAACCCCAGTTGATCGGCGCGGAGGCCGTTCTCCCGGAGCTGGCGCGGCACGAGATAGCGCTTGGCAATCTCGAGTTTTTCGCGCTCGGTGTACCCGGCGAAGTTCACCGTTTCGAGCCTGTCGAGCAGCGGCCCTGGAATGCTCTGCAGGAAGTTCGCGGTTGCGATGAACAGGACCTCCGAGAGGTCGAACGGAACGCCCAGATAGTGGTCGGTGAAGCTGTCGTTCTGGGCCGGATCGAGCACTTCCAGCAGCGCGGCGGCCGGATCTCCCTGGAACGAGATGCCCAGCTTATCGACCTCGTCGAGCAGGAAGATCGGGTTCTTCGCGCCCGCCTGTTTCATCCCCTGGATGATGCGGCCCGGCATTGCCCCGACATAGGTGCGCCGGTGCCCGCGAATGTCGGCCTCGTCGCGGGCTCCACCCAGCGAGATCCGCACGTAGGGACGGCCCATCGCGCGTGCGATGGACTTGGCAATCGAGGTCTTGCCGACGCCCGGCGGTCCGACGAACAGCAGCGTCGGCGCGCGCGAGGCGCGATCGTCCTCGTTTCCCGGAGCCTCTTCCTTGGGCTGTTGCTGTCGAAGCTGCCGAACCGCGAGGAACTCGAGCACCTGGTCTTTCACGTCCTGGAGCCCGTAGTGGTCCTCTTCGAGGATTTCGGCCGCCCGTTTGAGATCGAGCGACTCCTCTGACCGCTTGTTCCACGGCAGCTCGGCGATGGTCTCGAGATAGGTGCGAATGACCTGTGCTTCCATCGATTCCCGGCCGGCGCGCTCCAGCCGGGCCAGCTCGCGATCGACTTCCTTGCGCGCCGCCTCCGGCAACTCGAGCGCGTCCAGGCGCTTCTTGAGGTCGTCGGCCTCAGCCGCCTCTTCCTCCTCACCGAGCTCCTTGCGAATTGCCTTCATCTGCTCGCGCAGCAGCATCTCACGCTGGCGCTCGCCGAGCTCTTCCTGGACCTGCGACTTGATATCCTCCTGCGCGTCGACGACCGCGATCTGGCGCTGGACGTGGACGAGCACTCGGCGCAGCCGGTCCTCGACCGCGAGCGTCTCGAGCAGCTGCTGGCGTTCGAGTGACTGAATGTCAAGGTGTCCGGCGACCAGGTCGGCGAGGGCGCCGGGGTCAGTGACACCCTGCAGCACCTGCTGGATGACATCGGGGGGAAGGCCCGCCTTCTGCCCCAGCTCGGCGGCGCGCTCGCGGACCTCACGATGTAACCCTACGAAGGCTGGATCCTTCTCATTGAGAGGAGGAAGGTCAGGGGCCTCGCGCACGGTCGCCGCGAGATAGCCGTTGGTCTCGCTATAATGGACCGCGGTACCGCGGCTTTCTCCGTGCAAGATCAGTTGGACGCCGCCCAGATTGCGCTGGACCTGACTGATCCGCGCGATCGTCCCGGTGGTGTAGAGCACGCCGGGCGAGACCTGATCGACGTTGTCTTTCTGTGCGACCGCGAAGACCGTGCGGTCGGGGTTCTTCAGGGCGGCTTCTATGGCGCGCAGGGTCGCAGGACGGCCCGCGCCGATAGGCGACGCGACACCGGGAAAGAGCACGGCATCACGTAGCGGCAGGACGGGCAAAGTCATCCGGTCTGACATGAGATCTCCGATGCTAAGTTTCGTGGACGACGGTTCGGCAAGCAGAACGCACCGTCTATGCCACGAAAAAACGCCGCTGGCGGCAGGTCCGTTCCGAAAAGTGCCGCCAAAGCGGCGCGTAGCTGCCAACCCGACCCGTCCAGACTGTGTTGCAACACCGCATGGATGCGGCTAAATCTTAGTCCACGAATGGATTGCAAAACGGCATGAGCGATCTGTTGGCGCAGCGGCTGAGTCAGGCCCTTGGCTCTTCCTTCACGCTCGACAAGGAGATTGGCCGCGGTGGCATGGGCGTCGTCTATCATGCCCGCGATGAGCGGCTCAAGCGGGCGGTGGCAGTTAAGGTGCTCCCGCCCGAGCTCGCGTTCCGTGAGGAAATCCGCGTGCGTTTTCTCCGGGAAGCGGAAACGGCCGCCCGTCTGTCCCACCCGCACATCGTCCCGATTCATTCGGTCGGCGAGGGTCCCGAGGGACTGGTGTACTTCGTGATGGCCTATGTGGACGGGGAATCGCTCGCGGCGCGTCTCAAGCGCCGCGAGCGACTGCCACCGGAGGAAGCCCGGCGCATCTTGATGGAAACCGCCGACGCACTCGGCGCGGGGCACGCCCTGGGCATCATCCATCGCGACGTCAAACCCGACAACATTCTGCTCGAGGGGAGCCGCGGCCGGACCGTCCTCACCGACTTCGGGATCGCCAAGGCGCTCACCTCGACCACGGGCCCCGGCACGCTGACGGCGACCGGTGTGGCGATCGGTACACCGCACTACATGAGTCCCGAACAGGCGGCCGGCGATCGGGAGATCGATGGCCGCTCCGACATCTACAGTCTGGGTGTCGTCGGCTACCAGATGCTCGCCGGCGAGCTCCCGTTCTCAGCGCCTACGGTGCCGGGCATTCTCCTGAAACAGATCACCGAACAGGCACCCAACCTGCAGGACCGGACTCCAACCTGCCCGGACGATCTCGCATCGTGTGTCATGCGCTCGCTCGAGAAGGAACCAGAAGCGCGCTGGCCGACGGCCGACGCGCTGCGGCGAGCGCTGGAATCGCGCAGCGCGCCCCCGTACCGGCCGTCCCGTCGCACGAGCGGCGGTGCGGCTGCTCGCGTCGAAACACGCCTGGGCCCGCCCCCGGCGCGGATGTCGGGCGGGGGCCGACTGGAGCGTCCGCGTCGCGGCAGTCGACCCCTGGCCAAGCCGGATCCCCG
>DASWDA010000102.1:0-19912 GCA_036395695.1 Gemmatimonadales bacterium
CGCGCGCCGCGGGCAGACGTCGCACGCGCAGTACGACCACACATCCATACTCCGCATGATCGAATGGCGGTGGGGCCTGGACCCGCTCACTGTGCGCGATGCAACGGCCAACAACCTGGCTGATGAGTTGGACTTCACCCAGCCGGATCCCACACCAGGGCCCGTCTACACCGTCCCCGACGTCGTCGGCACGTTCTGCCCCATCGACCCGAGGGAGATCGTCACGGCCACTGCGCCGACTGTCGGGACACGTGCCTACTGGAGGGCCCTACGCGACAGCGCGCGGCGGCATGGGTGGAGAGCCTAGCCTTGACTTTTCCCGGCCATCCGGCAATCGTTCTTCCGAGCGAACAAGCCAGACCGACCGAGGACCTGGGACAGCGTCTCAGGTCCTCCTTCTTTTAGGCCTCGCTCTCCGGCGCCGGAATCACAGGTCGCGGCGCACCGAGTGGTGACGTCGCGCGACGCCGGGAACAGTCTTTAGCACAGGAGTTTCATCAGATGGCACGTATCACCGGTACCGTGAAGTGGTTCAACGACGCGAAGGGGTTTGGTTTCATCACGCCCGAAAACGGCGAGAAGGACTGCTTCGTGCATCACACCGCTATCCAGGCGCAGGGCTTCAAGTCTCTCGCCGAAGGCGAGCGCGTCGAGTTCGACGTCGTGCAGGGCCAAAAGGGCCCGGCGGCGCAGAACGTCGTCAAGCTCTCGTAACCATCGCGGTACGGTAGCACAAAACGGCGCTCTCTTCGGAGAGCGCCGTTTTCATTTGAGCCCCAGCGCCGCATTCAGCCAGCGCACGAGCGGCAGCATCAGCCGGAAATCCTGCTCGAGGCCCTCCGTCAGCCGCGGCGACAGCACCTCGCGGTCACGCAGCTGCCGGCCGATCGTGAACGACTGATACCGCAGCCACTCCGCCCCGGGATGGTCGTCGCTGAAGCCTCGCGGCATCCGCTTCAGCATCGCTTCGTCATCGAGACCGCCGTAGCGCCGCCGGGCGGCGGGACGCGTGATGATCCGGCCGAATCCCCTGGGATCGTCCGCGATCGCCTCGCGGATCTTGTCCAGTGCCGGCCGCGGCGGCATCCAGATCCCCGCCCCCACAAAGGACTGCCTGGGCTGGAGATGGAAATACAATCCGGCGCTGCCCGCCTCGGCGTCGCCGCCCACGCGATGGTCGGCCGCGCTGTGCCGGAACCAGCACGCCGCGTGCGTCTTATACGGCGACTTGTCCTTGGAGAAACGAATGTCGCGATTGATCCGGAACATCGAGCGATTCGGATCCCCGGTCAGCTCGGGGGCAAACCGGGCGAAGCGGACGTCCATCTCCTCGATCAGCGCCCGCATCGGCACGCGGATGTGGGTCTCGTAATCGTCCCGATGCGCCTCGAACCACGGCTTCTTGTTGTTGCGAGCGAGGCCACGCAGAAAGCGCAGCGACGCGGCGGTAAATGCCATCGTGACCGGAACCCTCAGCGCGCCCGCGCCACTTCGTATAGGTACTCGACGTACGATCGCACCGCGCCGTCGATCCCCTGCACCTTCGGATTCGTGGACTCGATGACGTAGTACTCGTCCGGCGCGTGCGCCCCGCTGCCGTGCCCGAGCCCGAAGTGCCCGGCCGCCAGCTTCAACGGTTCACCGGTGAATACGTAGCCGGGCCAGGAGCCCGCGTTGCGCGGGAGCAGAATCGGCTCGATGCGCGAGCGACGGTACACGGCCTCCTGCGCCCGGATCACCATCGCGTCGCGCGCCGTGCTGGTGGGATCGTAGCCGCCCGTCATGTTGACCTCGATGTCCCCAAACCCGCCCTTGGCGAGATGCGCCTGGAGCGCGGCGAGCGCGTCGGCGGCGGTCATGTCCGGCACCAGCCGGAGGTCGAGCTTCGCCACCGCCCGATGCGGCAAAATCGTCTTGCCACCCGGCCCCGTGTAGCCGCCGACCAGTCCCTCGATGTTGACGGTGGGACGGGACATCAGCATCTCGAGTGCCTCCGTCCAGCTCGCGTCGTGCGCCCACCGCTGCACGCCGAGCTGCTGCTTCGCCGCGGCTTCATCGAGCCGCGCGGCCGCGGCTGCGATCATCGCCTTTTCGTCCGCGGCGAGGGGCCGAGCCTTAGCGGCGAAATTGTCGATCGCGGGATCGTTGCCGTCGGGAGATACCAGGGTCGCGAGCGCCTGCACCAGGTGCCAGGCGGGGCTGTCGACTCTCGCCTTATTGCTCGAATGAATGTCGGCGCGCGGCCCGCGTCCCCACCGCTCGCCGCTCGACACCAGCTCGCACTCGATGACGCCTTTTGCGCCCAGCGTGATGGTGACTTGGCCGTCGAGCCCCTGCGCGGCCGTCGGCATGAAGATGCCGGCGCAGCGCTGCAATGCGGCGAGCACCTCGGGCCGGCGGACGATCTGCGGGAAATGGGGCGAGCCAATCTCCTCCTCTCCCTCGGCGACCAGCACCAGGTTCACTGGCACCTTGCGGTTCGCGCCGCGGATCGCATGCAGGGCGGCGAGGAACGTCGCCTCGGGGCCCTTCTGGTTCACCGCCCCGCGCCCCATCACGACCTTGCCCAGGCCGGCCTTGTCTACGAGTGCGGCGTCCCAGGGCGGCGAGGACCATTCCGCGGGATCGACCTGTTTGACGTCGTACATGAAGTACAGACCGAGCGTCTTCGGCGCGCCCGCGTCGAGCGTCGCGAAGATGCCCGGCTGGCCGTCGCTCGACACCTTCGTGACCTGCTGGAATCCTGCATCGCGCAGCATCCCCATCGTCAGGTCGCACCCCTCGTTCATGCCGCGGTGCTCGGCGGCGATCGACGGCTGACGCATCCACGTCTGGAGTCGTTGCACCGCCTCGTCGTGGCGCTGGGCGATCTGGGCATAGATGGGGGCGAGATCCGACTGTTGCGTCCGGACGGAGGGTGGCAATGCGATTGCGGCGGCCGTGGCCGACGCGTTCTGGAGAAAAGCGCGGCGATCGATCATGGGCGACCTCTGGCGCGGGTTAGTCATTATTTTGCGCAGGAACCTCGGGGACTCGCTAGCCCCCGCCGAGCCGGAGGGGACCTGACTAGCGCCGCTCCCGCAATTGGGACAGAATCCACGCCGTGAACGTTCTGCCGCTGCTGCTGCTCGCCGTCCAGGCGCCGGTGCTTCAACACGATGGGCTGCAATTCAGGGACCTGAACAAAAACGGCGTCCTCGATCCGTACGAAGATTGGCGGCTGCCCGCCGAGCAACGTGCGCGCGATCTCACGGGGCGCATGACGCTCGAAGAAAAAGCCGGGACGATGATGCATGGCACGGTGCGGAGCGCCGGGCCGAACGGCGGCGTCGGCATGGGGGCGCAATACGACACCGCCAAGAATCGCGCGCTCATCGACAGCGTGAAAATCACCAACGCCATTACGCGGCTCAGCGGCGATCCCGCGTCGATCGCCACCCAGAACAACGCGCTCCAACGCATCGCGGAAAACACGCGGCTCGGCATCCCCCTCACAATCAGCACCGACCCGCGCAACCATTTCCAGTACGTCGTCGGCGCAAGCGTGCAAGCGAACCGCTTCTCGCAGTGGCCTGAGCCCCTCGGCTTTGCCGCCATCGGCGACTCTGCGCTCGTGCGACGGTTTGGTGACATCGCGCGCCAGGAGTACCGCGCCGTCGGCATTCACATGGCCCTGTCGCCGCAGGCCGACCTCGCGACCGAACCGCGCTGGGGACGCATCCCGGGCACCTTCGGCGAGGACGCCGCGCTCGCCGAGCGTATGGTCCGGGCGTACGTCTCGGGCTTCCAGCACGGCGAGACCGGCCTGGACACCGGCAGCGTCGTGACGGTCGTGAAGCACTGGGTGGGGTATGGCGCCGCAACAGATGGTTTCGACAGCCACAACTACTACGGCCGCTTCGCCACCTTCACCGGCCCGAACCTCGCCTACCATGTGCAGCCCTTCCTTGGCGCTTTTACCGCCCATGCCGCCGGCGTGATGCCGACCTACTCGATCCTCCAGGGCGCCACGTGGGACGGCAGGCCCATCGAGGCCGTCGGCGCGGGCTACAATCGCCAGCTGCTCACCGACATGCTACGCGGCCGCTACGGCTTCCGCGGCATCGTGGTGACGGATTGGGCGATCACCGGGGACTGCAACCCGCGCTGCAAGGACGGGGCGCCGGCGGGTGAGCGCCCGTCGTTCGCCGACGTGGCGATGCCGTGGGGCGTCGAGGATCTCTCGATGCGCGCGCGGTTCGTGAAGGCGGTGCAGGCGGGCGTGGACGAGTTCGGGGGCACCGAGCGCGCCGACATGCTGGTCGACGCAGTCCGGGCGGGCGAGCTGACGGAGGCGCAGCTCGACAGCTCGGTGGTGCGGATTCTCACGCAGAAGTTCGCGCAAGGCCTGTTCGAGCATCCCTACGTCGGTCCCGATGCCGCGGCGCGGGTCGTGGGGAACGACGCCTTCCGCGCTGCCGCGCTCGACGCGCAGCGCCGCGCCCTGGTGCTGCTCGAGAACAAGGGCCGGATCTTGCCGCTGCGCATGCCGCGGGGCCGCGCGCTGCGGGTGTATCTGTACGGCATCGACCCAGACGCAGGTGCACACGAAGGGTGGACCGTCGTCCCAGATCCGCTCAAGGCCGATATCGCCATCATGCGACTCACCGCGCCATTCGAGCGGCTGCACCCGCAATATGTGTTCGGCCAGTTCCTTCACGAGGGCAGTCTCGCTTTCAAGGACGGCGATCCCGATTACGAAGTGTTCAAGCGCGTGAGCGCGGTCGTGCCCACGATCGTGACCGTATACCTCGATCGACCCGCGATTCTGACGCGGCTCCAGTCCAAGGCACGGGCACTCCTTGCCAACTTTGGCGTAAGTGATGAAGCATTGATCGATGTGCTGAGGGGCCGAGCCCGGCCCGAAGGCAAGTTGCCGTTCGAGCTGCCGTCATCGATGGAAGCCGTCGCCGCCCAGCGGCCGGACATGCCGCACGACAGCGCGCGCCCGTTGTATCCGTTCGGGTTCGGGCGCAGCTACTGATGTTTTCCTTCATTGGAGGTGTACGATGCAGGTTCGACCCTATGCTCTCATGATGGCGTGCGCGGTGCTGCCCGCCGCGCTCGCCGCACAAGGCACGACCGCGATGGCCGCCCCCGCGGCGTCGACGAGTCCTGTGGCCGACGCGCTGCGCCAAATGGAGCAACGCTCCGCGCGCAACCTGATCGCCGCAGCCGAGGCGATGCCCGCGGAGAAGTACGGCTACCGGCCGACCCCGGCGCAAATGAGTTTCGCCGCGATTCAGGTCCACCTCGCCAACGAGGGGAATGACTTCCTCTGCGGCAAGGTCGGCGGCGTTGCGTCGCCGCAGCGGCCGGCAGTGGACACGACGATGACGAAGGAGCAGCTCGTCGCCCGGCTCAAGGAAACGTTTACGTTCTGCGAGCAGGCCTTCGCGCATCTCGACGACTCGAAGCTCAGTGAGCAGATGACGTTCTTCGGCACCAACACCGTGTCGCGCGCAACCGCGATTCTCATCACCGTCGGTGACTGGGCCGATCACTACAGCCAGGAAGCGAACTACCTGCGTCTGAACGGCCTCGTGCCGCCCACGGCGCAGCGCCGGGGCATGTAGTCAGCATCGGTAGGGGCGCAGCATGCTGCGCCCCTACCCACGGGTCCTATGGAAGTCATCGTCCAACGCGACTACGAGCAGATGAGCAAGGCCGCGGCGCAGATCGTCGCGGAATTGCTCAACACCAAGCCGAGCGCCGTCCTCGGCATGGCGACGGGGTCTACGCCCCTGGGCCTCTATCAGGAGCTCGTGCGGCTGCACAAGCGCGAGCAGCTCGACTTCTCACGCGTCACGACGTTCAATCTGGACGAGTACGTCGGCCTCCAGATGAATCACCCGCAGAGCTACCACTTCTTCATGCACGAGCACTTCTTCCGTCATGTCAACATCCCGCCGCATAACATCAATATCCCGTCAGGGACGACGAGCAACTATCCGGCCTTTTGCGAGTGGTACGAGAAACGCATCGCGGATTGTGGCGGGATCGACTTGCAAATCCTCGGCATCGGCACGGATGGGCATATCGCCTTCAACGAGCCCACCAGCTCACTGAGCTCGCGCACGCGGCTCAAGACCCTCTCCAAGCAGACGATCGACGACAACGCGCGATTCTTCGACCGCCGGGAAGACGTGCCGGTGTATGCCATCACCATGGGCGTGGGCACGATCCTCGATGCGCGCAAACTGCTCCTGGTCGCGAGCGGCGAGGCGAAGGCGAAAGCGGTGGCGCAAGCCGTCGAGGGCCCGGTGACCAGCATGGTGACCGCCAGTGCGCTGCAGCTCCACCGCGACGCGATCGTGATCGTGGACGAGGCGGCGGCCGCGGGCCTGGCGATGCGCGACTATTACGAGTTCATCTACGAGGCAAAACCCGCCGCTCCTAGAGCTTAAGCGCCGTGATCGTGGGCACTTGCTTCTCCGCGTCGAAAGTGAATGTTGCTGTGTCCATTCAGGCAATTCCCTGTGAGCGTCTGGGAGCAAATCGTTCGATCGCTGCGCACGCTGCGCCTCGACACCATGAGGGGCAAATTTGTCGTGTTCGCGGTTGTGGCGACGCTGTTCGCGACGCTCGCCATGACCGTGATGTTGTACGGAGGAAGCCAACGCGCGCTGGGTGACCGCGTCGCACTCGAGCTCCGTGCCATAAGCTCGGACGGGGCTCGGGAGACGAGCGTGTGGCTCGATCAGCGGTTGTACGATTTGCGGCTCAGGGCGAGTCCCTATGTGGTGTCGGATAATCTCGCAAGAACCACCGGGCGCAGCGCGGCGCAAGCTCTCGTTCGGCTCCGCGACTACCTCAATTCCATCCGCCAGAATCTCTCGGGCCACGAAGGCCTCGCCATCCTCGGGCAAGATGGTCAGGTGCTGACGAGCAGCGGCAGCCGGACCGGTTTTCGACTGTCCGCGGACCGCATGAGCGACCTGCGGGCTCGGGACGCGCTCACGGGCGAGCCTTTCTGGGACGCCGCCGCAGGCAAAGCGGTGATCATCCTCGTCGTCCCAATCCGTCGGGACGACGGAGCGTTTCTGGGCGCGTTGGCAGCCAAAGTCAATCTCGACGGCGTCAAGGACCTGTTCGACCAGCTGTCCGGCAACGGCACGCGCGAGGTGTACTTGATCACCGAGCAGGGGCACGTCGTGATCAGCTCGGCAGGCAGCTCCGCCGATTTGATGAAGACGACGTTGCCGGACGCGACGACTCGAGAGCTCGTCGAACGCGAAGGCCAGACCGTCGTCCAGTCGCGGCTCAAGGGCCGTGAGGTGGTGGCGGTGCTGCGCCGGATTCCGCAACTGCACTGGGCGGCCGTTGCGGAAGCTCCCCGGGCCGCGGCCTCCAGCGAGGCCGGCGCGCTGCGGATCCGCACGGTGCTGCTGCTTTTCGGGCTGGTCCTGGGCGTGGGACTCGTGGCGGTCGCGGTGGGCCTGTTCATCACCCGCCCGCTGGAACTGTTGACCGCCGCCGCGGCCCGCGTCTCGGCCGGCGACCTTGCCGTCGAGCTGCCCGCCGCCGGAAGCGGCGAGGTCGGGTACCTGACGCGGGCGTTCAACACGCTCGTCACGCGGCTCCGCGAGAAAGAAAGTCACGGGGAGTTGGAGAAGCTGTCGCTCACCGATTCCCTCACCGGGCTGTATAACCGCCGCCACCTCATGGGGACGCTGGCGAGCGAAGTGCAGCGCTCGCGCCGCCTGCGCCGCGCATTCTCGGTGTTGCTGGCGGACGTCGATCAATTCAAGCAGTACAACGACACGCACGGCCACCTCGCCGGTGACGCGGCGCTCGTGAAGATCTCGGAAGTCTTTCGCCGCACGACGCGCCAGGTGGACTGCGTGGCGCGCTACGGGGGCGAAGAGTTTGTGGTGATGCTGCTCGAGGCGAACATGGCGACGGCCGTGCTCGTGGCGGAGCGTATTCGGGCGCGGGTCGCGGCAGAAGATCTCGGCGAGGGGAATCTCACGCTGAGCATCGGCCTCGCCGAGTACCCCGACGGCGGCGATACGCCCGAAGAGCTGATCGCGAGCGCCGACGCGGCGATGTATAAGGCAAAGAGTGCCGGCCGGAACCAGGTCGTAGTCGGCGGCACGAGCGAGCAGCGTGCACCGGAGAAACGGTCGCGGCGCAAACGGGAGGCATGAAGTAGATTTTTCCGGCTTGAGCGACCATCCGATCATTCGCGTCCAGCACGTCGTCAAATCGTTCGGGAAGGTCACGGCGGTGAACGACGTCTCCTTCGATGTGCATCCCGGTGAGATCTTCGCATTCCTGGGCCCGAACGGCGCCGGGAAGACGACGACCATCAAGATGCTCACGACGCTGCTGCACCCCACGAGCGGGGCGCTCGAGCTCGACGGGCTCGATCCCACCACCCACGCCACCGAGGTGCGACGGCGCTTCGGCGTCGTGTTCCAGGATCCCAGCCTCGACAGCGAGCTCACGGCGTGGGAAAACATGGACATCCACGGCGTCCTGTATCATGTGCCGCGCCAGATCCGGCGGGAGCGGGCCGAGACCCTGCTCAAGATGTTCGAGCTGTGGGACCGGCACACCGACCTCGTGAAGACATTCTCGGGCGGCATGAAACGCCGCCTCGAGATTGCCCGCGGGCTGCTGCACACGCCGAGGGTGTTGTTTCTGGACGAGCCGACGCTCGGCCTCGATCCGCAGAGCCGCAATCAGATGTGGACCCTCGTGCGGAACCTCAACAAGGCCGATGGCGTCACCGTGTTTCTGACGACCCACTATATGGACGAAGCCGACCGGGTCGCCGACCGGATCGCCGTGATCGACCACGGGCGCATCGTCGCCACCGGCTCCTCCGCCGAGCTGAAGCAGCAGACCGGCACCGATTCGCTCGAAGCGGCCTTCCTCAAACTCACCGGCACGACGATTCGCGACGAGAGTGCGACCGCGGCCGATCAGATGCGGCAGGTGTCGCGGGTCTGGAGGCGATAGGCGCATGAGCGTCATCTATGTCCTGTGGCTGCGCGAGGTGAAGAAGTACCTGCGCTCGCGCGTGCAGATCGTCGCGTCCCTCGGCTCGCCGCTGATGTACCTGGGCGTGCTCGGGTTCGGCCTGGGCCCTGTCTTTCAGCGCGCCGGCGAGGGCAAGTACCTCCAGTTCATGGCGCCCGGCGTCATCGGCATGACGGTGCTGTTCACCGCGATGTTCTCCGGGATCGCCATGCTGTGGGACCGCCAGTTCGGATTCCTGAAGGAGACGCTCGTCGCCCCGGTGCCGCGCCTGCTCATCATGATCGGCCGCACCCTCGGCGGCGCCACCGTGGCGGTGTTGCAGGGCGCCCTGATCTTCGTGGTCACGCTCATCGCCGGGTTCCGCCCGGAGAGCCTGCTCGCGGTGCCGCTCGCGTTTCTGGTGATTGCGCTGATTGCCGTGATCTTCTCCGCGCTGGCGACGGCGATCGGATCGAGCATCAAGGAGATGCAGGGTTTTCAGATGGTCATGAACTTTCTCGTGATGCCGCTCTTCTTTCTCTCCGGCGCGATTTATCCCCTCGAGGGGCTGCCGCGGGTCCTCGCGGCGCTGACGCGCGTCGATCCGCTCACGTACGGCGTCGACGGCGTGCGCGGTGTGCTGACCGGCAGGACGCATTTCGGCGTCACACTGGACGTGGCGGTGCTGCTGGGAGTGGGGATCCTGTTCGTCATCTTCGGTGCGTGGCGATTTTCGAAACTCGAGGCCTAACGTGGTCCTTCTCACCCTTCTGATTCTCGCTCAGCAGCCCAATGCTCTGAGGCGCGCCATTGTCTACACCACCGCCGAGAGCACCAGCTTCCGGCTGACGCCCACCGACACGGTGACGTTCACACCGTCAGAACCGACCTCGGAAGGCAAGGTGTACGTCTTCGTGGATCCGCGGAAAACGTTCCAGTCGTTGATTGGGATCGGCGGGGCGTTGACCGATGCCGCCGCCGAGACCTTCGCGAAGCTGCCAGCGGTCCGGCAGGAGGAGCTGATCGCGGCGTATTACGGCCGCGACCGCGGGATCGGGTATTCGCTGGGTCGGACCAACATCAACAGCTGCGATTTTTCGAGCGACATGTACACCTACGTGACGGAGGGCGACTCCGCGCTGAGTTCCTTCTCCATCGCGCACGATCTGCGCTACAAGATTCCGCTGATCAAGCGCGCGATGGCAGCGAGCGGCAACACCCTCAAACTGTTTGCGAGTCCCTGGAGCCCGCCGGCGTTCATGAAGGACAACAACGATATGCTGCACGGCGGACACCTGCGCCCCGAGTACGCCCATTCCTGGGCGCGCTATTACACGAAGTTCATCCAGCAATACCGCCGAGCAGGCGTGCCGGTCTGGGGCATCACGATACAAAACGAGCCGATGGCGACCCAGACCTGGGAGTCCTGCATTTATCAGGCAGCCGACGAGCGCGACTTTCTGAAAAACCATCTCGGTCCGGCGATGTGGCAGCAGGGACTGCGCGACGTCAACATCATGGTCTGGGACCATAACCGCGACCTCATCATCCAACGCGCGCTGGCGATCTTCGACGATTCGGCGGCAGCGCGCTACGCCTGGGGCATCGCCTTCCACTGGTACGAGGACTGGTCGGGCGGGACGCAGATGTACAACAACGTCACCCTCGTGAGCCGGCTCTACCCTCGCAAGCACATCCTGTTTACCGAGGGCACGCCGGCCAACTTCGATTCCACGGCGTACGGCCGCTGGAGCCTCGGCGAGGCGTATGGGCGCTCGATGATCAATGATTTCAATTCCGGGGCCGAGGGGTGGACGGACTGGAATATTCTGCTCGATGAGCGCGGCGGGCCGAATCATGTCGGGAACTTCTGCATGGCACCGATCCATGCCGATACCCGCACCGGCGCACTGATCTACACGAACTCCTACTACTACATCGGCCACTTCTCGAAATTCATCCGCCCTGGCGCGAAACGGATCTTGGCGGCGCCGAGCCGCAGCATGCTCCTCACCACCGCGTTCGTGAATCCCGACGGGACGGTCGTCGTGGTTGTCATGAACCCGACGGACAAGGGGGGGGACTACAACGTCGCCGTCGGTGCTGGATCGGTGCAGATCAACTCGCGTCCCCACTCGATCCAGACGGTGGTGTTCGCGCGCTAGAGCAATCTTGCGTTCGCGATCAACGAGCGATCAATTCACCGTTGCGTTTTTTGATTATCCTCGCTCCACCGGAGAAACCATCGTGATAATGCGGCGCCTGTCGGGACTCATCCTCGCATCGTTGTTGCTCCTCACGCCGATCGCAGCGGCGCAGAATCGGGAACCCCCACCGCCCCGCGACCCCAGAGTCGGACTCAAAGCAGGCTGGTGGGATGCCGCCCAGGCCACGTGGAATCTTCGACTCGTCTCGACCAGCCGGCCCCCCGCGAACTTCATTCCCGCCGAGCCGGGCGATTTCAGCTACATGAATTCCGACCTGGCGTTCCGCGGGACGACGCTCTTCCAGGGCAACTTCCAGGGGTACTCGATCTGGGACGTCGCGGATCCGTTCCACCCGCGCCTGATTCACGCCGAGACGTGCCCCGAGCAGCAGAACGATGTGTCGGTCTACAGGAACCTGCTCTTCCTCTCCGGTGAGTCGGGAAACGGACGCGTGGATTGCGGCACACAGGGAGTGACTGAACACGCCAGCCCGCAACGCTTCCGCGGCGTCCGCGTGATCGACATCAGCGATCTGACGCATCCGCGCATCCTCGCGAACGTACAGACGTGCCGCGGCTCGCACACGCATACCCTCGTCGTCGATCCCAAGGACACGACCGTCGTGTACATTTATGTCTCCGGCCAGGCAGGGGTCCGTCCCGCCGAAGAGCTCGCGGGCTGCTCGTCCGCCCTGCCGGAGCAGGACACCTCGTCAGCGCGGTTCCGGATCGACATCATTCGCGTGCCGCTCGCTCATCCCGAGCAGGCCGCCATCGTCAGCCGGCCGCGGATCTTCGAGGCACTGGTCGCCCCCGCATCCCATGGTGCCAGCCCGGTCGATCTGGCCGACGCCCAGCATGAGGCTGATTCCGCCCGAGCGGCCGGCGCGTTCGTCGTGACGTTCCAAGGGTTGCCGCTCGTCGCGCCGCCGCCCTTCGCCAACGAATTGCTCGATAGCATCGTGAAGAGTCGCGGTGGCACCGGCGCACCTACGGGCGCCGACAGCACCGCGCTGCGCGGCTCAATCCAGAGCACCGTCGATGCGATGTTCCAGGCGCCAATGGGTCCGGGCGGTGTACGCCACGGCCCCGATCAGTGCCACGACATCACGGTGTACCCGCAGATGGGCGTCGCGGGCGGCGCCTGCGCGGGTTACGGCCTCCTGCTCGACATCCGGGATCCCGCGCACCCCGTGCGCGTCGCGGCCGCGGCCGACTCGAACTTCGCCTACTGGCACTCGGCGACGTTCAACAACGATGCGAGCAAGGTGATCTTCACCGACGAGTGGGGGGGCGGCGTGTCGCCGCGCTGCCGCGTGACGGACAAGCCCGAGTGGGGCGCCGATGCGATCTTCACGATCGAGAACAAGCGCGCCTTGACCTTCCGGAACTATTACAAGGTTCCCGCGCCACAAACGACCACGGAGAACTGCGTGGCGCACAACGGCAACCTGATTCCCGTCCCCGGCCGCGACATCATGGTCCAGGGCTGGTATCAGGCCGGCGTCTCGATCGTCGACTACACCGATCCTGCGCACCCGGCTGAGATCGCCTACTTCGACCGGGGCCCGATGGATTCGACCAAGCTCGAGATCGCGGGGAGCTGGTCGGCGTACTGGTACAACGGGTACATCTACAGCACGGAAATCATGCGCGGGCTCGACGTGCTCGAGCTCCGGCCAAGCGTGCTGCTCACGCAGCACGAGATCGACGCCGCAAAGCTGGTGAAGTTTGCCTACCAGAATGTGCAGGATCAGCAGCGCGCGACCTGGCCGGCGAGCTTCGTCGTGGCGGC
The DNA here is from genome assembly GCA_036395695.1 of Gemmatimonadales bacterium. Taxonomy (GTDB): domain Bacteria; phylum Gemmatimonadota; class Gemmatimonadetes; order Gemmatimonadales; family GWC2-71-9; genus 20CM-2-65-7. The sequence continues at coordinate 13,008 of DASWDA010000102.1, forward strand.
GGCATACCTCGATCAGCTCGAGCGCTCGCACGGTCTCGCGGCTGATCGCGTCACTGCGGTGCGGGCGGCGCTGACGAGTGCGGAACGGGCCGGCGGCGCGAGCCGGCGGAGCGCGCTGAACACCCTCGCCGCACAGCTGGATCGTGATGCCGCAGGCGCGGCGGATGGCGCGAAAGTGCGCGCAGTGGCGGGAGTCGTGCGGGACCTCGCGCGCTAACGTTGCGGACGCACTGGAAGTCCGCGGTGCCGATCGTCGTCGCCGCGACGATCGGCATCGCGAGCGCATGGGCGCCATTGGCGCTGGGCACGGGGCGGCTGCATGTCCCACCTCTGCCCGCCGCCGATCTGTCCATCCGTTTGCCCGAGCCGGTCATCACACCGTCCGATCTTCAGGCGCGCGGCATCACGACATTGAGCGGGATGAATGTCGTCCTCGCGAGCGGCGCCCTGGTCGCGTCCTTCTGCACGCTGGTGCTCTTCGCGGTGACTCGGGCGACACAGCGACGCACCGAGATGCTCATCCATCGCGCCGTCGGAGCGTCACGGAAGCGACTCGCGAGGGCGGCGCTGCGTGAGGGCGCCGTCATGGCGTTGGTCGGGCTGGTCGCCGGCTCAGCCCTCGGCCTGGCGTTCCTGGAATACGCGCGCGCCACGTGGCCTGGTGGGCTGGACGCGCCAGGTTGGCTCCTTCCCACCGCCATTGCCGCCGCGATAGGTGTGACCATCGTCCTCGGCGTCCTTATCCCGATCCAGGCAATCGGGCCGATGCGGCCCAGCGTGCCGCCGCTCACGCCGTTGCTCGCCCCCGCGGTGTGTGCCGTCCAGCTCGCGGTCTGCTTCGCCGTGTTGGTCGAGGCTCGCCAGGTGCAACGGGAAGGGATCGCGCTCGTCGCTGACGGTCCGCAGATCACGTCGCACGATACGGTGTTGCAGTTGCAGATCGACGCCACTCCAGCCGGCCGGGCGCGCCAATTGACCGACCTCATCGAGCGATCCGGGCTTTCGGGACTGTTCGAGGTCGCGAGTCTCAGCGCCCCCGGTGCGCTCGAGGGTCTCGGGACGGTGAGCCTCGCGATCGCCGAATGCGGTGCGTGCTCCCAGGGAGGAATCGGCACGCCGCTCCGACCCGTTGCCGTGTCGCTGCGCATCGTCAGCGCGGACACTTTCCGCGCCTTGAACACGCATTTGGTCGCGGGCCGGCTGATCACCAACGGCGACGACTGGCAGGCGACGCGCGTGGCAGTGATCAGCCAGGGACTGGCTCGAGCGCACTTCGAGAACGGCGACGCCGTGGGAAGACGAATTCAGCTGGGCCTGGGGAGGAGCCGCGCGTTCACCGTGGTGGGTGTCGTCGAGGATCAACCGGCGCACGGCCTGGGGGCGGCGCTGCAGCCACCCTACGCCGTGTACGCGAGCGTCCTGCAACTGGCTCCCCGCGTGGTGGATTTCCTGGTACGACCGCGCGGCAAGCTCGATCGCGCGCGCATCTTGTCCTGGATCCCCGCAGCCAGTCTCAGGGAGATGCGATCCGAGACCGAGAGGCGCGCCATGCGGGCGGCACCAGTCCGTTGGTTCGGGGACGCGCTCTCGGTCGAGGCGATAGCGGTGGGAGTGATCGCCCTGCTTGGAATCGGGCTCTCGATGGCGATCTGGGTCGGCAGTATGGCCCTCGAGTTCGCCGTCCACCGTGCTGTCGGCGCGAGGCGCCGGGACGTGCTGAGGCAGATCGCCACCCGCTGTGCCGCGGTCATTCTCGCAGGGCTGATGCTCGGGGTTCTCGTGGCGTACCTCGGCGCAGGGCCGCTCTCGGCCATCGTTCCCGGAGTGGACACCCTCGAGACCAGGGGGCTGCTGGAGGTCTCGATCCTCGTACTGGTTGTGACGGCGCTGGTCACGAGTCTTCCCGCGTTCCGCCTCACGCGACTCCAGCCTGGGGAGCTTTTCGCCAAGCACGGCGAGTAGCATTCCGCAACATCATCGTCTGAAACAACCTTTTCCGGGGTTCCGTCATCCAACCAGGAAACCACCCCGGGATCTGCCATGCTGTTTGCCGCACCGCTCTTGGCCGCCGTCACCCTTGCCGTACAGTCACCCGATCACGCCCCTGTCCATGTCGCCGCCGATTCGGCGGCAGCCGCGCCCAGGAGTGTCCGGGCGGTGCATGCAAGCCAGCAGCCGGTACTCGACGGCCGCGACGACGACGCCGTATGGCGGGATGCGGCGCCGATCACGCAGTTCCAAGAGTGGCGGCCCAGTGAGGGCGGGGCCCCGAAGCTGCCGACGGAAGCAAAGATCGCGTACGACGCCGCCAACCTGTACGTCTTCGTCCGCTGCTTCGATCCCCATCCCGACAGCATTATCACGGTGCTCGCGCGCCGCGACTACTTCACACCCTCCGACATGGTGTGGCTGTTCCTCGACTCCTACCACGACCGCCGCACAGGGTTCGAGTTCGGCGTCAATCCATCCGGCGTGAAGCTCGATGCCCAGATCTACAACGACGGCAACGAGGACTTCGCGTGGGATGCCGTGTGGGACGTCGCGACCCGCATCGATTCGCTCGGCTGGACGGCGGAGTTTCGCATTCCTCTGTCGCAGCTGTCGTACGGCCGGCAGCGCGCCCATACCTTTGGCTTCACCGTCGACCGCGATCTGTATCGGTATTCCCAGCGGGTGAGCTGGCCGCTGTTCCGCCAATCACAGGCCGGTTTCGTGTCGCAGTTCGGTGAGATCGTGGACCTGGTCGACCTGGAGACACCGCGCCGGTTCGAGGCGTCGCCGTATCTCGTCACCAAGAACGTCTCCGAATTCAACAGCGCCGGCATCGGCCGCAGCCAGGATATCACCGTCGGCGGCGACCTGAAGTACCGCGTCGCGTCGAACCTGAAGCTCGACGCCACGATCAATCCCGACTTCGGCCAGGTCGAGGCCGATCCCGGCGTACTCAATCTTTCGGCGTTCGAGACGTTCTTCCGCGAGCAACGGCCGTTCTTCGTGCAGGGCGCTGGACAATTTCAATGGAACGTCAATTGCACCGCGGTGAACGACTGCTCGACCGGCGAGGGCCTCGTGTATTCGCGCCGGATCGGCCGGGCACCCGAGCTGAAGGGCGTCTACTCCGATACGACGTCGCCGTCGTTCACGACGATCCTCGGCGCCGCGAAGCTCACCGGCCGCTTGCCCGGGGGCCTGACGATCGGGGCGCTGGACGCCGTGACCGGTCATGAGGTCGGCGTGGGCGGCGTGACGATCGAGCCGGCGACGAACTACGGCGTCGTGCGCTTACGCCAGGATCTGCGGGGCGGCGAGAGCAGCATTGGCGGCATCGTGACCGCCGTGCACCGCGACAACGATTCCTGGAGCAACACCTACCTGCACTCGAGCGCCTACGTTGGAGCGCTGGACTTCCGGCATCGCTTCACCGGTGGCCGCTACGAGCTGTCGGGATCGGTCGACGTGAGCCGCGTCGCGGGCAGCCGGCAGGCGATCGCCCTGACGCAAACCGACGCGACGCATTTCTATCAGCGGCCCGACGCCGGGCTGACGTTCGACTCGACGCGCACGTCACTCTCCGGCGACGCTGAGGGACTCCAATTCGGCAAGGTCGGCGGCAACCATTTGATTTTTCAGACGAATGTCGAGCGCCGCTCCCCGGGGTTCGAGATCAACGACCTCGGCTACCTGCAGCGCGCCGACCAAATGGCGTGGAGCACATGGGCCGGCTACTTCGACCGTCACACGCGTAAGCTGTATCAGCGCTTCCAGTGGAATTTTAATTGGTGGCAGTACTGGACCACGGCGGGGCTACCAGAGGAGCGGGCGTTCAATACCAACACGCACACGACGTTCCGGAACACCTGGTCGCTGCACGTCGGCGGCACGATTGGGCAGCTCGGCACTACGTACTGCTACGACTGCGCGCGCGGCGGCCCGGCGGTGCGCCAGGATTCCTACGTCGCGCCATGGCTCGGCATCAATGGCGATGATCGCAAGGCCATCGTGCCCTACCTCTGGTTTAACTGGTCCCGGAGCAACGGGGGGCGCTCGCACAACTTCAGTTTTTCGCCCGAGATTGATTTCAAGATGGCGTCGCGCGTGACCGCGGCGGTGTCGCCCAGCTACTCGCGCCGCACCAACGACGTGCAATCGCTCGGCTCCACGACCGATACGAGCAACGTGACCCACTATCTGTTCGGCCACCTCGAGCAGAAGCAGCTTGGATTGACGATGCGGTTCACGTATCCGTTCACGGCGAGCATGTCACTCCAGGTGTACGCGCAGCCCTTCATTTCCAAGGGGACGTTCAGCAACGTCCGCGAGCAGTCTGCGACGCCGCGCGCGGCGGACTACAACAGTCGCTATCAGGCGTACAGCGACACCGCCGTCACGAACAACATCGGCGGGTTCAACTTCAAGCAGTTCCGCTCCAATCTCGTGTTCCGCTGGGAGTACCGGCCGGGATCGACCCTATTCGTGGTGTGGAGTCAGGGCCGGCAGGGATCGACCGGGATCGAGGGGACGCGCACCTTCAGCGGTGACCTGAACGATCTGTTCAATCTGCGGCCCGACAACAGCTTCCTGGTGAAGGTGTCCTACTGGATCAACCGCTAGGCGTCCGGCAGGTCGGAAAACAACGAAGCGCGGTCAGTGGCCCCCCTCCTCTTCATGATCGTCGTCACCGTCGTGATTGTCGTCCTCGAACGCGTGGAATGAGGCGCGAATCGCGTGTTCAACCGCTTCCTGATTCTCCGCATTGTTCGGATCGAGAATCGCGCCGGACGCGCCCTTGAACCAGCTGCCCACGTCCACGTCGATCGTGAGATTCGAGGTTCCCGCGTTGACCGTGATGGGCGTGGCAAAGTCGACCGACACCTCCGCGTGCGCATCGGACGTAAATGTGAACGCGTGGTCCGTGCCGCCCGCGTCGGTGAACACCCCGACGACATTGACACGCTCGAGCTTGGCCCGCAGCCCCAGGTAGCTGCCGGCCGGGACGAGCGCGTCAAGGACCACCTTGGTCGTCCCGTCGAGCGGCAGGTTGACCTGGACCGGATCGACGCGGATCGGCTCGCACTCGTGCTCGTCGTTGTCGGCGTCGGTCTCGTTGGTGCCGGCCGCCGTCTCGTTGCTGTCGGCGTGTTCGCGTTCGTCGTCGTCAGCCGTGCACGCCGCGTCGCTCGCCAGCTTGATGTGCGACAGCGTCAGCTGCGCCGACGTGATGCGCACCGAGCCGCCGGTGCCGCTGACGATGAGGTCCGCGACGATGCCGGGCGTGGCGGAAGCCGACAGGTTGATGCGTTGGAGCGGTCTTGGGGCAGTTGAGTCACAGGCAGCGAGCAGGAGGGCGACAGGAGCGACGAGCAGAACAGACCGTGCTGTGTGCATGACACCTCCGGAGTTCTGGACTGAGTGCTGATCGATCTCGATACTACACCGACCAGCCCCGCGCGGCAGGTGTCACGGGTATCGAATTCGCCGACGCGCGGGCCAACGGAGTGTGACTCGTGTCACGCGAGCGCGGCTCAGGGCCCTCCGCACACCGGCGCCGTCAGTGCCCGCGGCGCCGCCGGGATCGGCTTCAAGTTGTTGCGCGTGAGCTCGGCGTTGAACGCGGCGAGCGGCGCAGCGTTGATGCCCGTCCACGTCGCCGTGGCGGTCTTCAAGTCCGTACACGCAGCGGCATAGGCGCGCTGCATTGCCACGGTTGGCGCCAGGTCGCCGTTCTCGAGCGCGTTGATCTGGTTTGCAAGATTGCCGTTCACACGCACGAACGTCGGCGCCGGCGCCGGCCCGCCGCCGAACCCACCGAACCCGCCGCCCCCGCCACGCTCCAGATTGCCGCCTACCGCCGCCAGCGTCGAATCGAACGCTTTCGCAGCCGGTAGCGCCGTATCCGCCGCCACCAGCGCGCGCATCGCCGCGACCTGCTGGTAGCCATCCCAGGACAGTTGCATGGCGGCCACGATCTTGGTCTGCAAGCCGTACTGTGCGCGCACGTCGGCCGCCGTGGCCGGTGAGCGCGGATCGTTCACCACCGTGACGGGCTGGGTGTAGGTCTTGCCGTCCACCGTGAGCCGCAGCGTATACGCGCCCGGCGGCACCAGCGGCCCTAGGGGCGAGGGCGGCGTGAGTCCGGGGTTGGCGTTGATCTCGAACGCGTGGGTGAACGCGGGCGGCGCGTCGGCCCGCAGATCCCAGTTCGTCCGGTTGCCACCAGCCTCGGCAGGCAGCTGGAACGGCGGCGCGATCCAGAAATTCGGCTCAGGCGGCCGCGCCGCTTCCTTCACCGGTTCCACGGGACCGCTGGTCATGTGCCGCACCACCGTCCCTGTGGCATCGAGCACGTCCAGCGTGATCGCACCCGCGGGCTTCGACGCGAGGGAGTAATAGATGATTGCGCCGTCCGGCGCATTCAGCGCGTGCGGTACCTCGGGCGGAAACGGGGTGTCGTTGCCGACATTGCGGCGCACGCGGACCGCCTCGCCCGGAGCGAAAAGGTGCACCGGCTCACTGGTCGTTCCCGTCATCATCTGGCGGAGCGGCGAGATGTCGTCCAGCACCCAGATCCCGCGGCCATAGGTCCCCAGCACGAGGTCGTTGCCGTGAATCACCAAATCGCGGCACGACGTGTTGGGAAGATTGAGCTGCAACGGCTGCCAGTGGTCGCCGTCGTCGAACGAGACGTACATGCCGCTCTCGGTGCCGGCAAACAAGAGCCCGCGCGTCTTCGGGTCCTCGCGCACCACCCGCGCGAACGAGCCACTCGGCTGTCCCGTCGCGAAGCCGTTCGTGATCAGCGTCCACGTCTTGCCGTAATCGCGCGTGCGATAGACGTACGGCGTAAAGTCACCGCTGACGTGCCACGAGAAGACGACGTACGCCTCGCCCGCGTCGAAGTGCGACGC
>DASWDA010000103.1:0-12438 GCA_036395695.1 Gemmatimonadales bacterium
GTCTTTCGGCATGCTGCCACGCTTTTAGTGTGTGATGATTCGGCATTTCAGGAGGGTAATCGAAAACAGCACAATCACCGAATCATTTCATCTCATCCCGTACCCCGTTAACTCGAGACCGCGGTGCGTCTGCAGCCTAGCCTTTGCATGTCCACGCTGTGCTGTTGTTAGGCTGTTCTGACCCATCTCACCAGCTCTTTCAAGTTAGGCCGTTTGCCCGTCATGAGTATCCCTACTCGATAGATCCTGGCAGCCACCCATGTTACCGCGACGATCGAGACAAACAGGATGCCGAGCGAGAGCGCCACCTCGTGGAACGGCAGGTTGCCGGCGGCCCAGCGAACCGGCATCGCGATCGGCGAGCTGAATGGAATGAGCGACAGCGTCACCGAAAGAGTTGACCCGGGATCATTGAGCATCGCGAACATGCTGATGAACGACGCGATGAGCAGCATGGTGACGGGCTGTTGCGCCTGGCGTGCTTCCTGTTCGTTGGAGGACATGGCACCGACAGCCGCGAACATCGACGAATAGAGCAGGAATCCGCCCAGGAAGTACGCGATGAACACCGCGGCGGTCGATCCGCTGACGTGGGGCAGCTGGAACACCTGGCTGGCTTCGCCCAGACCCCGTTCACCGAGCAGGTGCCTGCGCTGGGAGATCAGGAGCCGCGCCGAGGCGGCCCAGATCAGGAACTGGAAGATCGAGACCGCGCCCACACCGAGCACCTTGCCGAGCATCAACTGGAACGGGCGCAGCGACGAGACCAGCACTTCGACGATCTTCGTGGTTTTCTCTTCCAGCACCGAGCTCATCACATTGATCCCATACAGCAGGATCGCCATGTAGAGGATGATCCCCATGAAGTAGGCGAGCGAGAAGGATTGAGCCGCGCTTTCCCCCGTCGCCTTGCCCCCCGAGATCTTCTTGCTGTCCAGGTCGACCTGGATCCGCGCCTTCGCGACAAGGCCGGGGTTCACGCCTTCGCGCTCGAGCCGGGTCGCGTTGACCATCTCGCTGATGACGCGGTCGAGTGTGCCGATGGTGACGAACGACGAGACGTTCGACGCGCGGTACATCACCTTGCCGGAATCGACGGCAGCGTCGCTGACGATCAGGAATCCGTCGATGGCCTTCGTATCGACGGCGGCCGTCAGGGAGTCGACCGCACCGGGACTGGTGGGAACCCGCACGGCGACGAACAACGACTCCCGATCCAGGCGCTCGGTGAGCTGCGCGCCGAAGCTCGTGGTCGTACCGTCGATCACCACGATGTGCTTCACGCCGCCCTTGCCGGTCAGCAGCGTCGGGAGGATGAAAATCGCTCCGAAGAACAGGGGACCGAGGACGACCATCACCCAGAACCACCGCTGCCGCACGCGCTCCACAAACTCGCGGCGAATCACCGCCAGGATCTTACGCACGCGCCGCCTCCGCGTCCGGGCGCGCCGCGGGGGTGGCGGCGTCGGGACCCACGAGATCGATGAAGACCTTGTTCAGCGAGGGCTCGGCGAGCTCAAAGCGCGACAGCCGGGCGCCTGAGGTCACGAGGGCCCCGAGGATCTCCTGCGCGTCCCCATCGGCCGCAAGCTCCAGCTCGGCGAACTGCCCCGATACGTCTGCCTTGGCCACCAAGCGCCGATCGGCGAAGATCGTATCGGCCCGGCCGCGCGCGCCGTCGAAGTTCACCAGCACATGCCGTCCGCCCCGCGTGCGCTTGATATCGGCGAGCGTGCCGTCCACCAGCTTCTTCCCGCGCGCGATGATACACACGTGGTCGCAGATCTTCTCAGCCTGCTCCATGATGTGCGTCGAGAACAAGATCGTCTTGCCCCGCGCACGTAGGTCGAGCACCGTGTCCTTCAGGACCTGGGAGTTGACGGGATCGAGACCCGAAAACGCCTCGTCCATGACCAGCAGATCCGGCTCGTGCAGTATGGTGGAGATGAACTGCACCTTCTGCTGCATGCCCTTCGACAATTCGTTCACCTTGCGCATGCGCCAATCGGAGAGACCCAGCCGCGCCAGCCAGTCGAGCGCTTTCGGCCTCGCCGTGCGTCGATCGACCCCCTTCAGCTCGGCGAGGAACAACAAGACATCGAGCACCCGCATCTTGGGGTAGAGGCCTCGTTCTTCGGGGAGGTAGCCGATCCGCCCTGAGTGATCGCGACCGGTCCCGTGCTCACCGAACAGGCGCACCGTCCCACCGTCGGGGGCATAGATGTTCAGGATCATGCGGATGGTGGTGCTCTTGCCGGCGCCATTCGGACCGAGCAGCCCGTAGATCACGCCCGGCGGTACGGTGAGCGACAGCGCATCCACGGCGGTGTGGCCAGCGAAGCGCTTGGTGACGCGATCTACCAAGACGACAGGATCTGGCATGCGGGGAAACTATGGCGAGCGTGAAGCGACGCTAGGGTGAGACGACGCTACGGAACTACGACGCTAAGACTCCGAACAGCTCGCCGGCTTTCCGAACAGCGGTGACCAACGCATCGATGTCGTCGACGTCGTTATAGATGTAGAAGGACGCGCGGGCGGTCGCCGCGACTCCCAGGCGACGCATCAGCGGCTGGGTGCAGTGATGGCCCGCGCGAATACAGACGCCGTCCTTATCCAGGATCGTTGCGAGATCGTGCGGGTGAATGTCGCCGTACGTGAATGGCACGACGCCCGCGCGGTGACCCTGTGGTCCGTAGATTGTGACGCCTTCGATCTGTGACAGCCGCTCGATGGCGACGCGGGCCAGCTCCTGCTCGTGTGCGGATACCTTCTCCATCCCCAGCTGTTCGAGATAGGCGATCGCGGCCGCCAACCCGACTGCGGCCTCCACGTTCGGCGTTCCGCCCTCGAACTTGTGGGGGATCTTGTTCCAGGTCGATCGATCGTCCCACACCCGTTCGATCATTTCGCCGCCGCCGTGGTAGGGTGGCATCGCCTCGAGCAGCGCCGGCTTGGCAATCAAGGCGCCGCTGCCCATGGGGCCGAGCATCTTGTGACCTGAGAGGGCGTAGAAGTCGCAGTCGAGGACCTGGACGTCGACCCGGAGATGCGGGCTGGATTGTGCCCCGTCCACCACCGTCACCGCCCCAGCCGCATGGGCCAGCTTGCTGAGCTGCGCGGCGGGATTCACGGTTCCCAGTGAGTTCGAGACATACGGAAAGGCCACGATCTTGGGGCCTGCCTCGAGCGCCCGCCCGAAGTCTGCCAGGTCGATCCGCCCATCGCTGGTGATCTCCACCATCCGGAGCGTGGCGCCCTTTTCCTGACACAGGATCTGCCACGGGACGATGTTCGAGTGGTGATCCATGGCGGTGACGACCACGGTATCACCGTGTGTGACGTTGGCCCGCCCCCACGACCCGGCGATGAGGTTGATGGACTCGGTCGTACCCCGGGTGAATACCACGGCCTCGGTCGCCCAGGCGTTCACGAACCGGGCGAGCGCGGTCCGCGCCGCCTCGTAGGCTTCGGTTGCGGCGACGGCGAGCGTGTACGCGCCGCGATGCACGTTGGCGTTGTGGAAGTTGTAGTAGTGGACGATCGCGTCGATCACGCGCTGCGGCTTCTGGCTGGTCGCCGCATTGTCGAGATAGACCAGACGTTGCCCGTTCTCCTGCTGGGCGAGAATCGGAAAGTCGGGCCGGATGCGCCGCGTGTCGAGCATCAGAAGTCTTTCGCCGATTCGGTGGTCACCGGCGCAGCGCTGTTCTGCAGCGCGGCGTGCAAGGCGTGCCAGGCGAGATTCGCGCATTTGACGCGGCTCGGAAATGCCCGGACGCCCGAAAATGCCGCGAGCTTGCCCGGCGCATTCGCGCCGCCTGACAGCATGTCGCGAAAGGCCTGGAACATCGCCTCCGCTTCCGCCTTGGGTTTGCCCTTGACCGCTTCGGTCATGAGGGACGCGGACGCCTTGGAGATCGCGCACCCGGAGCCCTGCGGCATATGAAAGCCGATGTCGTGGATCGTATCACCATCGAGCTGGACGTACAGCTGTATACGGTCGCCGCACAGCGGGTTGTTGCCCTCGGCCTTGCGGTTCGCTCCGTCCAGACGCTTGAAGTTCCGCGGATTGCGATTGTGGTCGAGAATGACCTGCTGATAGAGATCGCCGAGGTCGCTCATGACTCCGCCAGGCGACCCCGCACGATGGCGTCGAGTTGCGCACGCAGCGGCGCCACCTCCATCCGGCCGAGGATCTCGGCGGCGAAACCATACGTCAGGAGCCGGCGTGCCTCGTGCTCGCCGACGCCGCGGCTCTGCAGATAGAACAGGGCGCGCGGGTCGAGCGGTCCCACCGTCGAGCCGTGCGTGCACTTCACGTCATCAGCGTAGATCTCGAGCTGCGGCTGGCTGTCGGCGTGCGCCTGGCCCGAGAGCAGGAGGTTGTTGTTCGTCTGCTTTGAATCGGTCTTTTGCGCGCCAGGACGGACGATGATGCGTCCGGTGAACACGCCGCGTGACGTGTCGTCGAGTACGCCGTTGAAGTACTCGTGACTCGAGCAGTGATCGGCGGCGTGGTCGATCGTCGTGTGATGGTCGGCATGCTGCTCGCCCGCAAGCAGGTACAGGCCATTCAGGATCAGCGTCCCGCCGGGACCCGCCAGCACCGCGCCGATGTCGTGGCGGGCGAGCGCCGACCCGAATGCGACAAAATGGAGATTGAGGGTGCTGTCACGTCCCTGATTCGACTGGGTCGCAGCGACGTGAAAGGCGCGATTGCTCTCTCGCTGGACCGAATGGTAGTCGACGCGAGCACCATCACCGACGACGATCTCAGTCACCGCGTTCGTCCAGTACATATTCTCTTCTAGCGCCGCGTACGTCTCGACGATCGATGCGCGCCCCTCACGCTCGACCACGACGAGGTTGCGCGGATGGACGACAACGTGCTGGTCACCCGTCGTCAGGAACAGCAGTTGAACCGGCTCCGCGACGCTGAGCTTCGCCGGCACATGCACGAACGCTCCGTCCGCAACGAAGGCGGTGTTCAGCGCGCAGAACGGTCGCCCTTCCGTCGTCGCGTACTTGCACAGATGCTGGCTGATGAAATCGGGTTGATCCCGGAGAACCTGTGCCAAACTGTCCAGGCGAACACCGTCGGCGAGCGGCGTCGAAAGCGAGCGTTGGAAAAAACCGTTGACAAAGACGAGACGATGGCCCGTCGCACCGAGCAGGAACGGCCGAATGTCCGCCAGCATCGGCACACGAGACGGCGGCTGCGCCAACTCAAACTGCGTTTCGGCGAGCGGCGCGACGCTCGTGAAGCGCCACGCTTCCTGCTTCATGTTGGGGAAGCCGAGATCGATGAAGCGGCGGATCCCGCCCTCGCGCAGAGCCTTCAGCCAGGCCGGTACGCGGGAAGCCCCATTCGCCGCCCATGCCTGGTAGGAGCCGACCAGTCGCTCTACTGAGCCTGTTTTCACTGCCATCGTCATGACACCATTACGCCATCACGCAGCCAGTCGTAGCCACGGGCTTCGAGTTCCAGGGCCAATTCGGGGCCGCCGGACTTGACGATCCGGCCGTCCGCCAGGACGTGCACCACGTCGGGCGTGATGTAGTTCAACAAGCGCTGATAGTGGGTCACGATGAGGAATGCGCGCTCTGGGTTGCGCAGCTGGTTGACCGCCTGCGCGACGGTCTTGAGCGCGTCGATATCGAGCCCCGAGTCGGTCTCGTCGAGGATCGCGAGGCGCGGCTCGAGCACGGCGAGCTGGAGGATCTCGTTGCGCTTCTTTTCTCCGCCCGAGAACCCTTCGTTGACCGGACGGTTCATCATCGCGTCGTCCGAGCCGATGGACTTGAGCTTCTGTTCGAGAAACTGGAGGAAGTCGATCGGATCGAGCTCCGCTTCCCCGCGCTCCCGGCGCAGCGCGTTCAGCGCCGACCGCAGGAAATAGGAGTTCGTGATGCCGCGAATCTCGACGGGATACTGGAACGCGAGGAAGACGCCGGCGCGCGCCCGCTCCTCCGGTTTCATGTCGAGGACATCTTTGCCCTGGTAGGTCACGGTCCCGGCGAGCACGGTATACGCCGGATGACCGGCAAGCACCTGCGCCAGCGTGCTTTTCCCCGAGCCGTTCGGCCCCATGAGGGCGTGGACTTCGCCGTCCCGAATCGTGAGATCGACGCCCTTCAGGATCTCGTTGCCTGCAACGGCGACGCGAAGGCCCTTGACCTCGAGCAATGCCTTTCCCTGCTTCACCCCACGCTCCCTTCCAGGCTGATCCCGAGCAACCGAGTCGCTTCGACGGCGAACTCCATCGGCAGCTCTTTGAACACTTCCTTGCAAAAGCCGTTGACGATCATCGACACCGCGTCCTCAGACGAGAGGCCGCGCTGGCGCAGATAAAAGATCTGGTCTTCGCCGATCTTGGACGTCGACGCTTCGTGTTCCATGATCGCGGTGCTGTTGCGCACGTCGATGTAGGGGAAGGTGTGCGCGCCGCACTTGTCCCCGATCAGCATCGAGTCGCATTGCGAGTAGTTCCGCGCGCCGTCCGCGCCCTTCATGATCTTCACAAGCCCGCGGTAGGTGTTCTGGCCGCGGCCCGCGGAAATGCCTTTCGACACGATGGTCGAGCGCGTGTTCTTACCGAGGTGAATCATCTTGGTGCCGGTGTCGGCCTGTTGCTTGTGACTCGTCACGGCCACCGAGTAGAACTCACCGATCGAGTTGTCGCCCTGCAGAATGCAGCCGGGATACTTCCACGTGATCGCCGAGCCGGTCTCGACCTGCGTCCACGAGATCTTGGAATTCGCACCGGCGCATTTCCCGCGCTTGGTGACGAAATTGTAGATCCCGCCCTTCCCCTCTTCGTCGCCCGGATACCAGTTCTGAATCGTCGAGTACTTGATCGTCGCCCGCTCGAGCGCGACGAGTTCGACGACCGCCGCGTGCAGCTGGTTCTCGTCGCGCATCGGCGCTGAACACCCCTCGAGGTAGCTGACGTAGCTCCCTTCGTCCGCGATGATGAGCGTGCGCTCGAATTGGCCGGTGGACGACGCGTTGATGCGGAAGTACGTCGAGAGCTCGAGCGGACAGCGCACACCCTTCGGCACATACACGAACGAGCCGTCGGTAAACACGGCCGAGTTGAGCGCTGCGAAGAAGTTGTCGTTATGCGGGACGACGGTGCCGAGGTACTTCTGGACGAGATCGGCATGCTCGCGGATCGCCTGCGAGATCGGACAGAAGATCACGCCGTACTTCGCGAGCTCCGCCTGGAACGTCGTCGCCACCGAGACACTGTCGAACACGGCGTCCACCGCGACACCGCTCAGGCGCTTCTGCTCTTCGATCGGGATGCCGAGCTTCTCAAAGGTCGCGACCAGCTTCGGATCGACCTGGTCGAGGGAGTCGAGCTTGGGGAGCTTTTTGGGTGCCGCGTAGTAGCTGATCGCCTGGTAGTCGATCGGCCCGTACTTCACGTTGGGCCAGTGCGGCTCGTTCATCTTGAGCCAGTTGCGGTAGGCCTTCAGGCGCCACGCCAGCATCCACTCCGGCTCACCCTTTTTGGCCGAAATTAGCCGGATCACGTCCTCGTTCAGGCCGGCCGGCACCACCTCGGATTCGATGTCGGTGACGAAGCCGTACTTGTACGGTTGCTGGACATGGGCTTGAATGCTGGTCATTTTGCCTCGAAGTCGTTCTCTGGCTTACAGTTCCGGTATCCTAATAACTTTGTCGGGATTCCGCAACTGCATGAGGCGTCGAGCAAAATCGTCAAGCAATGGCGTCGAGCGGAAGCGTCTTAAGGCGTCGTTGCTCGACGTCTTTGCTCGACGTCTCTTCTAGACGCCTCTTGCTAGTAGATATCTCGATTCCAGTCGCGGACGAGGCGCTCATAGTCCTCCGGCGTATTGACTTGGTCAATGACGGCCGGATCGTCCACCGGAACGGTCACAACTTCTCCTTGGTGCTTATGCTGGACCGCCCGGGCGCCCTCCTGGGTCGCGTCCGGGTCCTCCAGCAGCTCCCCAAATAGCGCCGATCCCCAAACCACGGGATGGCCGCGACGCTCCCCGAACGTCGGCACGACCGTCCGAGCCCCGGTCCGGCGGTGCGCCTCGAGGATTCGCTCGACGGTTGTTACGCGGACGTGCGGGAGATCGACGGGCCAAACGAGGACGGCGCTGGGTTGGAGCGGCTGCAGCGCGCGCAAGGCGGCGCGCATCGAGGCGATGGGACCGGTCTCGGGCTCAGGATTCTCTACGATCATGCAGTCGTGGCCGGCAATCGCGGGCTGGATCCGGGGCGCATCGGGCCCCAGCACAATGAGGCGCGTTTTGATCTCGAGCGCCTCCATCGCCTCGAGGATTCGGACGGCGAAGGGGCGCCCGAGGAAGTCCAGGAGGGCCTTGGGAGAGCCCATCCGGGCCGACCGGCCGGCCGCCAGGACGACGCCCGCTAAAGACATAGGGGTTATGAGACTAAGGCGCTAAGTGGCTCCATGGCTAGAGGCAGTTGCATGAAGGCCCGAAAGGGGCAATTTTGGCGCGCTCCCATGGCAGTCCGACGCATTCGCCAGCTAGGCGACCCGATCCTCAGGGTTCGCTGCGACCCGGTCCACGACCCGAAGTCGCCGGCCGTCAGGCTGCTCGCCGACGACCTGCGCGATACGCTCCGCGCCGCGCGCACGAAGTACGACTTCGGTCGCGCCCTGGCCGCACCGCAGATCGGCGCCCCGGTCCGTGTGATCCTGGTGCAAGTCGGGAAATTCCGGGCCTGCATGGTCAATCCGGAGATTACGGACGTTGGGTCGGAGGACTTTCACGTCTGGGACGACTGTTTTTCATTTCCCAGCCTGCTGGTCCGGGTCAACCGAGCGTATCGGGCGACGCTCCGCTACACCGACATAAAAGGCAAGACCGTGACGATGGACCTCGAGGGACCGATGGCGGAGCTGCTGCAGCACGAGCTCGACCATCTCGACGGCATTCTCGCCCTCGACCAGCCGGCCGGTCTCGATCCCTTCGCGTACAAAGCGGAATGGGAAAAGCTTCACAAGCCTGCGGAGCGTTACGGACCGCCACGCCCGCGCGAGGTTTAGCCCAGGTTACATTCAATCATCGACAGGGGTGCCCCGGCACGACGCCGTGGGCTGAGATCACACCCTCATCACCTGATCCGGTTCGTACCGGCGAAGGGAGTTCCGCATGACCTGCCGCACCCAGATGTTCTTCGCCCGTCAGGGCACGATCACTCCCGAGATGCAACGCGTCGCCGAGCGGGAAGGGCTGGCGCCGGAGACCATCCGCGACGAGGTCGCGATAGGCCGGCTCATCATTCCGGCGAACGTCAATCACCTGAAGCAACGCCTCGACCCCATGGCCATCGGCAAGGTGGCCAGCGTCAAGATCAACGCCAATATCGGCAACTCGGCCGTCGAGTCGGATATCGACGGCGAGCTCGAGAAGCTGCATCACGCCGTCCATTATGGCGCTGACACGGTGATGGATCTCTCGACCGGCGGAAACATCGATGCGATTCGCGAAGCGATCATCGCGGCGTCGCCCGTGCCGATCGGCACGGTTCCCGTCTACCAGGCGATCGAGACCGCCGGCGACGTCATCAAGCTCACCGCCGACGATCTCCTCGATAACATCGAGCATCAAGCGAAACAGGGTGTGGACTACGTCACGGTGCACGCCGGCATTTTGCGCGAGCACGTCGGTCTCGCCCTGGGCCGCGTCACGGGGATCGTGAGCCGCGGCGGATCGTTGATGGCGTACTGGATGACGCAGCACGGCAAGCAGAATCCGCTCTACGAGCACTACGACCGGCTGCTCGACATCGCGCGCGAGTACGACGTCACGCTGTCGCTGGGCGATGGGCTGCGGCCAGGTTCGATCGCCGACGCGACCGACAAGGCACAGCTCGCGGAGCTGACGGTCCTCGGCGAGCTGACGGAGCGCGCGTGGAAGCAAGACGTGCAGGTGATGATCGAGGGACCGGGCCACATCCCGATGCATCAGATCGAAGTGAACGTGCGGCTCGAGAAGGAGCTGTGCCACGAGGCGCCGTTCTACACGCTGGGTCCGCTCGTCACCGACGTGGCGCCGGGATACGACCATATCACGTCAGCGATCGGCGCGGCGATGATCGGCTGGTTCGGGGCCGACATGCTCTGCTACGTCACGCGCAAGGAGCACCTCGGCCTGCCGAACGCGGAGGAGGTGCGGGAGGGCGTGATCGCGTACAAGATCGCGGCCCACGCGGCGAACATCGCGCGGCGGCGTCCCGGCGCGACCGAGCGGGACGACGCGCTGTCACGCGCGCGCTATGCGTTCGACTGGAACGAGCAGTTCCGACTCGCGCTCGATCCCGCCCGGGCGCGCGAGCTGCACGACGAGGCGTTGCCGGCCGAGTACTTCAAGAGCGCGGAGTTCTGCGCGATGTGTGGGCCGAAGTTCTGCTCGATGCACATCACGCGCGAGATCGAGCGCTCGCTGGGGCTGCGCGAGCCGGAGACGAAACGGGAGGTAGTTGGGACGGGCCGATGAAAAAGTAGGGGCGCAGCATGCTGCGCCCCTACATGACACCGCCGGGTGCGGGATTCGCGCAATCACCAGGCGATGCCGTAATCCTCACCGTGATTGGATGACCCACCCCAGAACGACCCGTGCTTCCAGTCGAAGAAGATCGCGTTGATGGGGCCTGAGGTTCGATCGTCGAACTCCAACCGGTAGCCCATCGCGCGTAACTCGTGACGCACCCACGACGGCGTGTCGTCGCGCAGCGTGAGGCGGCCAGGTTCGGTCTTGTGGTCGCCGAACGAGTTGCGCATTTGATAGCTCGTGATGTTCGCCGCCTCGACCGCCTGCTGCACGTCCATCCCGAATTCCACCACGTTCAGGAAGAACTGCAGCAGGTTCTGATCCTGCGTGTCGCCGCCTTGCACCGCGAACGCCAGGAACGGCTTTCCATTCTTCATTGCAAGACTCGGTGTCAACGTCACACGCGGCCGCTTGCCCGGGACGATCACGTTGAAGGGATTGTCCGCGCTATCGACGACGAATTGCTGCCCGCGCTGGCTCACCCCGATGCCGGTATGTCCCGCGATCACGGCCGGAATCCAACCGCCGGACGGTGTCACCGAAACCACCCAACCCGATGTATCCGCCGCTTCGATCGATGTGGTCCCGCGGCGGAACGCCTCATCGAACGCCGCGAGCGCGGCGGCGTCTTCGCCACCTTCGGAGGTGGTCACCGGCCGAGGAGACCAACGCTGGAGCAGCGGCAAATACGGGTTGGTGCCGCCCTGGAACGGATACGGATCGCCCGGTTTGATGTCCGGATCGTTGCGGTCGGGATTGATCAGCTTGGCGCGCTCGCGCGCATACTCCTTCGACAGCAGTCCACGGATCGGCTCCTCCGGTGGAAATGCGGGATCGCCGTAGTAGAAGTCGCGATCGGCGAACGCCAAGCTCATCGTCTGGTACAGCGTGTGGATGTAGCGCGTGCTGTTGTAGCCCATCGCCTGGAGATCGAAGCCTTCGAGGATGTTCAGCGCCTGCAACATGGCGGGTCCCTGCGACCATGGCGGCAGCTTGTAGACCTCGATGCCGCGATACTGTGTCATTACTGGCTCTTCTATTTTGACGCGCCAATTGGCCAGGTCGGGCAACGTGATGAGGCCGCCTTCTTCCTGCACTCCGCGCACGAACTCCTGCGCGATATCGCCGCGATAAAACCGCTCGTAGCCGGCCATGATCGCGTCGTGCCGGTTCTTGCCGCGGCGCAGCGCGTCCTGCTCGGCCTCTACCAGCTTGCGGAGCGTCGCCGCGAGCTCGGGTTGCCGGAAGATCTCGCCGGCCTCGGGCGCTTCGCGCGCCTCGCCGGCGTGAGGCAACATGACGGCGCGGGAGTAGCGCCATTGCTTGAGCCAGCCTTTGTTGCGCTCGATCGAATTTGCCGTCTCCTCCTCGATGGGATAGCCGTCCGCCATGCGGATCGCCGGCTCCAGCACCTCCCGCAGACTCAGCTTTCCATACTCCGCCAGCATTACCATCAGCCCACCAGGCGTACCGGGTGTGATCGCCGCGAGCGGACCGGACTCAGGCGGGAACCGCATGCCTTTGGAGCGATAGAAATCAGCCGTTGCTCCGGTTGGTGCCACGCCGAGGGCGTTAACCGCGATAACCTTCTTTGTTTTCGGATTGTAGATCAGGGCCTGCGTTTCTCCGCCCCATGACAGCACGTCCCACATTGTCGTCACGGCCGCGAGCATCGCGCAGGTGGCGTCGACGGCGTTGCCACCCTTTTGAAACATCATGGCGCCAGCTTCCGCGCCGAGCGGCTTGCCCGTGATCGCGACCCAATGTCGGCCGTGCAGGGCCGGTTTCTGGGTACGCTGTGCCGAAAGCGTTGTCGGAAGAACGAGGAGGACGAGCAATAGGCAGCGACGGACAGCCATCTGTGCTCCGAGGAGG
>DASWDA010000104.1:0-1628 GCA_036395695.1 Gemmatimonadales bacterium
CGAAAGGGAAGGCGCCAGCAAGGAAAGGGAACGAAAATGAACAGGACCGTCACCGTCGCCCCCGTCCGCAAGAGCATCAATGTGGCGGCCGCGCCTGATCGTGCATTTCATGTCTTCACCGCGGGAATGTCGCGATGGTGGCTCAAGAGCCACAGCATCAACAAGAAATCGCCAATCAAGGGCATTGTGATCGAGCCGAAGGCCGGTGGGCGCTGGTACGAGCGCGGCGAGGACGGGAGCACCTGTGACTGGGGCCGCGTGCTGTCGTGGGAGCCGCCGACGCGGCTGGTACTCTCCTGGGAAATCACTGCCGACTGGAAGCACGACCCCAATCTCAAGACGGAAGTGGAGGTGCGCTTCCTCGCCGAGGGCAAGAACTCCACGCGCGTCGAACTCGAGCACCGGCGCCTCGATCTCTACGGGGCGCGTGGCGACGAGATGCGCGGCATCTTCGACTTGGAGATGGGTTGGAAGGGTCTCCTCGCCGCGTTCGCTGCCAGCGCCTCGGCAGAGCAGGGAGGATCAAACCCATGACCGCACATCCGCCCATCAAGCTGTTCCAGTTTCCGCGCATATTCGGAATTCCGAACGTCAGCCCGTTCTGCTGCAAGCTCGAGACCTGGCTGCGCATTGCGGGCATTCCCTACGAGGTTGTCGACACCCCCGATCCGCGCAAGGGGCCCAAGGGCAAATTGCCGTTCATCGAAGACGCTGGCGTGCGCATCGCCGACACCTCGCTGATCGTGGATCACCTGGTGATGACCCGCGGCGTCGATCCCGACGCCCGCCTCGACGCCTCGCAGCGGGCGATCGCTCCTCGTGCAGCGCACCCTGGAAGAACACTACGCGTTCGTCCTGGCGTACACGCACATCCTTCGGGACGAGGGCTGGCAGCATACGCGCACCAGGTTCGACTCGGTGCCTGTGATCGTCCGCCCGCTGGTCGGCAGCATCGTGCGCGGACGCGTCGAGAAGATGCTCTGGAAGCAGGGTGTCTTGCGCCACTCGCACGAGGATATCATCGAATCGGCGCTGCGCGACTGGCGCGCGGTCCTGACCGTCATGTCCGACGGGCCGTTCTTCTTCGGCGACGAGCCCACCGGGGTCGACGCGATCGTCTTCGGCGCGCTGGCCACGTCCATGCTGACGCCGATCGAATCGCCGATCCGAGACTTCCTGAGGTCGCAGCCAGCGTGTGTCGCTTATGCGGAGCGGATGCGCGCGCGCTTTTTCCCCGACCTCGCCACTGCGCCTTTGCGGCAAGCCGCCGCGCAGACGAGGGGCAGCACCCGGGCGGTACAGATCGGCGCCTGAACGAGCGTTCCCACCCGGATGCTGCCGACGAGCGCATCGGTTCGCCCAACAGCTGCACTCTGATCCCTCTCGCCCACCTCTCACTGTTCTGCCGTCTGCTCGAGCATAGCCCAGTCCGAAATCGTGATCGAGGTTCGCTCGATGCGCACACAACCCGAACGCTGCCAGTCGCTCAGGCACTTGTTCACGCTCTCGCGCGCCGCTCCCACGATGTTGCCGAGCTCGCGTTGGGAAACCTCGACCTTATCAGCGGGTCGTCCTAAAGTCTCGGAATGCGCCATGCGGAGCAGCACTTTGGCCAGTCGCACCGGCAA
>DASWDA010000105.1:0-4063 GCA_036395695.1 Gemmatimonadales bacterium
TTCGCTATCAGCCCGACGAGCGTGATCAACCCGACCTGCGAGTAGATGTTGAGCGTCGTCAGGTTGAGGAAGCTGAAGATCAGCGCGCCCGAGATCGCGAGCGGGACCGAACCCAGCAACACGATCAAGGGATCGCGGAAGCTCCGGAACTGCGCCGCGAGCACGAGGTAGATCAGAATCACGGCGAATCCCAGTGTGACCGTCAGCGCGCCGCCTTCGCGGCGGATCTGACGTGATTCGCCGGCGTGGTCGATCGTGAGACCCGGCGCGTTGAGGTTCATGGCCGCGTTTTCGAGCACGCGCAGCCCCTCTTCCTTGGTCACGCCAGGGTTCACCGCGCCGAACACCCGGACCGCGTTGCGTTGCTGGAAACGCGTCAAGGTGCGTGGGGCGGTCATCGCCTCGATCCGCGTGAACGTCGAGACCGGCACGAGCTGGCCTGTCGGCGTCTTGATCTTGAGGTTAAGCAGCGGTCCGACAGTCCTCCGGTCGTCGTCCCCGATTTGCGGGATGACTTTGTAGCTGCGATCGAAGTAGTTGAACCGGTTCACGTACCCGCCGCCGAGGGCTGTCCCCAGCTCGCGGCCGACGCTGGCCAGGTCGAGCCCCAGGTCCGCGACCTGATCACGGTCGATCACGACGCGCGCCTCGGGCAAATCGATCTTCAAATCGGTGTCGACGTACAGGAACTTGCCGCTCTGCCACCCGGCGCCGACGACGGCGCCCGCCGTCTGCAGCATCTGCTCCGGAGGCTCATCGCTCTGCAACACGAGCTCGACGTCATAGGAACCCGGAGTCGGCAGCGGCGGGTCGAGCCGCGGGAAGACGCGGACGCCCGGGATCTGCGACACGGCGCCGTAGAGGGCCGGGAATATCTGCGCGGTCGAGCGCTCCCGTTCCTTCCAGTCTTTCGCCACCATGCCGCCGAAGGCGCCCCATTGCGCGGTCAACGACCACATGAACTTCGCCTCGGGGAATGACGTGACCGCTTTGACGACATCGAGCGACGCGCGATTGTTCGCCGCGAGCGACGCGTCGGGCGGCACGTCCATGAACAGGCTGATGTGACTCTGATCCTCGACGGGCGCGAGCTCGCGCTTGGAGTTCAGGTAGAGCGGCCATGCCGCCAGCATCACGAGCAGCGCGGCCGCGACAATCGCGGGACGCATCTGCAACGCACCGTCGAGCAGCCGGGCGTACGTGCCGCGCACGACCTCGAACCCGCGATTCACAAGCAGGGTGAGCTTTCCTTCCTTGCCCTGCGGGTGCACGAACTTCGAGCTCATCACCGGCGACAGGGTCACGGCGACGATGCCGGATACGACTACCGCTGCCGCCAGCGTGATGGCGAACTCGAGGAACAACGAACCCGTGAGCCCGCCCTGGAATCCGATCGGCGCGTACACGGCCGCCAGCGTGATCGTCATCGCGATGATGGGGCCAACGAGCTCGCGGGCGCCGACGAGCGCCGCCTGGAGCCGTGTCTTTCCGAGGTGGACGTGCCGTTCCACGTTCTCGACGACGACGATCGCGTCATCGACCACCAGTCCGACCGAGAGCACGATCGCCAGAATGGTCAGCAGGTTGAGGCTGAATCCGAACGCGAGCATCACGGCTCCGGCGCCGATCAATGACACGGGCATCGCGACCAGCGGGACGAGCGCGGTCCGGATCGAGCCGAGGAACAGGAACACGACGAGCCCCACGATGAGGATCGTCTCCATCAGGGTCTTGGTGATCTCTCTGAGCGCATCCTGCATGAAAACCGTGCCGTCATAGGCGACCCGGAGCTGGATGTCGGGCGGCAACGTCGGTGTGATACGTGCGATCTCCGCGTGCAGGCGATGCGAGACCTCGATCTCGTTGCTGCCGATCGTCGGCCAGACGCCCACGTACACGGCTTCTTCGTCGTTGAACTTCGCGATCATGTCGGGCTCTTCGGCGCCCAGCTCCACCTTGGCGACATCCGACAGGCGCACGACGGCACCGTCACGATCGGTGACGATCAGGTTTTCGAACTCGGTCGTCGAGCGGAGATCGGTATTCGCCAGCAGGCTGACCTGTACCAGGTTGCCCTTGGTCTGCCCGACAGCGGCGAGATAGTTGTTGCGCCGCAGCGCCCCGAAGACGTCGCCCGGCGACAGGTTGTGCGCCGCGAGCCGGTCTGGATCGATCCAGACCCGCATCGCGATCGCCCGGCCGCCGACGATGTCGGTCCGCTGCACGCCGGCGATCGTCGCGAGCTGCGGCTGCAGCGTGCGCGACAGCCAGTCGGTGATCGCCGGGATGTCACGCTGCTTGGACGAGAAACTCAGGTAGAAGGATGCGTAGGGACGGTCCGCGCGCTGCACCTCCACTTGCGGTGGCTCGGCCTCCGCCGGAAGCTCGGATCGCACCTGCTGCAGCCGCGCCGTCACCTCGGCCAGCGCCGCGGTGCTGTTCTGATTCAACTTGAGATGCACCGTCACAGTGCTGACGCCGGCGCGGCTGGTCGACTCCACGTAGTCGATGCCGCTGATCGCCGACACCGCGCGCTCGATCGGCGTCGTGAGAAACCCGCGCACCGCCTCGGCGCTCGCGCCGTAGTAGACGGTGTTGATCACGACGGACGAGCTCTGGATGTTCGGGTACTGCTGCACCGGCAGTGTGGCGAGCGAACGCCAACCGACGAGGACGATCGCGAGATTCACGACCACCGCGAGCACCGGGTGCCTGATGAATAGATCGGTGAACGACTTCATTGCTGCGCCCCTCCTGTTTTCGGTGCAGCAACGGCCACCAGAACCGCTTCGCGGAGCTTGAAGGAACCGGACGCCGCTACCTCCTCACCGGCCGTGAGACCATCGAGAATCACGATCTCATCGCCCAGCATCGGGCCGCTGCGTACGGGACGCATGTGCGCCCGCATCTTGCCGCTCGAGTCGGGCGTCACGACGAAGACGTGATCGCCCGACGGACCACGTCGCAGCGCGCTCACCGGGATCACGATGGCATTGACGCTCGGTCCGCTCGGGACGAGCACCCGTACCGACGAGCCCGGCGCGGGCGCGTTGGGTCCCCCGATCGTGGCGCGTACCGTCGTGGTGCGTGTTGTCGGATCCACGCGAGCGTCCACTGCCACGATCCGCCCCGCGATCGGTGTCGAATCGGCCGTGGAGAACACCTGGACCGGCTGGCCGGCGCGGAGTCCTGCCGCGACCTCCTGCCCCACCGCGAAGTCCACGTGCGCCGCGCCGTCGACGCCCTGCAGCGTCGTGAGCTGCGTGCCTTCGTTCAGGTACTGGCCGGGATGCACGTCGGCGATGCCGACGCGGGCGCGAAAGGGCGCGGGAATGGTCTTTTTCGCGATGATGGCCTGCGTGCGGGCAATTTGCGCCTGGGCGATGTCGCGCTCCGCGACCGCACGATCGACCTCTTCGGCCGAGACGGCCCCGTGCAGCCGCAGCCGCTCGAGCCTGGCGAGGCTGGTCAGCGCGAGACTCGCCTGGGCTTGCTGTGCCTGGAGCTCCGCGGTTTCGACGGAGATATCGAGCGCGACCAGCACGGCCCCGGAGTCGACGATCCGGCCCGGGACGAGCGCCACCTCGCGCACTGTGCCCGCGAGCTCGGTCCGCAACGTGATCGAGCGCAGGGCCAGGACGGTTCCGATCGATGTGGTCGTCGCACGGTGCTCTTCGGCACGCGCGATGGCCGTGGTCACGGCTTCGATCGGCTCGGGCTGATGCGCAGCCGCCGCGGCGGTGGCGCGGGCGGCCGCGGTCTTCCAGCCGGCCAGCGCGATGCCGATGGTGAGGACCACAGCCAGCATAATCGCTGACCCGCGACCCGCGTTTCCGAGCATACGATCACGCATACGACGACCTCCTGAGAACAACGGATGGATGAGGGTGACTCACAGAGATCGTCGGATGACAGCAGCTCAATTCGACAATTCATTGCGATGTCACGGCACTGTCGGCAGTGAACGCCGACACCTCTGGCTGATTCCCGAATTGCGCAAGAACGTGTTCAGAACACGAAATTGTTCCCGCGGGTTCGGGGTCTTGACATTGTGTGTTGGGAA
>DASWDA010000106.1:0-19397 GCA_036395695.1 Gemmatimonadales bacterium
CCGCCTTGATGATGACCGGAAAGCCGATCTGCTCCGCGACGCCCTGCCCCTCCTCGAGCGACTCGACGGGCCCCGGCGACCCGGGCACCGTCGCCACGCCCTGCGCCTTGGCGAGCTTGCGGGCTGATGCCTTGTCCCCCATCTGGCGGATCTGGTCGGGCGACGGTCCGATGAACGTGATGTTGGACGCGCTGACCTTTTCGGCGAACTCCGCGTTTTCGGCGAGGAACCCGTAACCGGGGTGGATCGCGTCGGCGCCGGTGATTTCGGCGGCCGCGATGAGCCGGGGGATATTGAGGTAGCTGTCGCGGCTGGGCGCGCGCCCGATGCAGACGTCGTCGTCGGCGAAGCGGACGTGCAGCGACTCCCGGTCCGCCTCCGAGTACACCGCCACCGTCTCGACGCCCAGCTCCTTGCACGCGCGGATCACCCGCAGGGCGATCTCCCCGCGGTTCGCGATCAGCACTTTTTTGAACATCAGGGCGTCAGCTCGATCGCCCCGGCCGCGTCGGACCCACCTAGCCGATTCCCCGATGAATCGACGCCGGACACCTTCAGGGCGAACTCGCTCGGGTTCGACGCGTAGAAGATCGCGCTCTCATAACTGATGATGCCCTGCTGGTACCAGTGGAAGAGCGACTGGTCGAAGCTCTGCATGCCGTACTGCACGGAGCCTTCAGCGATGAGATCGGGGATGTTGAGCTGCTTCGAGAGATCGCGGATGTTGTCGGCGACGGCCGCCGTATTGATCAGGACCTCCGCGGCGGGGACGCGCCCCCGGCCGTCCTTGCGGGGCACGAGGCGCAGCGAGACGATCGCCTGCAGCGCCGTGGATAAAAGGTGCCGGATTTCGTCGTGCTGGTGCGGCGGGAAGAACGAAATCACGCGGCTGACCGTCTGCGTGCAGTCCGTCGTGTGGAGCGTGGAAAACACCATGTGGCCGGTGTCGGCCGCCTTGAGCGCGGTGTCGAGCGTTTCCATGTCGCGGATCTCGCCGATGAGGATCAGATCGGGATCCTGGCGCAGCACGTGACGCAGCGCGGAGTTGAACGTCAGCGTGTCGTTGCCCACCTCGCGCTGCGAGATGTTGGCGTGCTGGTCGCGATGCAGGAACTCGATCGGGTCCTCGATCGTGATGATGTTCACGCGCCGGTTTGTATTCACATGATTGATCATCGCGGCGAGCGCGGTCGATTTCCCCGAGCCGGTCACCCCCGTCACCAGCACGAGCCCGCGCGGCTTCAACGCGATCTCCTCGAGCACGGAGGGGAGATTCAGCTCGCGGATTTGCTTGACCTCGTAGGGAATCGCGCGGAACGCGAAGGCGACGGTGCCGCGCTGCTGGTAGACGTTGGTGCGGAACCGGCCCACGCCGGGCACGCCGATCGCGAAGTCCGCCTCCTTGTGCTCGGCGAACTCCTTGACCTGGCGGGGCGTCATGATCTGCTCGGCCAGCGACTTCAGCTCTTCCGGCTTCAAGGGCGCCGTCTCGAGCGCCACCAGCTCCCCGTTCACGCGGATGGTCGCCGGCCGGCCGACCTTGAGCAGCAGGTCGGAGCCGTTGCGCTGCACCATGTGCGTGATGGCTTGCTTGAAGTTGAATGCCGGCAGATTGCCCTGTGTCGCCTCACCCATGCGGATCCACCCGGAAAAGGACCTGGCCGAACTCCACCGGCTGCGCGTTTTGCGCCGTGACTTCCCGAACCACCCCCGCGACCTCGGACTCGATCTCGTTCATGATCTTCATCGCTTCGATGATGCAGACGACCTGCCCCACGTTCACCCGGGAGCCGACCCTCACATACGGCTGGGCCGCCGGCTCAGGCGATTGGTAGAAGGTCCCAACCATCGGCGACTTGATCTCGAGGAACTGGGGGCTCGGGGCTAGGGCTTGGGGACTGGGGGACGGCGTCGCGGAGGCGGCTGCTGGAGTGGATGTCGCGCCGGGATGCGAGACGATCACATGCCCGAGCCCCGAGCCCCCAATCCCCAGCGTATTCCCGACGTGTCCCGCCTTCGAAACCCGGACCGACGACCATGCCCCAAACAGACCGCGCCGGATCTCGATGGCCCCGACCTCGGGTGCGTCCTTCAAGATCTGCACGATCTGCGCGATGATGTCGAGCTTCATACCGTGAAGATACCCCCCAAGAGGCCCTACACCAGTTCCACGAGATCCGTGCAGCCATCGCTCAACAGCACAGGACCGTCGACCGACAGGTGCACATCATCCTCGATCCGCACGCCGCCCCGGCCGGTGACGTAGACGCCGGGCTCGATCGTGACGACCGCGCCTTCGGGCAGCGGGTCGGCAGCGGTGCGCGCGAGCCGCGGCGCCTCGTGCACCTCGAGGCCGACGCCGTGTCCCGTCGAGTGCCCGAACGCTGCGCCGAATCCGCGCGCCTCGATCGGATCGCGCGCCAACGCATCAGCGTCGCGGCCGGTCATGCCGGCGCGCACCCCCTCGCGGGCGCGCCGTTGCGCGTCCTGCACCAATCCATACAGCGCGCGCTGCGATTCATCGGCGCGCGCCCCCACGACCACCGTGCGCGTCACGTCGGCGCAATACCCGTCGACGACGGCGCCAAAGTCAAGCAGCAGCCAGTCCCCAGCCGCCACCGTCCGCGTGCTCGTCTGCGCGTGCGGCAGCGCGCTCCGCGGTCCACTCGCAACGATGGTCGGGAACGGATGCGCTTCGCTGCCGTGACGCCGCAGCGCGCCCTCGAGCGCGCCCGCAATCTCGAGCTCTGTCTGGCCCGCGCGCACCGCGGCGAGCGTGTCGCGCAGCGCCGTCGCGGCCAGGGCCGCCGCGGCCCGAATGGCCGCAACCTCTCCCGCATCTTTCCGCACCCGCAGCCGCTCGACCAGCTCGCCGGCGGCTTTCCAGCGCCACGCCGGGCCGGGTCCCGTCGAGAATCGCTCTGCATCCTTCACGCTTAAGGCATGCGCCTCGAAACCGATCCAGCTCCCAGGCCCCAGGCCCGAGGCCCCAGCCCCGAGCTCTTTAAACAGCCGGTCCCACACACTCGTCCCTTCGATTTCGACGCGCGCGACGGCCGCGCTTTCCTGCCGCGCCTGTTCGTCGTAGCGAAAATCGGTCACGAGCATCAGGGTTCCCGGTGTCGCGACCACCACCCCTGCCGACCCGCTGAACCCCGTCAGGTACCGGATGTTGGGACGCGACGTGACGAGCAGCGCGTCCAGGCCTTCCGCATCGAGCATTGCGGCAAGCGCCGCATGTCGCTCGGGGCGCCTATCGGGAGCGGGGAGGCGACTCGAGATACCGGGCAAGTGCTTCGAATCCCAACCGATAACTGTCGGCGCCGAACCCCGTCACCACCCCGACCGCCAGATCCGCGAGCAACGACCGGCGCCGCTCCGGCTCGCGGGCGAAGATGTTGGAGAGATGCACTTCGACGAACGGCACACGGACCGCGAGCAAGGCGTCGCGCACCGCCAAACTGGTGTGCGTGAACGCCGCCGCATTGATGACCGCCCCGTCAGCCTTTCCCCGCAACCCCTGGATCGCGTCTACCAACTCGCCTTCATGATTCGTCTGAATCCACGTGCACTCGACGCCCAACGCGCGCGCGCGCTCCTTGGTGGCTCGCTCGATCTCGGCGAGGCTGGTACGGCCGTAAATCTCAGGCTCGCGCTCGCCCAATAAATTGAGATTGGGACCGTTCAGCACAGCGATGTGGTGAGACACTAGGACTTGAGCTTTTTTAGCCACTGCTGGAACTGATCGGCCTCCGCCTCATCCTCCGGCGGGCGCTGCGCCCGGCCGGACGTGCGGCTGCCACCCGGTGTCTTCGGCGACGACGCCGACCCGGGTGCTGCAGAATCCCCACCAGGCTTGCCGCCGGCGAAGAACTCGTCGAACGAGAAGCCGCCGGTCTTGGATCCATCCGCCGGGCCGGGGTTGAAGGACGGGGGCGCCGCCACATCCTCTTGCTGCGCGCTCGTCCGGCGCACGGCCTCTTCGCCAAAGACGGAATCGAGCGAGATGTGGTCTTGCGCCGGCCGCGACGGTTCCCCGGGTGGCGGTCCCGCGGCGTCGAACGCGGACGCCAGCGTGCTTTGCTCTTCCGGAACTGCGGGCGGCGCGGCGCCCCTCCCCGACCAGATCCCCTTGAGGAAGGCCTGCGCCGAAACGCCCGATCGCTTTTTTCCACCCGAGGACAACTGCTCGACTTTGCTCCTCAGCTTCCCGTCGCTGGGACGTTGGGCGAGCAACGCCTGGTAGACGCGCAACGCGTCCTGCTGATGACCCTGCTTGAGGTACAGCTCCGCCATCGTTTCCGTGAGCACCGGTTCGGCCTGCGACAGCGCGGTGGTGTCCGCGGCGCCGTCGTCGTCGGACAACGCGACGGCTGCGGGAACGCGGGCCGACGGTGGCGGCGCCGGTGGCGGCGGTTGCGGCCGCGGCGGCGGTGGCGGCGCCGGTGGAGGCGGCGGCTGCGGTGCGGGCGGGCGGAACTCGTCATCCGGCATGATGAGCGGCAGATCGACCTGCGGGAGCGCGTCGTCGAAGTCGGACGCGCCCTGGCCCGCATCCCGCTCCGGCGCATCGAGCTTGAACATCCCGCTTCCCTCGTACTGGGTGCGGGCCAAGCCCTCGATCTCCACTTGCTCGATCTGCTGCGGATTCAACTCAACGTCTTCCTGAACCTCCAACCCGTCCGCCTTCGCCGCGGCGTGCGCGTTGGGGTTGAAGCTGATCGGGTTCTCGAAGTTCTCGACGTCCCCACTCGGCGCCGCCGCCGCCGAGAGCGATGTCGCGACAGGCTCTTCGTGCTCCACCGCGAAATCGGGTTTCGCCATGGGCGTCGTTGCCGCTTCGGGAGCCGCCGCGGCTTTCCCTTTCGCGCGCGCGAGCGCTTCGGCCGCGTCGCCGTTCATGGGGTCGGCATTCAACAGACGGGACAGCCACTGGACTTCTTCTCCGTATTTCCCGTTCCGCTCAGCCAGCTCGGCGAGGCCGCGGAGGGCGATGATGTTCTCGCCGTCCAATCCGAGGACCTGGGTGAAGACGCCCAGGGCCGCGGCGTCGTCCTTCTTGTCGACGAGGCAGCGGGCGTAGACGATGTAGGCGCTGACGTAATCGGGGTGGAGCTTGAGGCCGTTCTGGCAGAGATCGATAGCGTTATCTATAAGCCCTGCTTTACGATAGGCGTCCGCCAAAGGGGCAAAGTTTCTGCCCTTGGGGTTATCCCGAAAGCGCGCTTCGAGCTTATCGATCTCGCTGGTGTAGGCCACGCCTAAGTCTATGTGGGAATTGGAGCAAGATAGTGTTTGGCCGGCGCCGCTGTCAAATGACCCAAGCCCCTGTGCGCTTGAGTTTGTGCGTTGTCATTTTTAGACTTATCCCCCTTCACCCTCCCCTCAAGCGGAGTCCGACGTCGCCATGCTGCGCACGATGCGCTCCAACGCCAAGTGGATCTTTTACATCCTCGCCATCGCCTTCGTGGCCTGGCTCGGCATCGGTCAAGTGATGAGCATTCTCGGCCCCAGCGGCAACGTGGTGCTTCGGGTGAACGGTCGAGAATTCCAGGTCACCGAATATCAGCAGCGGGTGCAGCTCGCGTCCGAGCAGTATCGCCAACAGAACGGTACGGCGCCACTGACGCGCGAGGAAGATCAGCAGATCCAGAATCAAGTGATCAATCAAATGATTCAGGACGCGCTGCTGGAGCAGGAGTACAACCGCCTCGGTATTCGCGTGAGTGCGGAAGAGATCATCGACATGGCGCACAACTCGCCGCCGCCGGAGGTGGTGCGCGATCCGCAGTTCCAGACCGACAGCCAGTTCGATATCCGCAAATGGCAGCAGTTCCTGGCGACGACGTCCGATCGCAACCTGCTGGCGCAGATCGAAGGCATTTACCGCGAGCAGATTCCGCGCATCAAGCTCGCGCAGTATCTCACCAGTGACGTCTATATCACCGACGCCAAGCTGTGGCGCATCTACCGGGACCAGCACGACTCGGTCAAGGTCGCCTCGCTCGCGGTGTCGCCGCTCGCGATCCCGGACACCACGACGATCAGTGACGCCGAGTTGTCGGCATACGTCAAGAAGCATCCCGACGACTACAAACGGCCGGGAGTCGCGTATGTGCGGTTCATCGTGATCCCGCGCGTACCGGACGCCGCCGACAGCGCGGCGGCGCGGGCACGCGTCGCGCGCGTGCGCAGCGAGCTCGTGAGTGGCGCCAAGTTCGAAGACGTCGCCCGCCGCGAGTCGAGCGATTCGGGCAGCGGGCAGCGGGGCGGCGACCTCGGCTGGATGAGAAGGACCGAGACGGGTTTCGTGGAGCCGTTCATGCGGGCCGTGCGGGCGCTCAAACCCGGCCAGCTGTCCACGCCCGTCGCGTCGCAGTTCGGCTACCACCTGATCCGCATCGACCAGGCGAAGGGAGACTCGGTCAAGGTCCGCCACATCCTGATTCCCGTTGCGGTGCAGGGCGACCATCTCGATCACGTGGAAGCACGTGCCGACACGCTCGAGCGCCTCACGGCGGAGCGGAGTGATCCGGCCGTGCTCGACACCACCGCGCGCCGCATGGGCATCCCGCTCTCCCCGCAATACCAGGTCGTGGAGGGTCAGCGCTTCGCGCTCGGGCCGGACGCCCCCGTTCCCGACGTCAGTGTGTGGGCGTTCGAAGCGCCCGTCGGCGAGACCAGTCCCGTGATCGAGGCGCCGTCCGGCTACTATGTGTTCCGGCTCGACTCGGTCACCGCGGCCGGTGTGCCGCCGCTCGCCCAGATCAAGGCGCAGGTCAGCGCCGCCGTGCGGCTCGAGCAACAGAAGACACATGCGCGGCAGCATGCTGACTCGCTCGCGGTCCTGCTGCGCGGGGTGCCGGATCTGGCGAGCGCCGCGGCGGCGCGCGGCCTGCAAGTCGAGCGCTTCGGTCCCTTCACGCGTCTGCGGCCGCCGAGCTACCTGGCGGTCGAGCCGCTCGTCGTCGGCACCGCGTTCGGCCTGAAGGTCGGAGAGCGGAGCGGCGTCATCCAGGGTGAGAAGGGCGACTTCATCATCGAGTCGCTGTCGCGGAAGCTCGCCGACTCGACCGCCTGGCTCGCGCAGCGCGAGACGCAGCGCACGCAGCTGCGCCAGGCCGTG
Source organism: Gemmatimonadales bacterium (assembly GCA_036395695.1). Lineage (GTDB taxonomy): Bacteria > Gemmatimonadota > Gemmatimonadetes > Gemmatimonadales > GWC2-71-9 > 20CM-2-65-7. Next base: position 7,127 of record DASWDA010000106.1, read on the forward strand.
CAGCAGGCGCGGATTCAGCAGTACATGGAAGGGGTGCGCGCCAGGGCAAAGGTCGTCGACCGGCGCAAAGATCTCTTCAAGTCGCAGGCCTCGGCGGACGCCGCGGCCACGTTCTGACGCTACTCGACTAGACGCTTCGGTTTGGCATCCCGCGGCTGCTCCTCCCCCTTGGGGGGCGGCAGCTGCTGGATGCTGTGTTCGGCCTCAGACAGCGCGCGCTTGAACTCCCGCAGGCCCTTGCCGACCGCCTTGCCCGCCTCAGGAAGCCGATTCGCGCCGAAGACGAGCAGCACGATCAGCATCAGAATCAGGATTTCGCTGCCGCTCAGGTTTCCCAGACCCATACCAGCCTTACTGATTCAACCGCTTCGGGGCGCTGCCACTCGCCGCCGGAGGAAGTGCAGAGTCCGAGGACGCTCCGGGGTCCTGCGGCGGCTCATCCTTGATACCGCGCTTGAACTCCTTGATGCCCTTCCCGATCGACGCGCCGATCTCCGGGATGCGCTTCGCCCCGAAGAAGAGCACCAGGATCAGCAGCAGGATCGCGATCTCCGTGAAGCCAAGATTGCCGAACATGGGTTCGCCTTTCCTAGAACAGCGAGCGAGCGACGAGATACGCGACCACGACACCGACGACGGCGAGCAGCGACACATCGAGCCCGACAGGTCCCAGCGTAATCGACATGACGAGCAAATCCAAGTGAATCGGGCCGATGGTCGGGGTCACCGACCAGGTGAACAGCTCTTTCGCCGGGCCCTGGGGGAGAAACCGCCTCAGGAACGCCTGCAGCAGGCCGCCGACGACGAAGCCGACGGCGAGCACACTCAGATAGAAGAGCGGCCGGCGTGGTCCGGGTGGCATTAGCTGCGCCGTTCCACAGCGTAGGCGATGCTCCCCTGCAGCGCATCACGCGCCGGCGAGGGCGGGAGGACATCGAGCTCCGCCTCGGCCTGCTGCGCGAGATCCAGCGCGCGCTGGCGCGCGGTCGCCAACCCACCCGCGCCCTCTACTAACCGGATCACTTCGGCGACCAAATCGTCACTCGGCTCCGCGGCTTCCATCAGCTCGGCAACGACCCGTCGCCCTTCCGCCGACAGGCGCGCCAGCGCCGCGATCAGCGGCAGGGTCACCTTGTGCTCCCGCAAATCGAGCCCTGACGGCTTGCCGGTCACCGCCTCGGGTTCGGTGTAGTCGAGGAGATCGTCGGTGATCTGGAAGGCCATGCCGAGCAGCATGCCAAACCGCGCCAGTGCCTGCCGATAGCGCGCCGCGGCCGTGAGCGCGCCGACCTCGCACGCGCCCGACAGGAGTGACGCCGTCTTGGCGCGAATCAGCTGGTCGTAGGCTCCCTCGCCGTACGCGAGCTTGTCGTGAGCCTCGAGCTGGCGCATTTCGCCGACGGTCATCTCGTTGGTCACGCGCGCCAGGACCCCGAGCGCCTCGTGGTCGTCCAGACGGACCAGCTCGATGATCGCCCGCGAGTAGAGGTAGTCCCCCATGATCACCGCAATCTGATGCGAAAACAGCGCGTTGATGGTGGGCAGACCACGCCGGAGCACCGAATGATCGACCGAGTCGTCGTGGACGAGGGTAGCGAGATGAATCAGCTCTACGACGGCGGCGAGCGTCACGGAGCGCGGGTCCCTGGATCCTGCCGCTTGATGGCTGAGCAGCAGCAGCGTCGGCCGGAACAGCTTCCCCTTCATCTGCAGCAGGTGGTCGTTCACTTCGCTCACGATGGGGAAGTCGGCGGCGATCACGCGCCGCAGCTCCAACACGACCTGCTCCAGCTCGCCGGATACCGGCCGCTGCACGTCGTGGAGGCTGACACGGGCGACTTGTTGGCTCACGCTATTTCGCCTTGGCGAGCGCTTTCACGCGCTGGTCGGCATCGAGGAACCGAATGTCGACCGCAAAGACGCGGCCGTAGAGATCGCGTGCGTCCGCCTTCTTGCCTTGCTGCTCGAGCGCGCGGCCGAGCCAGTAGAGGACGCCGAGCCGCTCCTGATCGCCGGAGGCCGGGAGATCGAGGCCGCGGCGCAGAATCGACTCGGCCACGCCGAACGCGCCCTTTTCGAAGAAGCAGATCCCCAGCATTTCCGATGTGCGCAGCTTTCCTTCGGGAGCGCGCAACGCCTTCTGCAGCTCAGCGATCGCCTCATCCAGGAGGCCCATCTCCTTGAACGCGACGCCGAGATCGTAATGCGACTGGAAATCGGCCTCGTCGATGTTCTCGTCGATCCCCTGCTTGAACCGGGCGAGCATGTCCTGGAAATCCTGTTCCTCGTCCCCGGTCGGCTCCTCATCCTCGACGGTCATGCGTGTGTCTTTGGCGGGCAGTTCCTCGTCCTCGTCGCTGAGCATCGAGCCGAGGTCGATGAAGTCGCCGTCCGCGCCGGCTTCGTCGCGGACTTTCATCTTGGCGTCTTTGGCCTTGACCTTGCCTTCCGGCTTCCCCGCGGGCGCCGGTGCCGCCACCGCCGGCGCGAGCATCGAGAGCGCGGCTTTGGCGCGCTCGTTCTTGGCGTCGTGCTCGGCCACCCGCGCGTAGACGGCGCGGGCCTTCTCCGGCAGATCCGACCGGAGCAACGCGTCGGCCAGCTCGAGGTACGCGTCGATCAGCTTCGCCTTGTCGCCGGCCTTGAACGCGAACTCCACCGCCTTCTGGCGGTGGCGCACGCTGTTCGGGTCGAGTCGCAGCACTTCGTCCACCAGATCGCGCGCGTGCGACAGATTGCCGGCGTTCTCGTAGCCGCCGGTCGCCAGATCAAGCTCTTCGATTCCCCGCTCGCGGTCGCCTTGCTCGATCAGCGCCTCGCCCAGCGCCTGATGCGCCTCGGGATCGTCGGGGTTATCCGCGACTCGGCTCTCGAGCTCTTCGATGTCCGGTGCCGCCGGCGTCTCTTCGATGTTCGAGAACACGAGCGAACCCGCCTGATCGGCCCCGCTGCTGATCTCATCGATCCCGAGATCGATGAATCCGGACTTGCGCCCACCGGTCGAGATCGATGTCTCGTCTTCCGTCTGGATAAAGCTCGGATGCCGTGGTGCCTCGTCGATCGCCAGCGGCTCATCGTCGACGTCGTGCCCGGCTTCGGTCGTCGCAGTCTCAAAGTCCGGCTCCAGCTCGAGCGGCGGGACCTCGACCACAGTCTTGCGCGTGCCTGGTCCCCCACCCCCGCCTCCACCTCCACCCCCCCGCGTCGCTGCCGGTTTCGCCGTCGGAGCCGGAGCCGAGGGACGCTTGGGTACCACCGGCTTCACGCGCGGTGGTTCCGGCGCTGCAGCTTTTCCGCCGGCCGGACGGCCCAACGGCTTCAGTGTGGGCACCCCCTTTTTTGGCGGCGGGGGAGGAGGTTTGGGTGTCTCGACGACATTGCCTTCGAGAACGAGATCCGCACCTTCCAGCTCGATGCCTTCGTCCGGGCTCACTTCGGGAACTGTGGGTTCGAGCTCTGGCACCGGTTCGAAGTGGAGGTCCGCCGGATTCAACTCCTCACGGATCGACGGCGCCCGCGGGCTCTCCTGCCGGACCTGTCCGAAATCCGCAATCGTGGTCTCGAGTCCCTCGAGCATGCTGTCACCACCGCCGCCACCCGGCGCTTCGTCGGCCAGGCTCGTCGTCTCGATCTCCAGCGACTCGTCCGGCTCGGGCACAACCTCCTCGATGAGCTTCTCGGCAACAGGAGGAGGAGGAGGTTGGGGAGTCGGTGTGGGTGCGGGTGGCGCCGCAGCTTTCCCGCCCTTCGGCGCACTGGGCGCGTTGAGATCGAGAAAGACCAGGCTCGACGTCTTCCGCTTCCCCGATTTCGAAAGGTCGTCATGCCCCCCCGCCGGGGACGCAGTCTTCGGTGGCGCGACCTTCGCGGAGGAACCGCGCTTGCCGGGGTCGGCGCCGTACATCTTCAGATGCTCGGAGAGCATCTCGCGCAAGTTGGCACTCTCGGGCGAGATGTCGGTGAATTCCTTGAGCGCCGCGAACGCGTGGTCGATCTTGCCGACCTTCTGCATCCGCTCGGCGTATTCGACGAAGTTTTGCTTCGCCTCCGACATAAACCCCTTGGCGGCGTACAGCTTCGCCAGCTTCAGGTAGGTCGTCTGCCGCGCCGGCGCGTTGCGCAGCACCTTGTTGCACATCGCGATCGCGTTGTTGTGAAACCCCAGCTCGGCGTACTTGTCCACCGCCTGGTCGTAGTAATCCGCCGCCAGACCAGGATCCCTCAGCTTTATGTAGAGGTCGCCGATGCGGTTGTAGGCGGAAAGGTCAGGATTGGTGTCATCCTGATTGTTGAGCACCTCGAGCCAGATCTCTACGGCCTTCTTTGGATCCTTGGCCTCGAGACCTTTTGCCTTCTCTTTGAGCTGCTCAAGCTTTGACATATGAACCGACTAAGATATCGGGACCGCCGAAGCGGGACAAGCCGAACCTGCTGTCCAGACGGCGCTTACGACGTCCCTCCCCATCCAATACGCGACCTCCCGCCAGTCATCCACAGCCGCCAGAGCGAGGTCGGCGACGCATCCCGCGGCAATCTGACCGCGGTCTTGGGCGAGTCCGAGGGCAGCGGCGGCATTGATCGTCACCGCCGTCACAACTTCTGCGTGACGCAGCCCCAGTTGGGACACGCCGAGCGCCATGACCAGCGGCAGGCTCATAGTGGGAGACGTCCCGGGATTGAAATCGGTGGCCAGGGCGACGGCGGCTCCGGCATCGATCAACGTTCGCGCCGGGGCCTGCGCACGCTTGCCGAGAAAGATCATCGTGGCGGGCAGCAAAACAGCGACGGTGTCGCTCGCCGCGAGCGCTCGGATCCCCGGCTCGGAGATCGACGCGAGGTGATCGGCCGACACCGCGCCGAGGGCGGCGGCCAGCTCGGCGCCCCCCGATCCTTCGAGCTCATCGGCGTGCAGCTTGACATCCAGTCCATGCGCGCGCGCGGCGGTCAGGATCTGACGGCTTTCGTCGACGCTGAACACGCCCGGCTCGCAAAACACGTCACAGGCGCGCGCCAACTTCTCGCGCGCCACAACAGGAATCATCTCGTTGCACACGAGCTGGACATACTCAGCGCGCTTGCCGCGATACTCTGGCGGCACCTCGTGGGCGCCGAGGAACGTCGGGACGAGCGTCGCGGGTAGCGCGGCGGCGAGCCGCTTGATTACGCGCAGCTGCTTGAGCTCCGCCTCGAGCTCCAGGCCGTACCCCGATTTTACCTCTATGGTCGTCGACCCCCGAGCGATCAACGCGGCGAGCCGGCCCCGGGTCAGGGCCTCGAGCTCCGCTTCGGTCCGGCCGCGCACATCGCGCACGGATTGCAGAATGCCGCCGCCCGCTGCGGCGATCGCTTTGTAGTCGATGCCGAGGGCCCGGCGCTCGTGATCGTCGAGCCGGGGCGCGCCGAAGACGCCGTGCGTGTGGCAATCGATGAATCCGGGGAATACGACACCGCTCACCTCGACGCGCGCGCGCGCCCGCGGCGCGTCGACACGCGGCCCGACCCAGGCGATGCGCTCGCCGTCGATGAGGATCGCGGCGTCGCGCAGCACCTCGAGCTCCGCCATCTCCTGTCCGCGGCGGGCGCGCGCCGGCCCGCGACATGTCACGACCTGCCGCGCGCCGACGAGCAGTGTCTTCAGTCGAGGTCCTCGGTCAGCGGCAGGCGGATGCCGTGTCGGCGCGCCGTTTCGATCGCCCCGGGATAGCCGGCATCCGCGTGGCGGGCGACGCCGATCCCGGGATCGTTGGTCAGGACCCGCTCGAGCCGCTTGGCGGCGGCGGGCGTCCCGTCGGCAACGATCACCTGCCCCGCGTGGAGCGAATTGCCGATCCCGACCCCGCCGCCGTGATGAAAGGAGACCCACGAGGCGCCGGAGGCCGTGTTCAGCAGCGCGTTCAAGATCGGCCAGTCGGCGATCGCGTCGGATCCGTCGCGCATTCCTTCCGTTTCCCGGAAGGGGGAGGCGACCGATCCGGTATCGAGATGATCGCGGCCGATCACAATCGGCGCCGACAGCTCGCCGCGTCGCACCAGCTCGTTCAACGCGACGCCGAACCGCGCGCGCTCCCCCTGCCCCAGCCAGCAGATCCGCGCCGGCAATCCCTGAAAAGCCACGCGCTGCTGTGCCAGCGTGATCCAACGCTTGAGATGGGTGTTCTCGGGAAACAGCTCCAGCACCAGTTGATCTGTCCGATGCAGATCCTTTGGGTCGCCCGAGAGCGCCACCCAGCGAAACGGACCTTTCCCCTCGCAGAACAGCGGCCGGATGTACTCGGGAACGAATCCGGGAATGGCGAAGGCATCGGCAACGCCTGCGTCCCGGGCTTCGGTGCGGATGTTGTTCCCATAATCGAATGTGACCGCTCCGCGCTTTTGGAATGCCAGCATCGCGCGGACGTGCGACCCAATGCTCGCGCGTGCGCGCGCGATGTAGGCGTCGGGGGATGTGCGACGCAGGTCCGCCGCCGCTGCGAGCGTCACACCACTCGGGACGTAGCCATTCAAGGGATCGTGCGCGGACGTCTGGTCCGTGACGACGTCGGGAGCGAACCCGCGACTCACCAGCGCCGGCAGGACATCAGCGCAGTTGCCCACCAGCCCGACGGACAGGGCGCGGCCATGTCGTCTTGCGTCTTCGCACCATGTCAGGGCCTCGTCGAGCGCGGATGTGGAGCGGTCGAGATAGCGCGTGTCCAGACGGCGCTGCACTCGGCCGGGATCGACATCGATCGCCAGACAGATCCCGTCATTCATCGTCGCGGCCAGCGGCTGCGCCCCGCCCATGCCGCCCAATCCGCCCGTGAGGACGATGCGGCCCTTGAGTGATCCCCCGAAATGCCGTGCGGCGACGGCGCCGAACGTCTCGTAGGTACCCTGGAGAATTCCCTGCGTCCCGATGTAGATCCACGATCCCGCAGTCATCTGCCCGTACATGATGAGGCCCCGGCGCTCGAGATCGCGGAACACCTCCCACGTGGCGTACCGGGGGACGAGGTTCGCATTCGCGATGAGCACGCGCGGGGCATCCGGGTGCGTCGTGAATACCCCGACGGGTTTGCCCGACTGCACGAGCAGCGTCTCGTCGTCCGCCAGCACGCGCAACGCGCGACAGATCGCGTCGAACGACGCCCAATTCCGCGCGGCCTTGCCGGTGCCGCCATACACGACGAGATCGTGCGGGCGCTCCGCCACTTCGGGGTCGAGGTTGTTCATGAGCATGCGGAGCGCGGCTTCCTGCACCCAACCCTTACAGCTCTTCGTGGCGCCGCGGGGAGCCCGCACCGTCCGGGGACCCGTCACGACGCGAATTTCCCCTCACGAATGGCGCTCGCGACCTTCTCGATGTCCGCCGTCATGGGTCGATCGCCCGTGAGCGCCGCGGAATACTGGCGCACCATGGCGTAATGGCGCGCCACCGCCCGCGCGGGCGTGAGCGGCTTGAGGTATTCCAGTCCCTGCGCGGCGGCGAGCAGCTCGATCGCGACGATGCGCTCGGCATTGGCGAGAATGCGCCCCGCTTTCCAGGCGGCGCTCATGCCCATCGGGACGACGTCCTCCTGGTTTCCCTCCGTCGGCACCGACTGCACGCTCGCAGGCGTGGCCAGCACACGGCTGTCCGCCACGAGGGCCGCCGCAGCGATCTGCGCCGTCATGAACCCCGATTCGAGACCGGGATCGTGCGCCAGAAACGCCGGCAGCCCCGACGAGAGGTCCGGGTTCACCACCCGCTCCAGGCGCCGCTCGGCGAGTCCCGCGAGTGTCGTCAGCGCGATCGCGATCACGTCGAGCGCCAAGGCGATCGGCTGGCCGTGGAAATTGCCGCCTGACACCACGTCATTGCCGAAAACGAGCGGATTGTCCGTGGCGGCGTTCAGCTCCGCGCTCACCAGCCGTTCCGCGAACGCGAGCCCCTCGCCGACCGCCCCCAGCACTTGCGGCGTGCAACGCAGGGAGTAGGCGTCCTGTACTCGCGGATCGTTGTCGCGGTGCGACTCACGGATTTCGCTCTCCGCCAGCAGCTCGCGGAGCAGCGCTGCCGAGCGCTGCTGCCAGGGGTGTGGGCGGGCGTCATGGATGCGCGCGTCGAATGGTTCCGGTGAGCCCCGCACCGCTTCGAGACTCATTGCCGCCGCGGCATGCGCGCTGCGCCACAGCGTCCAGGCGTCGTTCACGAGGAGCGCCGCGAGGCCCGTTTGCGCCTGCGTGCCGTTCACGAAGGCCAGGCCTTCTTTGGCTTCGAGCGTGATGGGGTTCGGGACTTTGACATCCCCTTCCCCGATCATGGCTAACGCGAGATGAGACAACGGTGCAAGGTCGCCCGACGCACCAACGCTGCCCTGCGACGGCACCGACGGGTGCAGCTTCCGATTCAGCATGTCGACCAGCAGCTCGGGAACGATCGGTCGCACGCCGCTCGTCCCGCGCACCAGGACATTGGCGCGGAGCACCATCATCGCGCGGACGGCATCCGTCGGGAGCGGGTCGCCGACGCCGGAGGCGTGGCTGCGGATGAGATTGAGCTGTAACTGCCGGGCCTGGTCCGGTGGAATCCGGACGTGGGCGAGCTTGCCGAAGCCGGTGTTCACGCCATAGATCGTCTGGCCGCGAGCCACCGCCGTTTCGACCGCCTGGCGCGACTGGTTGACCGCGGTGAGCGCCGCGGGATCGATCGCGACGGAAGCATGCCGCCGTGCCACCGCGACGACGTCGTCTATGGAAAGGGAATGACCATCCAGTGTGACGGGCTTCGCCATGGGGACCAAAGCTAAGGCGCCGGAGTGGTTTGACCACTCCGGCGCCTAGACCTGACTCGGACTCCCTATTTCGAGCCTCGAACTCCGGTGCCAGTCGGCATGGCGACCGACTGCCCGGCGCGGATCACCAGCTCAGGGTTACCCGGATCAGTTTGGAAACTCCAGTCAAAGATGAGGTAGTCCCGGCCAACGTGCGTCACGCGCAGCGCGCCGTAGCGCAACGTGGTGCCCTCCACGATTTGGAAGACATAGCCATAGCCCGGAACCGCCTGAATCATGTTGCGCGAGTACCCGGTGGCCGACGCAGAGTCGATCGACGTCAGGTCCGCCACGGGCGACGTGCTGTACAGCCGGATTTGCGTCCCCGAAAACTCGGGCACCAGCCAGAGCGTCGAGTCGGTCGGGTCGCGATGCACCCAGAAGTCGATGCTCGTGAGGTTGCCGTTCTGGATCAGGCCGAGTTCCGACGACTGAGCGCGGCCGTCGGCGTTCGCGTCCTGCCAGAACCGGAAGCCGGACTGAGGCTGGTTCTCCTCGTAGGCGAACACGAGGGTGTTGCGCGCATCGGGACGGGGCGTGTCCTGGCGCAGCGGCGACCAGAGACTCTCGTACCCTTCGCGGCTGACTGCCGAAACGCCGAAGCAGCGCGGTACGCCATTCGTCATGGCGCTGGCGAGAAACTCGGGCGCCACCGTGGTGCCCTCGAGCACCCAGTTCGTGCCGCACAACGTGGTGTCGAGATCGTAGTCCGTGCTGTAGATGCGATACCACTTGAAGCGGGCCGGCGCCGCGATGTACGAGGTGTCATCCCATTCGAGATGAATGGCGCCGTTCAGGGAAATCGAAGACAACCACCCGGGGGATACGAGCTGCTGCCGCTCGTCCACCGTGATCACGTTGCTGAAGCCGCTCTCCACGCCGTTGTCGTCCACGGCAGTCACGAGGTACTGCAGAAAGGGGACGCCGTTGTCGTGGAAGCTGTTGGAGGTCGTTTCGCCGCGCAGATCGAAGGAGCCGCTGGTCGACGCCCGCGAGTACACGCGATAGCTCGCGAGATTCGCGTCGGTCACATCATCCCAGAGGAGCAGAATGCCCAGCGGACGACTGGGATCGCCGCTCGGCTCGAGCTCGTAGGACAGGTTGGCTGGCGTGGACGGACCGCTGCCGTTGCCGTCCACGAGGGACGATTGGCAGGCGACGGTGGCCAGCAAGACCAGGGACAAGAAGACACGCATAAGAGCCTCAGAAGGGGGGATCGCCCAAGGAGTAAGCACGGCTCATGCCCGAAGCGAAGTCGCTGTTGTGCAGGTAGTTACGAAAGAGGCAACCGCACCAATGTCACCGCCAGAGGACAGCGCAGTCTATCGGACGTAGGTGTTCTGATCGTAGTCGAACTTGATGTCCGGCTGATCGGTCAACGTGATGTTGAAGCTGAAGGAGAAGTTGCCGGCCGCCGTCTTGTTGAAGCTGAAGCTCGCCCGCCACCGCCGCAGATCCCGCTGAAGCGACAACGAGTGGTAGGAGAACTGGCGCGTGACGAGGTCGTACTGCGTGCTCCAATTCGCGGTCCAGTTGCGCGTCGGACTGAACGACAGGTTCATCGCCGAGGTCTCCCGGCCCGGGACGTTCCGCAGCTGCGGCGTTGTGTCGCTGCGGCTGCGCGACAGCGACAACGAAATACCGAGCGTAAAGCCCCTGCCTCCGCCGATTCCGCCACCCATCATTCCGCTTCCGGGCCCCCGCGGGGGATACGGTTGCCGCGTGCTGCCCTGAAAGCGGTGAAAGTCGTCGGACGGCGTGCCGGGGCCTTGTGCCGTACTGTCGGGCGCGGGGGGGGGCTGCGCGGGCCGCGGGCGGAGTCCAAACATCCGGCCAAGACCCTGCAGGGTCGCCGGCGTCACGGTAAACGACGCCGACACGCTCTGCAGGAACGGCTTGAACTTCGCCGAGTCGGTTCCGACTTGCCCTTTCCACAGGTCGTGCGTGATGGATAGCTGAAAGCTTGGCAGCAAATCGGAGAGGAACGTGTTCGAGAGCGTTTGATTCTGCCAGCCGGTGCGGTGCGGCTGCTTCGCCTGCTCGAAGTTATAGCCGATGCCGCTGGTGCTGATGCTCAAGATCCGGAGCTTGCGCGGCTCAGCCTCGCTGGCGGTGTCGCCGGCGGCCGGCTTCAGCTTGGCCTCGAAGTTCTGTGACAGCCCCAGACTGATCGTTTGTTGCGGGTCGGTACGGGCGTTGAGCGTCCGGCCGGACGGATCGATCGCGCGGGCAAACGCCGCGGGCACGCTCACGCCGGGCGCGTACTGATAGCTGATCTGGGGGGAGATCGAATGCCGGATGCGCGAGAGGGGGCCGATCCCGGGGAAGAAACCGAAGAACGTCGGTGACGCGCTCGCGCTGAATTGCAGGCGCTTCCCCTGGCGCAGAAACTCGCCTCCCGTGAACTGGTTGCGGATCATGAACGGGCCCGCGCCGGTCGCGTTCACGATCGCAATGCCGGGCTGCAGTTTCCAGCTGCTCGCGAAAAACGACGGCAGGTTGATGCCCGTAGTCCACTCGACGCGGGACTCGTACGTTTCCCCGAACAGCACCTTCCCGACCGCGCCCGTGCTGTCCCCTGGCAGGTTGAACTCCTGGCGGCCGTGGATCCGGGAGTCCGTTATCGACAGGTTATTGACCCAATTCCAACGCCCCAAGCGCAGCGGCGTGCTGATGTTCATCGTCGTGCGACGCGTGTCGTTGAACAACTTCAGCGTATCGGGCGTCGCGCCACCGGGGACGAGCAAGACGCCATTCGCCTGGTGGAATTGCTGGTCATTGCTGAACGAGAACCCCGGTGACCATGTCATCCAGGACGTGATGTTCACCGCGGACGGCGTCAGGCTGATCGTAGGGAATGTCTGCGTGATGTTGTCCGATGACAGGTCCTGGTACCGCGTCCCGCCGATATTCAGCGCGCCCCAGGAGAAGCGTTTGTCGAAGTTCAGGCTCGACCCGACCCGGGCGGTAACCTCCCAGGGATTGAGCGAATTGCGCTGAATGATCGCGCCATTCGTGGAATAGTCGACGTGCGCGTTGAATGATGTCTGCGAATTAAACCGCTGGGTGTGGTTCCACCCGATGCGCGTGCTGACGCCAGGATTATCGAGCTCTGACGTGCGCGTGAAGGTGAGCTGCCCGCTCATGAAGCGATCGAGCCATTGGTACTGCGCCTGGCTGTGCACCGACACATTCCGGCCGGCGAACCAATCCCCCGAGATCAGTACGTCGACATAGTCGTTGAGCGCGAAGTAGTAGCCGAAGTCGGAGAGGTGCCGCGCGTAGCGGCGCGTGGGACGGACGAGATCGTTGATGCCGAAATGCGGAAACAGAATCCCGCTCCGCCGGCCGCCCCGAATATCCGAGAAGATGAATGGCAGCCACATGATGGGGACGTCGCGGACATAGAGCACCGCCGGCCGAGCCACCATGGTGCTCTTGTTGATCCATTTGACCTGCCCGGCGGCGAAATGGTAGTC
>DASWDA010000107.1:0-1732 GCA_036395695.1 Gemmatimonadales bacterium
ACATACCTCTTCAACGTCGTCGACGATCCGCTGGAACGGGCAAACCTAAAGGAACGCCGGAAGGACGTCTACGATCGGCTCGTCGCGAAATGGCTCGCGTGGAACGAGACGATGCTGCCGGAGATCGACGAGAGCTTCACGGAAGGCCATTCGGGCGAGCATCTCGCGGATCACGTGGGCGCGAAGGAAGCGACGAAGACAGCCGATAACCCGCCGAAGAAACCAGGCGGCTAGCACTACTTTGTCATGTTCATCGTCTCTGAGCCACGCATTCTGGTGAGATCGCGCTTGTACTGACACGTGGAATTCCGTACGCTGCGGGCGTGACGACGGGGCCCGCGCGGGCGCTGCTGCGGCGCTTGGGCCGGTACCTCGATGGGTTCAGCGCGTGCTTCAGCCGGCAGCCGCAGCGGGAGGCCGCGAGTCAGTACCTCGACGGGCTGTTCAACGACAGCGAGCGGAAGTCCATGCAGGCGATGCATGGACGCTTGAGTGATCCGGGTCAGTATCAGGCGCTCCAGCACTTCATCACGCATTCCCCGTGGGACGCGGCGCGCGTCTGGGCACACGTGCGCACCGTGGTCCCCGCGCGCACGGGCATACTCGCGATCGACGACACGGGGTTCCCGAAGCAGGGGACACGCTCGGTCGGCGTGCAGCGACAGTACTGTGGTGCGCTCGGGAAGATCGGCAATTGTCAGGTCGCCGTGTCGAGTGCGTTGATCGCCGACGGGCGCACGTGGCCGTTGGCGTACGATCTGTACGTGCCCGTGTCCTGGACCGAGGATGCGGCGCGTCGGACCGCGGCGGGCATTCCGGCGACGCTGCAGTTTCGCGAGAAATGGCGCATCGCGTTGGCGCAGGTGCGCACGATCCGGCAGGCGGGCTTCACGATCACCGGCGTGGTCGTCGATGCCGACTACGGGAGCAACGCGCAGTTCCGCGCTGGCCTGGAGCGTCTCGGCCTCCCGTATGGCGTGGCGATTCGCGGCGAGGTGTCGTGCGCGGTCGTGGGCGTGGCGGGCACGCAGTCCGCGACCGCTATTGCGCAGTCGGCCCCCGAGGAGGCGTGGGAATCCGTGACTTGGGGTACCGGCACCGCAGGTCCATTGACCGCGCGGTTCTGTGCGCTGCGCGTACGACCGACGAAGGGACGCGGCGACCGGTGGTTGCTCTGCGAACGATCCGCGACGACCGATGAGCGGAAGTACTATTTGCTCCACCTGCCGGACACGACGGCACTGGTCGATTTGGTCGCCCTCGCGCGTAGCCGCTGGCCGATCGAACAGCAATATCGCGAGCTCAAGGACGATCTGGGGCTCGATCATTTCGAGGGCCGCACCTATCAGGGCTGGTCGCACCATGTCGTCCTGACGGCCGTCGCCTTCACCTTCTTGCAGATCGAACGCGGACGCGCCGCCGGCGCGCCCCGACCCACGCTGCCTGTCGTTCGCGGCTGGGTGCGCGAGATCATGAGCCTGCTCTACATCATCCACAATCGGCGCCTCCTCGCGATGCTCGACAGCTTTCGCCGCAATGCTCCGCTCCGAAGGTGACAAAGTAGTGCTAGGCAGGCCTGAAGGCCTGCACTACGAGTACCGGCGCGCCTCGTGCTCGCTTATAAGTGCGGCCCTCATTATTCGTAGTGCAGCCCTTTAGGATTACTCGTAGTGCAGCCCTTTAGGGCTGCCCTGAACAACCCGGTAGCCGGAAGGCGCCGATACGGCTCGTG